>JAFQTF010000026.1 GCA_017409205.1 Oscillospiraceae bacterium | reverse complement strand
GTCAATCAGCTTGGCGCTCTCCTGATACTTTTTGCCTCTAAACAATGTAATTTCCTCCTATATAGTGGTGATGCGGAATAATCCTCCCACATTTCCGGTCAGATTACCGGATAAGCAAATAGCGAATGAATTTTCGTCAGACGGAAAATTAGTCGACGACGGTAATGCCCATGGAGCGGCAGGTACCGGCAACCTGAGACTCAGCAGCCTCCAGAGTAGCGCAGTTCAGGTCGGGCATCTTGGTCTTGGCGATCTCGGAGATCTGAGCCTTGGTGATGGTGCCAACCTTCTGCTTGTTGGGAACGCCGGAACCCTTCTCACAACCGATGGCCTTCATGACCAGCAGGGGAGTAGGAGGAGTCTTGGTGATGAAGGTGAAGCTGCGGTCAGCGTAAACAGTGATGACGACAGGAATCTTGTAGCCTTCCATATCCTTGGTACGGGCGTTGAATTCCTTGATGAAAGCAGCGATGTTAACGCCGTGCTGACCCAGAGCGGGGCCGACAGGGGGAGAAGCAGTTGCCTTTGCGGCGTTGATCTGCAGTTTGATAATGCCAGTGACTTTCTGTGCCATAATAAGCACCTCCTGAATAAGATGTGGTAATATACGCTTTGCGTATTTCTTGCGGGGTTTTTAACCCCTCCCACGGTCCAACCGAAGAAATCGGTTCGATGCGTTTATTGGGATACGACCTCGACCTGATCGAGCTCGAACTCGACAGAGGTCTCACGGCCGAACATGGAAACGATCACGTTTACCGTGTTGTTTTCGACCTCGATGCTCTCAACGGTGCCGGTGAAGGAATTCAGAGGACCATCCAGGATCCGGACAGTATCGCCAACAGCGTAGTTGACAATGATTTCCTTCTTTTCTACGCCCATGGCGTAGACCTCGTCCTCCGTCAGGGGAGTGGGGTCGTTGCTGGAAGTTCCCACGAAGCCGGTTACTCCGCGGATGTTCCGGATAACGTGCCAGGTATCATCGCTGTAAACCATCTTGACGAGAACATAACCGGGATAGACCTTACGGTCGTAGGTCTTGCTGACGCCGGATTCAGTGATCTCGGTGACAGTTTCCAGAGGAATGGAAACGGCCAGGATCACATCCTGCAGGGAGCGGGACTCAACGGTCTTCTCAATGGTGGCCTTTACAGTGTTCTCATAACCGGAATAGGTATGGACCACATACCATTTTGCAGTTTCTGCCATGATGCGTTACCCTTATCTGTGAACAGCGCTGATCAGGGCATCGATGCCGAACTGGGCAACGAAGTCGAACAGCCAGATAAAGATACCGACACAGATGACGCAGCCAATGACGATAGCAGCGTTCTTCAGTACCTGCTGGGGGGTGGGCCAGATGACCTTCTTCAGTTCGCTCTTCAGCTCACGGAAGTACTTGCAGGTCTTGCCCCAGGTTCTTTTGAACCAGTTTTCCTTTTTGACTTCAGCCATGACTGGAGCGCCTCCTTACTTGGTCTCGTTGTGAGTGGTGTGCTTTCTGCAGAATCTGCAGTACTTCTTCATCTCGAGACGGTCGGGGTCGTTCTTCTTGTTCTTCATGGTGTTGTAGTTTCTCTGCTTGCACTCAGAGCATCTCAGTGTGACTTTCACGCGCATTAACGGCACCTCCTTAAAAATTGCCTCCCTGTATCACCCCGGCTAAGAATTGGAATTTAGACGCGGTCAACTACAAATAACCGCCCGGAGCTGAAAAATGGCCGCAAAAAAATAGCCCTTTTCACAGGTAAAAACATGATATCACAGGGGGTGTGGAATGTCAACAATTATTTTGGTGAAATTTTGTAACTTTCATCAGCCGGAATCCGGGGATTCTGAATTTTTATTTCCGAATTGAAGTGGCTTCCATTTTTTGCGGACATGCGCTATAATAGCAGCAGGATGAAGGAAAGGAAGATCATTTATGTACAAAATCATGGGAATCGATTACGGTGACGCCAGGACCGGCGTGGCCATTTCCGATCTGCTCTGCTCCATCGTGGGCTCCACCGCCGTTGTCCCCAGCCGGAATACGGAGAAAGCCATTGCCGATATCGTCCGCATGGCCGGGGAGAACAGCGTTGGCGAGATCGTTGTGGGCCTGCCCAAAAACATGGACGGCACCGAAGGCCCCCGGGCAGAGCTGTGCCGGGCCTTTGCGGACAGGCTGAAGGAGGTCACGGGCCTGCCTGTTGTCATGTGGGATGAGCGCCGCACCACAGTGGAGGCGCATAATATCCTGTCGCAGCACAATTACCATGGAAAGAAGCGGAAAAATACGGTGGATGCCGTGGCGGCATCCCTGATCCTGGAGGGCTATCTGGCTTTCCGGAAACGGTGATCCAGGGGCATCCTCAGGATGCCCCTTTTTCTTTATAGAATACTTCCCGCAGACCGGTGAGGATAAGAAGCCCTCCGAATAGCTTTTTCAGAACCGATGTTTCAAACAGGGTTCCCACCCAGGAAAATAAGGCGGCTGCCAGACATCCGGAGATCACGGCAGGAAGTATGGTTTTCAGATCCAGAACCCCCTGCTTCCACCGGAAGAAGCAGGCGATCAGGGCAGAGGGGAGAAAGAACAGCAGATTGACGCTCCGGGCAGTCTCCGGCGGCATATTCACCACCGCTGTCAGCCACAGCATCAGCAGACTGCCGCCCCCCACACCGATGCCGGAAAGAAATCCCAGCACCGTTCCCAGAATCAGCACAAAGGGAATGGATTCTAGCATAAATATCGGATACCTCCCCACAGGATCAGGATCCCCACGCCCCGGTGAAGCCACTTCACCGGGATCTTTTTTCCGAAGAAGCCTGCCAGAATACCTCCTGCGGCGCTGCCGGGAAGCCACACCAGCGCATCCTGCCAGGCGATCTGCCCGGAAAGGGCGGTAACCCCCAGAGAAACAAGACACACTGGCAGAATGATGGATACGGAAGTGGGAAAAACAGCTTCCGGTTTCAGCTGTGTCAGCAGGGTCAGCAGCGGGATCAGCACCATGCCTCCGCCTGCGCCGAAGAGACCGTTTACTGCCCCCGCAAGCCCTCCGGCCAGGGCCATAGCCCAATATGGATGGGATCGCAAAAAAACACCCCCTGTGGAAATAGGTTTCCACAGGAGGCGTTTTGTTATGCAGGATGGTTTAACCGCCGATGACCATGTCCAGAGACATGTATTCGGGGTTGCCCTCGGTGACGGTGGCGGCATTGACGATGTTGGTGTACCATTCGCTGACAGCGTCCACGGTCAGGTCGTTGGAGATCTTGTAGTCGCGGTAGGTGATGTCGCTGTCACCCACAAAGTACATCACATGGTAGCCGTACTCGGTTTCCACAATACCGGTGTCACCGGCCTTGCGGCTTTCATCATAGCACCACTCCTCGAAAGCGGTGACCATCTGGCCGGGATAGATGTCCTCATACAGACCGCCGTTTTCGGTGGAGCCGGTGTCGGTGGAGCGCAGGGTAGCCAGAGTGGCAAAGGCGCTTTCAGAGGGAGCAGCTTCGTACTCGGCCAGGATCTCCTCAGCGGCAGCCTTGGCTGCGGCCTTCTCTTCATCGGAGTAGGTGGTGACGCCGGTGGCATCGGTGGTGCCGCCTTCGAAGGAGACCAGGATATGGCGGGCATTCTTCAGAGCGAAATTATTGTCATTGGAACCACCGAAGTAGACGATGTAGTAGCCGTAGATATTCTCGGTGCCGTCGTCGGCAGTGGAAGAATTCTTCAGGCAGGCAATGTCGCCTTCCTTGCGGCCGGACTCGGTGAGCCACTCGGCGATGGTAGCGCTGAGGTTGTTGTAGGGCTGATCCTCGAAGTGGGTGCTGGAAGCGGTATCGTTGTCAGCGTTGATGGGCAGTGCAGCGATGGCGGCGTCCAGTTCCTCAACAGAGGTGATGTTCTGTGCGATCAGGGAGTTTGCGGCTTCTTCAGCAGCAACGATGGAAGCGGCCTTTTCTTCATCGGAGTAGGTGGTATTGCCGTTCTCGTCGGTGGTGCCGCCTTCCAGGAACAGGGTGGAGCCCAGGTAGTAATAGTTGTAGGTGTAGGAGGAGTACTGGTTGTAGTTGTCAGCCTCGGCAGCACGCAGGTCAGCATCCTCAAAATTCAGGGACTCGGCATAGACATTCTGGAAGGACTCAGCCAGGATGCACTTTTCCATGTAGCTGCGGTAGCCTTCCTCGGTGGCGCCGTGGCCGTACATGGCCTTCAGATAGCCCTCGGCATCGCCGTAGCCATAGATGGTACCGTACATGCCCAGGGTGTTCATGGTGGAATCCACAGTGGCCAGTTCCTCTTCGCTCAGGGTGTGGCCGGCTTCTGCGGCGGCGTCGCAGACGGAGTAGACAGCGGTTGCGCTGGACTTGGCGGCGGACAGGAAGTGGTCAGCCCAGGTTTCGCCGGTTTCCTCGTCCATGACCTGCTTGTTCAGGGGCAGGGTCACGTCCAGACCGAACAGGGCAGCGTAGCTGCCGTTCTCGGAATAGAAAGCGTTCAGTTCGTCGATGTAGAAGTAGTTCAGATCGGCATTGCTCAGATCGGTGCCGTTCACGGTCAGGGCAGTGGTGTTCTTTTCGCGGACACCGCTGTTGGTCAGGGTCTGGCTGACGCCCACGATGACGGCGATGGCGATCAGGGCCACCAGAACCACAACAAAGCCGATGGTGTACAGTTTGGTTTTCTTTGCTTCCTTCTGCTCAGCAAGCTGCCGTTCAGTCAGCTTGGCAGCTTCGAGCTCATTGCGGAGCTTCTTCTTGCTGGATGCGCTCATGTGATCATTTCCTCTCAATAGACTCTAGGTGTTTCTTACGCAAAATGCATAGACCGCTGTATTATACCCCATTTCTATTTTTGTTTCAAGAGGGAAAAAGGGGAAACTGCCCGAAATGCGCAAAAAGTTTACAGATTTCCGGACGGCATCGCTCCGGTATGGTATATCAGAAAATGGCCGGATGGCAGCATGAAACAGCGCAGGGCTGCGGAGCATACAGCGTCGGCAGCATCACAGGGGCAAAAAAAGCCCGGGGACCGAAGTCCCCGGGCACCCGCTTTAGCCGTAACGCATCAATTTATGACCTGCACGAATGGCAGGTGGGTTGCCGTTTTCTGCCATTACTGCTTCCAACATCCACCCCACGTCAAAGCGGGGGCGGGAGGCCTGCAAACAGACAGAAAAACTAACGTCCCAATAAAAAAATGTGGGTCCAAATAGACACGCCACGCACCAAGCAGGCAGATGAAATGAAGTTAATCCTCGTCATCTTCCTCGTAGAGGGAATCCATGATCAGATCGTAAACGGCCTGCAGTTCTTCTTCGTCCTCGATGGCGCTGAGGATATCCTCGCCGTCCTCTTCCACGGACTTGAGAATACTGACTTCCAGCTGGAATTCCTCCGCGCTTTGTCCGGCGGGGATCACAGCGAGATAGGTATTGCCGTCATATTCCAGAGTGCTGAGCACTTCCAGTTCATATTCGGTGCCGTCCTCATCCACGATGGTGAGGAAGTCAGAGCCAAACTGGTCTTCCATAAAGGTTCCTCCTGAGCTTTGCTGCTTTGGGTATATTTTACAGCCTCAGCGGTATAAAATCAAGAGGAAATATTCAACAGAATAGCGCCTTAAATTTTATGACAGAAAATCTTCCAAAAGACTTGACAGTTCGATTTCACTTCTGGCCCGGATCCCTTTTTCCAGAGCAGCCTGATCCTCCTCCGGCAGCAGTGAAATCTTCACCGGGAAAATCTGAAAGGGCTCCGGACGGTCTTCCTTCCACAGTGCCAGATATCCCTTGTGGCTTCCCAGCACAAACATAGCTGCCAGCAGGATCCCGGTCAGCTTTCTTTTCATGATCTTCAACTCCGTACTTCATACTTTACACTCCAAGCATTCCCCATATTTTAATGATTATTAATAATTTGGGTCTTTCGTTTTGAAACCGGGTATGCTATAATGCTATGACTAGCATTATGCCAATGATGCCCCTGATAGGAATTATGTCTGATGCCGGTACCGGCAGCGGGAGGTTATATAATATGGAAAATGAAAACAAGAAAAGAAGGAGAGCCAGAAAGCCCCGGCAGCAGTGGAACCCCCACTGGAGCCTGAAGGTGCTGTATACGCTGGTTTCTGTTGCCTTTTCTCTGCTGAAGATCGCCATCGGTGCAGCAGCCACCGTGCTGATGATCGTGCTGGTCTGCGGTGTTGTCTTTGTGGGCACGCTGGGCGATTATCTTCAGGATGATATCCTGACGGAGGCAGCCAACTGGTCCATCGATGACTACGGCATGGATGAGACTTCCTTTGTATACTATGTGGACGGCGGCGGCAATATTCAGCAGCTGCAGCAGATCTACACCACCACAGACCGTCAGGTGGCAACCCTGGAGGAGATCCCCCAGGCTCTGATCGATGCCACCGTGGCCATCGAGGACAAGCGGTTCTATGAGCATCAGGGCGTGGACTGGATCACCACGGTGAAGGCCTGCCTGAATATGTTCTTCGGCGGCGACAGCCAGTTCGGCGGTTCCACCATCACCCAGCAGCTGATCAAGAATGTGACGGATCAGAAGTCTGTCACCGTGCAGCGGAAGGTCATGGAGATTTTCCGGGCTCAGGTGTTTGAGCGGGAATATGATAAGGATAAGATCATCGAGGAATACCTGAACCGTATTTACCTTGGCCGCGGCTGCTATGGCGTCAAGAGTGCCGCTGCCGAGTATTTCGGCAAGGAACTGCAGAGCCTGACTGTGGCGGAGTGTGCAAGTCTGATCTCCATCACCAACAACCCCTCTCTTTTCAACCCCTATTCCACCAGTGTTTATGAGTACAAGGGTGAGGAACGGGACGGTGCAGGCCGGAACCGCTATCGCCAGCTGAATGTCCTCAGCGAAATGCTGAATCAGGGCTACCTGACCCAGACGGAATATGAGGAAGCGGTCGCGCAGGAAATGGTCTTCAAGTCCGGCATTGCCGATGCGGACCGCTGGGCAGTCTGCGAAGGGGAGCGGTGCCGCTATGAGGGCACCATGAGCACCTATATTCAGGAGGATGGCGGCTACTTCTGCCCTGAATGTGGAACCCAGACCACCGTCAAGACCGATGCCTCCCAGCACATCTATTCCTGGTATGTGGACGCCGTGCTGGTGGATGTGGCGGCTGACTTTGCTGCCGAGGACGGCTATGACTGGGATGAAATGGATGAAAAGATGCGGGAAGTCTATCTGGAGCGCATCCAGAAGGGCGGCTACCATATTTTCACCCCCCTGGATATGAAAGTTCAGAAGGTCGTGGATGAGATCTACGGCGACTTGAGCAACATTCCCCATACCAACAGCCAGCAGCAGCTCCAGTCCGCTGTTGTGATCATCGACAACGACACCGGCGATGTGGTGGCTCTGTCCGGCGGCGTGGGTGAGAAGGATACCTTCTATGCATACAACAAGGCCACCCAGGCCAAGCTGCAGACCGGCTCTGCACAGAAGCCTGTTTCTGTCTATGCCCCTGCCTTTGAGCTGGGCATGGTAAGCCCTGCCACAGTGGTTAAGGACCTGCCTGTTTATTATCAGGATGGCACCGGCTGGCCCAAGAACGACAACCGTCAGTATCAGTATGCCAGAACGGTTTACCAGGGCATCGTGTCCTCCGTCAATACGGTATCTGTCCGCACCCTGGACATGATCGGCTATGACTATGCCTACAGCTTTGCAAAATACAATCTGGGTCAGAGCAATCTGATCGAAGAATATCCCATGGAAAACGGTCAGATCAAGTCCGACCTGGACCGGGCCCCTCTGGCACTGGGCGCTCTGACGGTGGGCTCTACCGTTCGGGATATGAGCGCAGCTTATGCCACCTTTGCCAATGACGGTGTTTACCGGGAGCCGAGACTCTATACCAAGGTTTATAACAGCAACGGTGAGCTGGTACTGGACAACGATCAGGAGTCCCGCCAGGTGCTCAGCGAGAAGACCGTCAATTACGTGAACTACTGCCTGTACAATGCGGCCAACCATGGCACCGGCGGCGCCGCCATCTTCGGCGGCCAGTCCATCGCCGGCAAGACCGGCACCACCTCCTCCAACCGTGACCGCTGGTTCTGCGGCTATACCAGTCACTATACCGCTGCAGTGTGGTGCGGTTACAACATTCCTGAGCAGATCCATCTGAATACCAACCCTGCAGCCCAGCTGTGGCGGAAGGTGATGCAGCCCATCCATCAGGGACTGGGCAACGAAGGCCTGTTCAGCGCCAATGCCATGCGCAGCATCAGCGTGTGTCTGGATTCCGGCATGCTGGCAACGGATGCCTGCTATAACGATGCCCGGGGCATCAACCGGGTTGTCAATGTGATGTGTTATCCCGATGATGTGCCCACCGGCACCTGTGACAAGCATGTTGCTGTCCACTACTGCGTGGAAGGCGGCGGTGTTGCCAATGAATACTGTGCTGCCTTCGGCGACGGAGATATTCAGACCCGTTCTCTGGTGAAACTGACCCCTGCGGAAGTCCGCGAGATCCGGGATGCCCTGTCCTCCGGCCTGGTGGATGTGTACGGCGACAACGGCTATGTCTATTATGTGGATGAAGGCGGAGACGGTCTGGTCTGGACCGGCTTCTACGGCGGACTGAACGGCGATGCGCCGTACCTCAGCTGCCCGCTGCACGATGAAGCCTACTGGGAAGACTTTGAGGAATTCCCGGGCGAAGAGGACGAATGGTTTGAGGACAATGACTTTGGCGGAAATGATGAGGAAGACAGCTCCAGCGATGATCGTGGGGATTCCGGCGGCTGGAACTGATCCCTGTCTGACCGACAGCCATATTTAGGAAAGAGATAGGAGAGATTCCATGCTTTGGATTTCTGATGAATGGAAGGACTACGAGGTTCTGGACACTTCCGCCGGCGAGCGGCTGGAACGCTGGGGCAAATATATTCTAGTGCGGCCCGATCCGCAGGTGATCTGGAATACCCCTCATGCTGCCAGGGAGTGGAAGCGCTATGACGCCCGTTATATCCGCAGCAATACCGGCGGTGGTCATTGGTCTGACCACAAGCTGCCGGAGCGCTGGCAGATCAAATATAAGGATTATCTGACATTCAATGTCAAGCCCATGAACTTTAAGCACACCGGCGTGTTCCCGGAGCAGGCTGCCAACTGGGATTTCATCCGGGAGAAGGTGGCAGCCGCTGCGGCAAAGCGTCCTGTCCGGGTGCTGAACCTGTTTGCCTATTCCGGCGGCGCCACACTGGCTGCGGCAGCCGGCGGCGCGGAGGTCTACCATGTGGATGCCTCCAAGGGTATGGTGGCCTGGGCGAAGGAAAATGCCGTGGCCTCCGGCCTTGCCGACCGGCCCATCCACTGGATTGTGGATGACTGCGGCAAGTTCATCCAGCGGGAGATTCGCCGTGGACGCCGCTATGACGGCATCATCATGGACCCTCCCAGCTATGGCCGGGGTCCCGGCGGCGAGATCTGGAAGATGGAGACAAGCTTCTTCCCCTTCCTGCAGGAGACGGCGAAGCTGCTGTCTGACGATCCGCTGTTCGTCATCATCAATTCCTATACCACCGGTCTGGCCCCCTCTGCGGTGGCCTATGCCTCCGATGTGGTATTCGGTGCCGCCCACGGCGGTAAAACAGCTGCAGGCGAACTGGGCCTTCCCGTGAAGGAATCCGGTCTGATCCTGCCCTGCGGCGCCACCGGACGGTGGACACCCTGATTGAGGGAGAGATAGCATTGAGCGAAATGATCGTAACCGAACATCTGGCGTATACGTATCCGGGCATGGATGACATGCCCGGCATCGCCGTATTTAAGGACCTGAACCTTACCATTGAGGAAGGCTCCTTTGTTGCCATTCTGGGTATGAATGGCTGTGGAAAATCCACGCTGGCCAAGCATTTCAATTCCATTCTGCTGCCCAGCGGCGGTCGTGTTCTGGTGAGCGGTATCGATACCGCCAACGAGGAACGGCTGATGGTGATCCGACGCAGTGTGGGCATGGTGTTCCAGAATCCGGATAACCAGATCGTGGCCAACGTGGTGGAAGAGGACGTGGCCTTTGGCCCGGAGAATCTGGGTATTGCCAGCCCCGAGATTCGCAACCGGGTGGACAAGGCACTGAAGCAGGTCGGTATGTATGACTACCGGGAGCATGCGCCTCATCTGCTTTCCGGCGGCCAGAAGCAGCGCATTGCCATTGCCGGCGTCATTGCCATGGAGCCCAAATGTATCGTGCTGGATGAGCCCACCGCCATGCTGGATCCCCGGGGCCGCCGGGAGGTCATGGACACCATCAGACGGCTGAACCGGGAAAAGGGGATCACCGTGATCCTCATAACCCACCACATGGACGAGGCTGCACAGGCAGGACGTGTGGTGGTGATGCACAAAGGAAGTATCGCTGCCGACGGCACACCGGAGGAAGTATTTTCCCAGGTGGAGCTGCTCCACAGCATCGGCCTGGCTGCACCTGACAGCGTAGAGCTGTGCTGGCAGCTGAAAATGGCAGGCTACGACCTGCCTCTGGACAAACTGACCCCCAAAGACTGCGCGCAGACACTGAAGGACTGGCTGATGAACTGAAATTCAGGTCTGACCCGCAAGGAGGAATTGCATTGAACCCCATTCTGGAAGTAAAGAATTTAAATTATATCTATTCTGCCGGCACACCCTTTGAGCATAAGGCGCTGGACAATGTGTCCTTTGCTGTAAGCCGCGGAGAGTTTATCGGCATCATTGGCCATACCGGCTCCGGAAAATCCACCCTGATGCAGCAGCTTAACGGTCTCCTGAAGCCCACCTCCGGTGAGGTGCTGCTGGATGGAACCGATATCTGGTCCGATAAGAAGCTGACCCGTCAGGCGAGATTCCGTGTGGGTCTGGTGTTCCAGTACCCGGAGTATCAGCTTTTTGAGGAAACTGTCTACAAGGATATTGCCTTTGGCCCCAAAAACATGGGCCTTTCCCCGGAGGAGATCGACCGCCGTGTCCGGGAGGCTGCCGGATTCGTGGGCATTACCGAGGAGCAGCTGAAGGTATCTCCCTTTGACCTTTCCGGCGGACAGAAGCGCAGAGTCGCCATCGCCGGTGTCATTGCCATGGAGCCGGAGGTGCTGATCCTGGATGAGCCCACCGCCGGACTTGACCCGGTGGGCCGGGCTGGGATCCTTTCCAATATCGAACAGTACCGCAGGGCAAAGAACGCCACCATTATGATGGTATCCCATTCCATGGAGGATGTGGCACGCCTGACCGACCGCCTGCTGGTGATGAACGGGTCAAAGCTTGCCATGGATGCCCCTCCGGCTCAGGTTTTCGACCGGGCCGGGGAACTTAAGGATATGGGCCTCTCCATCCCGCAGGTGACGGAAGTATTCCTGGGTCTGCAGCAGCTGGGTGTGGATGTGAAAAATGTCTACACCATCGATCAGGCTGTCGCAGAGCTGAAACGGCTGAAGGGAGGCGCTGCCCATGCTTAAGGATATTACCCTGGGCCAGTATTTCCCTGGCAATTCTCCAATCCACCGACTGGATCCCAGAACCAAACTTATCATGCTGGTGGTTTACATCGTGGCGCTGTTTCTGGCCAAAAGCTGGGTATCCTATGCCGTCATGCTGGTGTTCCTGCTGACTGCCATCAAAATTTCCACCATCCCGCCCAAGTCCATCCTCCGGGGCATGAAGCCGCTGGTGATGATCTTGGTATTTACCGGTGTTTTAAACCTGTTCTTTACCCGTGACGGACGGACGCTGGTGAATATTGCGGATTTCATCATCATCACGGAAGGTGGCCTGACCCGGGCCGTGTTTATGATGGCCAGAATCCTGATGCTGATCACCGGCACCTTCCTGCTGACCTATACCACCTCGCCCATTTCCCTGACAGACGGTCTGGAGGCCCTGCTGAATCCGCTGAAGAAGCTCCATGTGCCTGTCCACGAACTGTCCATGATGATGTGCATCGCCCTGCGGTTTATCCCCACCCTGATCGAGGAGACCGACAAGATCATGTCCGCCCAGAAGGCCAGAGGTGCAGATTTTGAAAACGGCAGTCTGATGGAGCGGGCCAGAGCCCTGATCCCCATTCTGGTGCCCCTGTTCATCGGTGCTTTCCGCCGGGCGGACGAGCTGGCGACTGCCATGGAGTGCCGCTGCTATCAGGGCGGAGAGGGACGCACCAAGATGAAGCTGCTGCGTTACCGCCGCAACGATATGGTCACATTTGGGATTGGCATTGTGCTGACCGTTCTGGTCATCGTGCTGGCAAGCTTCGGTCTGTGAGGTAGATCATGCGAAATATTGCCCTGTTTTTAACATATCTTGGAACAGATTATCACGGCTGGCAGGTTCAGAAGAACCTGCCAACTGTTGCGGAGACCGTGGAAAAGGCTGCCGCCATGATCGTGGGCCATCCGGTCCATGTTACCGGCTGCGGCCGTACCGATGCCGGCGTCCATGCCCGGATCTATGTGGCCAATTTCCGCACCACCTCCACCATTCCGGTGGACCGGCTGCCTTACGCCATGAATACCCATCTGCCCTGTGATATCGTGGTGACGAAGGCATTTGAAGTCCATGAGAATTTCAATGCCATCGGCTCCTGCGTCCGGAAGGAGTATACCTATCAGATCTATAATTCCCGTCTGAAGGATCCGTTTTATGTCAACCGGGCCTGGTTTTATCCCAAGCATCTGGATGAGAAAGTCATGCAGGCGGCTGCGGACCAGTTCGTGGGTACCCATGATTTTGCAGCGGTGAGAAGCGTGGGCACCGATGTCAAGTCAACGGTGCGCACCGTATATTATTATAACGTGGAGCGCAGGGGAGATATCATCACACTGAAGGTTTGCGCCAACGGCTTCCTGTATAATATGGCCCGGGCCATGGCCGGAACTGTGGTCTATGCTGCCGAGGGCAAGATCCGCCCCGAGGAGATCGGCGCCATTCTGGATTCCGGAAACCGCACCGCCGCCGGCCCCACGGTACCGCCCGGGGGATTGTACATGACCCACCTGTGGTACGATGACGGCATTGAGAAGTTCGAAGCCGGCTCTGACTGGACGGCGTAAACCGTTCATAATTTGTTTTTCCTTTTTCGGCTGACCTATGGTATACTGCATCGAAAAGGAAGTTTTCCTTGGAATAAGGAGTGAATAGAATGCAACCCAAAATGTGCACCAAGTGCAAAAAGAATATTGCCGTGGTTTTCATTACCAAGATGGAAAACGGCGTTACCATGAATGAGGGCTACTGCCTGCGCTGCGCCCGGAGTCTGGGGATCCCTCAGATCGACGAGGCTGTGCGCCAGATGGGCATTTCGGAAGAGGATCTGGATCTGCTCAGCGATGAGATGAGCAGCATGTTCGGCCAGCGGGATGACTCCGGCGATGCCGATGATGATGAGATCGACAGCCAGACGGCAACCTTCCCTCTGTTGAACCAGCTGTTCGGCGGCAGCAGCAATCTGCCCGCCCAGCCTCCCAAGGCGCCCCAAAAGGAGCAGCCGGAGGAGGAAAAGCCCGGTAAAAAGAAGAAAAACAAGAAGCATAAGTTCCTGGACAGCTACTGTATGGACTTAACTGGCCGGGCCAGAGACGGCAAGCTGGATAAGGTCATCGGCCGGGATGTGGAAACCGAGCGGGTCATCCAGATCCTGAACCGCCGTCAGAAGAACAACCCCTGCCTCATCGGTGAGCCCGGCGTTGGCAAGACCGCCATTGCCGAGGGCCTGGCCCAGCGGATCGCCGCCGGAGAAGTGCCTTACAAGCTGCGGGACAAGGAAGTGTTCCTGCTGGATCTGACGGCTCTGGTGGCCGGCACCCAGTTCCGCGGTCAGTTTGAAAGCCGCATGAAGAGCCTGATCGGGGAGATCAAGGAATGTGGCAACATCATTCTGGTCATCGATGAAGTTCACAATCTGGTGGGCGCCGGCGATGCCGAGGGCAGCATGAACGCCGCCAACATCCTGAAGCCTGCCCTGTCCCGGGGTGAGATCCAGGTCATCGGTGCCACCACCTTTGCCGAGTACCGCAAGTATATTGAGAAGGATGCGGCTCTGGAACGCCGGTTCCAGCCTGTTTCTGTGGCGGAACCCAGCATTGCCGAGGCAAGCCAGATCATGCAGGGCATTGCCAAAGCCTATGCCGAATTCCACGGTGTCCAGATCTCCCCGGAGATCGCCAACCAGTGTGTTGTGCTGTCCGAGCGGTATATCACCGATCGGTTCCTGCCGGATAAGGCCATTGACCTGCTGGACGAAGCTTGCTCCGATGTGAACCTGCGGTGCAAGGAGATCAGTCAGCTTGCCGAACTGAAGAAGGAACGGGATGATTACGAGCTGGAGCTGCGGATGCTGAACGAGGACACTGAGAATCAGAATTTTGAGCGTCTGGCTGTTCTTCGCAGCAAGCTTTTGCAGATCGCGCCCAAAATCGAGGAACTGGAAAAGCTGCCTGCTCCTGCTGTTACTATGGAAAATCTGGCCCGGATCATCGAACTGTGGACCAAAATTCCTGCTTCCAAGATCAAGGCCCAGGAATATCAGCAGATCAAGGGGCTTTCCGACCGTCTGAAGGAGCATATTGTGGGTCAGGATGAAGCCGTGGAGGCTGTCTCCCGGGCGATCCGCCGGAACCGGGTGGGTATTTCTCCCAAGAAGCGGCCCGTTTCCTTTATTTTCGTTGGCCCCACCGGTGTGGGCAAGACGGAACTGGTCAAGCGGCTGGCGGACGATCTGTTCGACAGTGTGGACAGCCTGATCCGTCTGGATATGTCCGAATATATGGAGAAGCATACCGTCTCCAAGCTGATCGGCAGCCCTCCCGGCTATGTTGGCTATGATGAGGCCGGACAGCTGACGGAGAAGATCCGCCGCCGTCCCTACAGCGTTGTCCTCTTTGATGAGATCGAAAAAGCCCATCCCGATGTGCTGAACGTACTGCTGCAGGTGCTGGATGATGGCCGGATCACCGATGCTCAGGGCCGTGTGGTGAATTTTGAAAACACCATCATCGTCATGACCAGTAACGCCGGCTCCGAGGGCGGTGTCAGCGGTATCGGATTTGGAAAGACCGGAAATGATATGGTGAAGGAAAAGACCATGAAGGCTCTTCGCGGCTTCCTGCGTCCGGAGTTTATCAACCGTGTGGATGAAATCATCACCTTCAACCACCTGACGGAAGAGAACTTCCTGGGCATTGCGGACATCATGCTGAAGGAGCTGAAGGAGAGTCTTTCTGCCCGGGGCCTGAGTCTTGACTGGGACGATGATTTGCGTCAGTTGCTGGTAAAAAAGGCCTATTCCGTCACCTATGGCGCCCGGAATCTCCGCCGCACCATCCAGAAGGAGCTGGAAGATCCCATTTCCGAAGCCATTATCGATTCCTTTGAGAATCCTATTTCTTCCATCACCATCCGTGTGGAGAATGACAGTGTGAAGCTGGATATTGGATAATCCAAGCAGGGGAGGGCATTTCGCCTTCCCCTGAATTTTTTTCTGAATGCTTGTAAGATTTTCTCCATGGCTGCGTCTAATGGGTGTAAGGAGGTGAGAGCGTGACCGAATTTGAATCTATCTACCGGGAATATTTCCGGGATGTGGAGCTGTACTTACGGGCCATCTGCAAGGATGAACTGCTTGCCGAGGAACTGACGGAGCAGGTTTTCTTTCAGGCACTGAAGGCCCTGCCCAAATTCCGGGGGGATTGCGATATCCGCACCTGGCTTTGCGCCATGGGCAGAAACTGTTACTTATCCCATTTGAGAAAGACGAAGCACACCGAGGATATTGACGAAATACAGATCCCCGATCCCCGGAAGTCCATTGAAGAGTGTATTTCCGACAAACAGCAGGCGATGCGGATCCACCGGCTGCTCCACGAACTGAAGGAACCCTATAAGGAGGTCTTTTCCCTCCGGGTCTTTGGTCAGCTCTCCTTTGCAGACATCGGCGGCCTGTTTGGACGGACCGCCAACTGGGCCTGTGTGACCTACCACCGGGCCAGGCAAAAAATACTGGACGAAATGGAGGAATTGTAATGGATATTTCCTGTGACATTATTCGTGACCTGCTTCCGTTGTACGCAGAGGATCTGGTCAGCGAGGACAGCCGCAAGCTTGTGGATGAACATCTTTGCACCTGCGATTCCTGTACCAAACAGCTGGGGATTCTGAAAAAGGCAGCAGCTTTGCCCATTGAAGTGGAGACAAAATCCCTGAAGCGGGTGGGGGATACCATACGCAGACGACGGATTCTGGCGGCTTTGACGGCAGTTATGTTTGTTGCTACATTGATTTTGAGTGTGGCACTGCTTTTGGATGCGAGAGTTTATTTAACAGCAGAGCAGGCAGTGGAGTCTGTGGAAGCATTGGAAGATGGAAGTCTTCGGATCCACACAGCAGATATTGTAAGCGGAACCGGAAGTCTGGGTGACGGAAATCCTTACAGCAGTGAGATTTCGGGAAATTACGGCATTATTATGTCCGCAAGATTGGGAAGCCTTCTTAATCCGCCAAAACGGCAGGATTACAATGATCTGCCCCAGGAAATGCAGGAGATCATTGAACCGGAAAACTGGGGTGCAAAGATTTATCAACTGCCCGGTGGTGCATCCAGTCAGAATTTTTGGTACTGCAATCCCTGGACAGGCAAAGGTGAGACACTGTTGTGGGATGCAGGGAACCACTACAATGGTGAACCCCTGAGTGATGTGAATTTTCACTTGGCATATTACTTCTATATTCTGATTGGTATCTGTGTCATCTTTTGCCTGATTGCCCATTGCTGCGGAAAGAGATGGGTTGGAGAGATTTTTACACGGATGGCAATTTTCGTTGGATGCAATGCTGTGTCCTTGTTGATTGTCACTGCGGGACAGTTTATGGAGATCTGGGGGGAATTTACTGCAGGAATGGTGAATGGACTTGTTCTCTCTATCCCGATGACACTGACTGCTGTGATGGCCCATGCACTTCATCGGCTGAACAAACAGGACAGGGGACTGTAATAATTTGACCCGGGAGGTATTCCTCCCGGGTTTTTGCTACATATCAAAGTTATCCACTTTCTGGTGAATGGTGTCGCTGACCTTCCAGGCCACATCCTCCATCTTGTTGGCAGCCTTGGCAGCAAGGCGTCTGGTGGGGTTTGTGCGCGGCATCATCAGAACTGCCACGGCACCGGCAGCGGCCCCAAGGGACGCGGTGATGGCCCATCCTTTTGCATTCATGTGTTTTCCTCCTTCTTTCTGGATTCTTTTCTAGTATGCCCTGTCAGAAAAATTTCATATATGGAAGCTTTTAGCCTTTGCACAGGAAAAAATATGTGGTATACTAATAAAAAATGTCGGGAGCTGATACTATGTCCGTTGACATTCTCCAGGAAAAGATCCGCAAGATGAAAAATCCTTCCATGCTGGAACTGGCGCTGCCGCTTTCCGAGCTGCCGCCCCGGTTTGAACAGACCCCCGAAGGCTACAGCGCTTTCTGCCGGGAGCTGATGGCAGGACTCAAGGATTCTGTCCCTGCTGTCCGGGTCAGCTTCGCTGCCTTTTCCCTGCTGGGACCTGATGGACTGACTGCTCTGACGGAAGTTATGAGGGCAGCCCGGGAGCTGGGCTATTATACACTGCTGGATGCACCGGAGATCGTGTCACCCATGATGGCCGGGATCACGGCTGAGGCTCTTTTCGGGGAAGGGGACCGCTATCCCTGTGACGGTGTGCTGATCTCCGGCTATGCCGGCAGCGATATCCTCAAGCCCTTCCTGCCCTATACCAAAAAGGCAAAGAAGGACCTCTTCGTGGTGGCGAGAACTGCCAACAAATCTGCTTCTGAGCTGCAGGATCTGCTGTCCGGAACCCGGCTGGTTCATGCTGTTGCCGCGGATCATGTGAACCGCTATGGCGAAGGCACAGAGGGGAAGCATGGCTATACCCGGGTGGGGATTCTGGTGGCTGCCAGCAGCGCTGAGAGCCTGCGTTCCCTCCGGGCCAAATACCCCAGACTGTTCTTCCTTGTGGACGGCTTTGACTATCCCAATGCCAACGCCAAAAACTGCTCCTTTGCCTTTGACAAATTCGGTCACGGCGCTGCCGTGTGCGGCGGCACCGGCATCACCTGTGCCTGGAAGAAAGCAGAATCCGATGGCGCCGACTGGCTGGAGCAGGCAAAGGCCGCTGCAGAACGGATGAAAAAGAATCTGAACCGCTATATCACCATTCTCTAAGGAGGCGCTTATGCTGAAGATCTTTGGAAGCCCCCTGTGTCCTGACTGCGTCAAGTGCAAGGCGGAGCTGGAACAGGCCGGGGTGGAATTCGTTTACATGGATATTACTTCCAACCTGCTGTTTCTGAAAAAATTCCTGAAGCTGCGGGAAGACCCCGGCTTTGCTCCCGTCCGGGACCGGGGCCAGATCGGTATTCCCTGTATCCTCCGGGAGGACGGCAGCTTCACCTTTTCCTGGCAGGAATTTCTTTAAACTATGTAAGCGCAGGGGGGATCCCTGCGCTTTCCTTATTCGATGCTGCCGGTGATGCCACTGCCGGAACCTCTGGTACGGTTGCGGGCATTGTCATTGCCGCTTTCATCGGTTGCGTTGGTGGCGTCGGTGGACAGAGGACCGTTGCCGTCCTCAATGGTTGCACCGGTGGTGGGTTCTGTTGCCTGGGTAGTGGGCACAGTGGTGCTTTCCGTGGTGGGCACGGTCGCCAGAGTCGGGGCCACCGTGGGAACTGAGGTTTCTGCCGGTCTGGAATTGCGGCAGCCACAGCCTGCCAGCAAAGAAAGGGTAAGGACCAGTACAGTCATGAGTATGCCTGCTCGTTTCATAAAAGCTACCTCCATTGAAATCGGTTTCAGAGCTAGTATTCCCATACGTCAGGAAATTAGACAGGAAAAGAATGGTGGACATGGCAACTATTTCTGCGCTTTAAGAAAATATTAACTTGTATTATCACCGGGAATGTGGTATAGTTGCATTTGGTAAAAAATTCGACTTTCCCTATCAGGAGGTTTTTATTTATGGCAAAAGGCGGAAAATACCTGGCCAAGAAGCCGGTAGCAAAAAAGAAGAAAAAGGTACTGCCCATTATTCTGCTGGTACTGCTGCTGATCGTGGTGATCTGTGTAGGTGCAGGCGTATGGTATTATAATCACTTGTTGAGCATGATCACCCGTCCGGATTCTGTGCCTGTCAGACCTTCTGTGAGTGTGGAGGCTACAGAGACAGAAACACTGCCCAATGAAACGTTGGCACCCGAAACCACGGTGGAGACTTCTCCCGAGGACACCTGGCCCCAGATCGTTTCCGATGAGAATATCACAAATATTATGCTGGTTGGTCAGGCTGCCCGTGAAGGTGAGACCCATCTGATCTCCGATACCATGATTCTGGTTTCCATCAACCGGGAGCAGAAGACCCTGACGCTGACTTCCCTGATGCGGGATATGTGTCTGGTCTGGCCCAAGTACATTGATACCAACGGTAAGGAGCATTCCGGCAACAACCGTATCAACATGGCCTACAACATGGGCTACCACTGGACCGGCAACAAGCAGGACAGCATGGACCTGCTGGAGTCCATTGTTCAGCATAACTTCGGTGTTCCCGTGGATCGCACCATTGAGATCGATTTCCAGATCTTTATGGATATTGTTGATCTGCTGGGCCGTGTGGAGATCGATATCAGCGAGGAGGAATATGCCTACATGCTGGAGAACGCCAACTGGATGGAGGACTGCGGCGTTCATCCCGGTGTGAATAAGCTTTGCGGCTATCATGCACTTTGCTATGCCCGTATTCGTAAGATCGGCCATGGTGACTATGACCGTACTGAGCGGCAGAGAAAGGTCATTACCTCTTTGATCGGGAATCTGAAGGAAATGAACATTCTCCAGATTCACAAGCTGTTTACCCAGATCCTGCCCAAGATCACCACAGATATGACCAATCAGGAGATCACCAACTACGCATTTGAGTTTATCCCGATGCTGAAGGATTTGAAGATTCAGTCCCAAAGAATACCCTTTGAAGGAAATGAAATATCTGTTGTCCGTGACGGCGATTATATGATTGCACCTGCCAACCTGAAGACGACGGCAAAACAGCTGCAGGAATCCATTGGTATGACTGTGGCCGAAACCACGGATTAACCAGCCAGAAACCTCTGCAGCCATGCAGAGGTTTCTTTGTTCAGGATATCCACGTCTGCATGCGTTGCCTGACCGGTGACCCTATTGTCTTATGAAGGGATAAATGTTATGAAAAATTGGAAAAAACCGATGAAAACCCCGATTGCGGTGGCGCAGTTTGTGCTCATTGTGATTTGGGTATCTCATCTGCAGTATACCGACAGCTATTTCAGCGTTTATGGACTGTGCTGTGCGATGTCGATCTTTTGTCTGTATGACAATTATCAGCACGGCAGAGCCCTGTCAAAGGGTGGTACGGCGCTGGCACTGACCATTGCTTCTCTGCTGTCTTTCGCTGTTACTCTGGGCAACTATGAGATTTTCCAGCGGCTGAGAAATATGTATGAGATATCACAGGGAACAAACAGTTTCCTGAACGTGCTGGAAGCAGTGCTTACCTTTGTCGGCGGTATTGCGGTGTTCTACCAGATCTTTCTTTGCCTGGCCACCCGGTTTCCGGCTGTCAGCAAAGACGCTGACCTGCCCACAGGACGGCATCCCGGATTCGTGTTTGCCGGATCCTTTGCGGTTTTTCTTGGAATTTACCTGATCTATCTGTTTCTGGTTGTATATCCCGGAAGCGTCACCAGCGATTCCATGTGGCAGATCGGACAGACCGTTTCCGGAAGATATAACAATCATCATCCCTACTGGCATACCCGGCTGATCGGCGTCTTTCTGAACATTGGCTACTGGCTGTTTAAGGACAGCAATGCTGCTGCGGCAACC
The DNA here is from genome assembly GCA_017409205.1 of Oscillospiraceae bacterium. Lineage (GTDB taxonomy): Bacteria > Bacillota > Clostridia > Oscillospirales > Oscillospiraceae > Faecousia. The sequence goes on along the minus strand of JAFQTF010000026.1, from coordinate 90,227 downwards.
TTCAATGCGTTCCAGTGTATGCTGATGGCAGCCTGCTTTGCTTATGCGGTCGTCACGCTGTATCAGTACCGGGTGCCGAAGCTGTGGCTGATCCTGACTGCCATGTCATTTGCGGTGCTTCCCAATCACATTACCTACAGCTGCACTGTCTGGAAGGACGTTCCCTTCGGGCTGGCGGTGCTGGCTCTGGTGGTGGCCATGTTCCGGATCATCCGCAATGTAGGAAAAAGCCGCATCATGAACTATCTGGTTCTCTTTGCGGCGGGCATCGGTACCTGTATTCTCCGCAGCAACGGCTGGTATGCCATGCTGGCGGCCTTTGTGATGCTGCTTCTGTTCTTCCGCAAACGCTGCAGGGAGCTGCTGATCCCCTGGATCGCCTGTCTGGCGCTGGGCTGGTTCCTGATGGGACCTGCGCTGTCCATGCTGGGCGTCAGTCATGTAAACTTCATTGAAGGCCTGTCCGTCCCCCTGCAGCAGATCGCCAGAGTCATCACTGAGGGCGGTGAGCTGACCGAAGAAGAGGCGCAGCTGATTGATACCGTGATCGATCTGGAGGCGGTTCCGGAGATCTATACCGAGGAATGTGTGGATCCCCTGAAGGATGCCATCAAGGCCAAGAACTATCCCTTCCTGCAGGAAAACAAGGGAGCCTTCCTGAAGATCTGGATCGATATCGGTATGCGGTATCCCTGGGAGTATGTGGAAGCCTGGGTAGAGGAAACAAAGGGATACTGGAATGGTGGCTATGACTATTATATCTATGCCCAGTATGTCAGCGAAAATGATTATGGCATGTACATGGTGGAGCAGAACAACCTGATCCATGATCTGGTAAAGGCGTATTTTACGCTGACCCGGGAAACCGTGTTCTTTGAGCCGCTTCAGAGTGTAGGCTTCCATGTCTGGATCCTGTCCATGCTCTGCTTCCTGAATCTGCTGCACAACAGAAAGGAATTTTTGCTTACGGTGCCGGTGCTGGCCGTTGTTTTCACGCTCTGGCTGACAACGCCTGTTTTCTGCGAATTCCGCTATGCCTACTGCGTATTCACAACCATTCCCTTCCTGCTGCCTGTTTCTCTGTGTCGCAGAGAATGTGAGGACAATTGATTCGTTTCCCCGCCGGAACCACCGGCGGGGACTTCTTTTACGTAAAATTCATACAGTCATAATTGCAAAAAGCAAAAGAATATGCTATACTGTAATCCAGTATACACCCGGAGGCGTTTATGACTGAATTAACTGATTTTTACCAGAAAATTTCTGATTTTTGCGGCGAAATTGAGCTTTGTTTCGGCGAATCCATGGCGAAGCACACCTCCTTCCGCATCGGCGGAAACGCCGAAGTGATGGCGTTCCCGAAAACGCCGGAGGAGCTGGCCAGACTATTGAAAATGTCCGCTTTATTGGACATGAAATTCGCTATTCTTGGCGCAGGAACCAACGTGCTGGCCCCGGATGAGGGAATCCGGGGACTGGTGATCTGTCTGAAGGATTGCCTGGGAGGCATGGAACAGCTGGCGGAAGGCCGTATCCGTGTGATGGCCGGCGTGACCATGACACGGGCAGCCGTTTTTGCGTCCAATCTGGGTCTGGGCGGCATGGAGTTTGCCCATGGTATTCCCGGAACGGTGGGCGGTGGCGTCTACATGAACGCGGGTGCCTATGGCGGTGAACTGTGTCAGATCATAGAATCTGTGGACGTTATGGACTATCAGGGCAACATCCGCCGGCTGAGCTGTGAGGAGATGGGCTTTTCCTATCGTCACAGCCGTCTGGAAGAGGAACCGGGCATTGTGATCGGTGCGGTTTTCCGGCTGACGCCGAAACCCGTGGAGGAGATCAAATCCCGGATGAAGGAACTGCAGGGCAAACGTGCTGCCTCTCAGCCTCTGGAGCTGCCCTCTGCCGGCTCCGCTTTTAAGCGGCCTGTGGGAGGCTTTGCTGCAGCCCTGATCGATCAGGCAGGACTGAAGGGATATCAGGTGGGCGGCGCTGCCATTTCCACCAAGCATGCCGGTTTTGCCGTGAACATGGGCGGTGCAACTGCGGCGGATGTGAAGGCCCTGCTGCAGCAGGTGTCCGATAAGGTTTTCCAGCACTCCGGCATCCGCATTGAGCCGGAAGTGCGTATCTGGTGATTTGCCGCGTACATCGCGTGCCCCATTTCAAACATACAGAAAGGAGCCCCAGCTATGGCTCTGTCATTCTCTGCTGCCGCCAAGGCGGAAGTCTGCCGCGGGATCCCTCAGAATCACTGCTGCGCTCTGGCCCAGTGTTTTGGAATCCTGCTGTTCTGCAACAGTTTTTCTTCTGACAGCATAAAGATCATCACCGAAAGCCGGGATTTTGCTTATATTCTGCCGAAACTGTTTAAAAAAGCCTTTGATCTGACCTTTGACTGCTTCCCCAGTCTGGCTGCCCCCGGAAAGCTGGTGTTCCAGATCACGGATCCGATAAAGATCGGGGAGATCATGGAAGCCTTCGGCTTTTCTTCTGAGGATACCCTGTCGCTGCACATCAATCTGCCTGTGGTGGAGGACGACTGCTGTAAGGGCGCTTTCCTCCGGGGCGCATTCCTGGCCGGCGGCAGCGTCACTGATCCCGGCAAAGGCTACCATCTGGAACTGGCGACCACGCACTTTGCCGTTTCCCGGGAGTGCAATGTTCTGATGCAGGATGTACTCGGCTTTTATCCCAAGACGGCGGCCCGGGGCGGGGGGCAGGTACTGTATCTGAAGCAGAGCGACCAGATTGCAGACTTTCTCACCTATCTGGGGGCCCCTGTCGCCTCCATGGGCATCCTGGAAGCACGGCTGGAAAAGGAACTGAATAATAAAGTCAACCGCCGCTGTAACTGCGATGATGCCAATATTTCCAAAGTGGTGGAGGCGGCTCAGGAGCAGCTGTCGGCCATCCGGATTCTGCAGGAAAAGGGACTGCTGGAGACCCTGCCAGCCAAGCTGAAGCAGGCAGCGGATGCCAGGGAGAAGAACCCCGCGGCCTCTCTTTCCGAACTGGCTGCCATGATGGATCCTGCCATTACCAAGCCTGCCATGAACAACCGTATGAAAAAACTGGTTCAGATGGCAAAGGAGGCGGCAAAATGAGTTTTGTTCATCTGCATGTCCACAGCGAGTACAGCCTTCTGGACGGCGCCTGCCGCATTGACGGCATGATGGACCGGGTGAAGGAGCTGGGGCAGTCAGCCATTGCCATCACCGACCATGGCGTTATGTATGGCTGTATCGATTTTTACAAAGCCGCCAAGGCAGCTGGTATCAAACCCATTATCGGCTGCGAGGTCTATGTGGCCCGGCGGAATATGTCGGACCGTGTCCACGGCATCGACAACGACCCCTACCATCTGGTTCTGCTGTGTAAAAACCGCCAGGGTTATGAAAACCTCTGCCGAATGGTGTCGGAGGCCTTTGTGAACGGCTTTTACGGCAAACCCAGAGTGGACCTGAATCTGCTGCGGCAGTATCATGAGGGACTGATCGCCACCTCAGCCTGTCTGGCCGGTGCCGTTCCCCAGTATCTCATGGAGGAGGACTATGCCTCCGCAAAGGAATATGCCCGGAAGCTCTCCGAAATTTTCGGGGAGGAGAACTTCTATCTGGAATTGCAGGATCACGGTATCGAGGCCCAGCGGCCGGTGAATCAGGGTGTCATGCGGCTGGCACGGGAGACCGGCCTGCCTATGATCGTCACCAACGATGCCCACTATCTGCGCAAAGAGGATGCAGCCATGCAGGATGTGCTTATGTGCATCCAGACCGGCAAGACTGTGGACGATGAAAACCGGATGAAGTTTGAAACCGAAGAATTTTATCTGAAAAGCGAGGAAGAGCTTCGCAGTCTGTTTCCCAATTGTGACGAAGCCTTTGAAAATACGGTGAAGATCGCAGACCGCTGCAATCTGGAATTTACCTTCCATGAATACCATCTGCCTTCTTTCCCGGTGCCGGAGGGCTATACCAATGAAGCGTATTTCCGGGAGCTGTGTATGAAGGGCTTCCGGGAGCGGTATACGAATCCGCCGAAGGAATACCTTGACCGGCTGGAGTATGAGATCGGTGTCATCAGCCGGATGGGATATGTAAATTACTATCTTATCGTATGGGATTTTATCCGCTATGCCAAGGAGCAGGGGATCCCTGTTGGTCCCGGCCGTGGTTCCGGCGCCGCATCCATTGTGGCCTACTGCATGCACATCACGGAAGTGGACCCCATGAAGTATGCTCTGATCTTCGAACGGTTCCTGAATCCTGAACGCGTCAGTATGCCGGACTTCGATACGGATTTCTGCCAGGAGCGCCGGGGCGAGGTCATCGAGTACGTTATGCGCAAGTATGGCGCCGATCATGTGGCCCAGATCGCCACCTTCGGCACCATGGCCGCCCGGGGTGCCATCCGGGATGTGGGCCGCGCTTTGAATTTTACCTATGCGGAAACGGACGTGGTGGCGAAGCTGGTGCCCGGCACGCCCCACATCACCCTGGACGAAGCACTGAGGACCAGTCCCCGGCTGAAGGAAATGTACGATGGCGACGAGCGGGTGAAGCTGCTGATCGATACTGCCCGGAGCCTGGAGGGTATGCCCAGAAATTCCTCCACCCATGCCGCCGGTGTGGTCATTACCGCCGACCCTGTCTATACCTATGTGCCGCTGTCCCGGAACGATGATACCGTGGTCACACAGTATACCATGACCACCATTGAGGAGCTGGGCCTGCTGAAAATGGACTTCCTGGGTCTGCGGAACCTGACGGTCATCAAGGATGCAGAGCAGCAGATCCAGACATTGGATCCTTCCTTCCGGATGGATGATATCCCCGATGATGACCCGGAGACCTTCAAAATGCTGGCGGAGGGCAAGACCCAAGGCGTATTCCAGCTGGAATCCACCGGCATGACCGGCGTCTGCGTCAATATGAAGGCTGGCTCCATTGAAGATATCACCGCTATCGTAGCCCTGTACCGGCCGGGCCCCATGGATTCCATTCCTACCTTCATTGCCAACAAGCTGGACCACCGGAAGGTGACCTACAAGACCCCCTTGCTGGAACCCATCCTGAAGGTCACTTATGGCTGTATCGTCTATCAGGAGCAGGTCATTGAGATCTTCCGCTCTCTGGGCGGCTATACCATGGGCCAGGCGGACAATATCCGCCGGGCCATATCCAAGAAGAAAATGAAGATCATTGAGGCAGAGCGGAAGGTCTTCGTCTATGGCGACCCTGCCCAGAATATTTCCGGCTGTATTGGCCATGGTGTTTCCGAGGCAGTGGCCCAGTCCATTTATGACGAGATCGTGGACTTTGCCAACTATGCTTTCAACAAGGCCCATGCTGTGTGCTATGCAGTGGTTGCCTATCAGACGGCCTATCTGAAGTGCCACTATCCCCGGCAGTATATGGCGGCGCTGATGACCTCGGTGCTGGATTCCGCGGTGAAGGTGGCGGGATATATTGCCGAATGTAAGGAAATGGGCATTGCAGTCCTGCCTCCGGATATCAACCATTCCTGCGACCACTTTACAGTGGAAGGGGATGCTATCCGGTTTGGCCTTGGCGCGGTGAAAAATGTGGGCCGTGGCCTGATCCGTGCCATGGTGTCCCGCCGCAAGGAGGAAGGGCCCTTCAGATCTCTGGAGGACTTCATCGAACGGATGGGAGAAGGGGAGCTCAACAAGCGTGCCGTGGAAAACTTCATAAAATGCGGCGCCATGGACTGCTTCGGCCATCACCGCAGCGAACTGCTGGCGGTGTATGATCCCATGATGGACAGCATTGCATCCACCAGAAAGAAAAATCTGGAAGGACAGCTGGGGCTTTTTGCCATGCTGGAGGATGAGGATACCGCAGCCCGGATCCCGATCCCCAAGCTGCCCGAGCGGGACCGCGCCGAACTGATGGCCATGGAAAAGGAAACCACCGGCATTTACATCTCCGGTCACCCGATGGATGATTACCGTGCCCTGCTGAAAAACACCCATGTGGTGCCCATCGGCAATCTGATGGCAGAGGATGCAGCATACGAGGACGATCAGATCGTCAGCGTAGCCGGCATTGTTCAGACGTTGAAAATGAAGACCACCCGGAACAATTCCGTCATGGCCTATGTCACCGTGGAGGATGACACCGCATCCATCGAAATGCTGGCTTTTTCCAATGTTCTGACCCAGTATGGCGGATATCTGCGGGAGAATGCACCTGTGGTCGTCACCGGACGGCTGTCATTGCGGGATGACAAGGAGCCCCAGATCGTGGTGAACCGGGCACGGCCTATGTCGGATTTTGAGAATGGCCAGCCGGAACTGCAGATGCAGCCCGAATCCCGTCAGCAGAAGCCCCGTACCGGCAAGCTGTATCTTCGGCTGCCAACGGAGGATGAAACGCTGTATCCCAAGGTCCGTGCCATTCTGAATATGTTCCCCGGAGACAGTACGGCAGTGCTCTATTTTGCTGATACCGGGCTTCGCCGGGGTACCCGTACCGCATTGATGGACAGCATGATCCGGGAACTGAAAAATGTTCTGGGAGAAGGAAATGTTGTCATAAAATAGCTTCCTTTTTGTAATATTTTGTGATATACTATTCGATTGAAAGGAGTTGATGCCGTGAAAAAGAGAGTTTCAGTGCTGTTGGTTTTTCTGCTGTCGGCATTGCTCTTGAGCGGCTGTGCCCGCACCATCGAAGAGCTTTACAGCCCTCCGAAACGGTCGGAGGAATACAACAAGCTGCAGTCTGCCATTGATATAGCCATGGCAGGTCTGGAATATGCAGCGCCCCTGACAGGTGAAAACCAGCAGGCGGTGCAGATGGCCGATCTGGATGGCAACGGGACGGAGGAATATCTGGTGTTTGCCAGAGGCAATTCCGACAACCCTCTGCAGATCCTTCTGTTCAGCCAGCTGGAGGATGGCGATGTGGTGATCTCCGAAGTCATCAGCAGCGATGGTTCCGCCTTTGATCTGGTGCAGTATGAGGAGATCGACGGAAAGCCCGGTCTGGAGCTGGTGGTTGGCCGTCAGGTCAGCGATCAGCTGATGGGAAGCGTCTGCGTGTATTCCTTTTCCAGCGGACGGGCGGAACGGCTGGTGAACGCCGGCTATTCCAAGCTGCTGACGCTGGACCTGGGCGGAAGCACACAAAAGGAACTGCTTTTGATCCAGCGGGGAGAATCGGATCTGGCCAATGCAGTGGCGGTGCTGTACCGCTACCGGAACAAATCCATGGTCCGCAGTCTGGAGGTGGAGCTGTCCCGTCCCGCCAACAGTGTCAAGCGGGTCGCCGCGGGAAAGCTGCAGTGCGGAACACCGGCTGTCTGTGTTTCCTCCTCCACAGAGGAAAGCTCCATCCGAACGGACATTATGATCCTGAATGATGACCGGCTTATGAAGATCTATGTGCGGGATGCTGCGCACGAAACGGTTCCTGCGCTTGGAAACTACTATGTATATCCGGACGACACGGACGAGGATGGTATTATGGAGATTCCCAGCCTGATCCCTGTCCAGCCGCTGTCTGCCCTGTGGAATGCAGATGAGCAGTACCTGATCCGCTGGTATTCTGTGGACAGCGCCGGAAAACAGACCGACAAGCTTTATTCCTTCCACAATTATGCGGATGGTTGGTATCTGGAACTGGACAGCGCATGGACTGACCGGCTCACCGTCAGCAAGGTGGGTAGCACCTATGCGTTTTATATGTGGGATAACCAGTTTGAAGAGGCCACCCCGGTGTTTACCATTTATGCCCTGTCGGGCAGCAACCGGGAGACTCAGGCCACGGATGATGTGCGGTTCATTCTGCAGAGCAGCCCGGATGTTATTTTTGCAGCCCGGCTGGAGGCGGATATGTCGAAATACGGTATTGATGAAAACTATCTGAAGAACAGTTTCCACCTGATCCATCAGGAATGGAAATCCGGAGAGATGTAAGGGGTAACAATATGAAAAAAGTGCTTATTATGGAAGATGAAGTAAATATCCGCAGCTTTGTGGTCATCAACCTGAAGCGTGCCGGCTTTGATGCCATTGAGGCCGGTGACGGCCAGGAGGCGCTGGACCGGATCGCGGAGAATCCCGACATCGGCGTTGCCATTCTGGATATCATGGTGCCCGGCGATATGGATGGATTTGAGGTCTGCCGCCGGATCCGTGCCACCAATAAGCAGATGGGTATTATTATGCTCACTGCCCGCAGCCAGGAGATGGACAAGGTCACCGGCCTGATGACCGGTGCTGACGACTATGTTACCAAGCCCTTCTCCCCGGCAGAACTGACCGCCCGTATTGACGCCCTGTACCGCCGGATCGGCGGCGATGCCGGAGCCAATTCCGAGCTTCTGACCCAGGGCCCCTTTGTCATGAATACCCGGAACCATACGCTGGAAAAGTCCGGCAACCGGATCCGTCTGACCCAGGTGGAGTACGCCATTCTGAAGCTGTTCATGCAGAATCCCGGCCGGGCCCTTTCCCGGGAGGATATCCTCTCTGCAGTCTGGGGCCGCGATTATGAGGGCGAACTGAAGATCGTGGATGTGAATATCCGCCGTCTTCGCATTAAGATCGAAGATGATACTGCCAACCCCACCTATATCACCACGGTCTGGGGCTTTGGCTACAAGTGGGGCGCATAAGAGACCATGAGGATCAAATCTCTTCTCAGACCCGGAGGCCTTCGCAAGCGCTGGCTGATCAATACGGCAGGCGTGGTATTTTCTCTGGGTCTGGTGTGCGTCATGGCGGTTACGGCATCCTTCGCAGCCTACTACTATTCCAATATGCAGTCGGATATGGAGGACCGGGCGGAAACCACGACGCAGTTTTTTGCCAATTATCTGGACCAGAATTATAATGCATTCTATCAGTCCTGCATCACCTATGCCCAGACTTTTGAGGACCGGAATATCCTGGAACTGCAGTTTATCAACAATCAGGGAGATCTGGTGGCATCCTCCTATGGCCCCTGGGCAGGTCAGGCGCCTGCCACACCGGAGATCCAGGAGGCAGTCAGCAAGCGCGGCGCCATTCCCTTTGTGGGCAAGGATCCCTCCACCGGTGAGCGGATCATGGCAGTTTCCAGCCCGATGATCTATAGCAACGGTGAAGTCATCGGTGTTCTGCGCTATGTGACCTCCATGCGCCTGGCAGACCAGCAGATCGTTCTGGTGGCGCTGATCTGCTTCATGGTGCTGATGATGGTGCTGCTGGTGGTTTTCCTCAGCTCGCGCTACTATATCCGTTCCATCATGGTGCCGGTGGCAGAGATCATTGAGAAGGCCAAGCGCATTGCCAGCGGCAGCTACGGCGTTCAGATCCAGACCCGCTATCAGGACGAGATCGGTGAACTGGCCCAGACCATCAATGAAATGTCCAGCAAGATCGCTCAGAATGAAAAGATGCAGGCGGAGTTTATTTCCCAGCTTTCCCATGAGCTGAGAACGCCCCTGACAGTCATCAATGGCTGGAGCGAGACGCTGCTGGCAGATGAAAATATGGATGCGGATACCCGGCAGGGTATGAAGATCATTTCCAGTGAGGCCAAACGGCTGACGGAAATGGTCATGGAGCTGCTGGATTTCACCCGGATGCAGGACGGCCGCATGACCCTTGCGGTGGAAATGACCGATATCCGCAGCGAATTTGAGGATACGGTGTATATGTACGGCAGCCGTGTGAAGCAGGACGGCATCCAGCTGCACTATATGGAAAACGATGAGGATATTCCCGAAATTTCTTGCGATCCCAAGCGGCTTCGTCAGGTATTCCTGAATATTCTGGACAATGCCCGTAAGCATGGCGGAGATGGCAGGCGGATCGAAGCCTCCATGTCCTATGAGCATGACGAGGTGGTTGTCCGTATCCGGGACTACGGTCCCGGCATCCCGGAGGATGAGATTCCTCTGGTAAAAAAGAAATTCTACAAAGGCAGCTCCAAAGCCCGGGGCACCGGCATTGGCCTTGCGGTCTGCGATGAGATCGTGGAAATGCACGGCGGCACCCTGACGCTGGAGAATGCAGAAGGCGGCGGCACTCTGGTGACTGTCCGGCTGCCCTCTGCGGTACTATGAAAGGAACATTATGGCACGCAAAGAAACCGAACAATGCTGTGAACAATTCAAAACCATGATCGGCGGTCAGGCTCTGATCGAAGGCATCATGATGCGCGGCCCCAAGAAGGATGCCATCGTCATCCGGGGTACTAAGGGCGTGACTGTAGAGGTCAGCGACCGAAAGATCTTCCCGGAGGGCTCCTACAAGACCTGGCCCTTCTTCCGGGGAATCTTCAATTTCTTTGATGCGCAGGTCACCGGCGTCAAGGCCCTGCTGCGGTCTGCTGACCTGGCTCCGGAGGAATATCAGGAAGAACCCTCCAAGCTGGATCTCTGGCTGGAGAAGAAGCTGGGCAATGAAAAATTCCAGAAAGCCATCATCGGCATTGCCGTTGCCATGGGTCTGGGGTTGTCTGTTTTCCTGTTCTTCCTGCTGCCTATGGTCATCGGCGGCTTCTTCGACAAGTGGCTCACCAGCAATGTTGCTGTGAACCTGGTGGAAGGCATTATCCGCATGATTATTTTCATGGCATATATGTTCCTGGTCTCCCGGATGGGGGAGATGAAGCGTGTTTTTGCTTACCATGGTGCGGAGCACAAGACCATCCGCTGCTATGAGGCGGGTCTGCCTCTGACGGTGGAGAATGTCCGGAAAATGACCCGGCTCCATCCCCGCTGCGGTACCAGCTTCCTGCTGGTGGTGATGGTGATCTCGATTCTGGTGTTCAGTGTGGCATCCTCCGGTCTGCTGGCTCTGGTGCCTGCGCTGGAAGCCATTCGGGGCAGCTTTGGCTACCGGCTGATTATGATCGCCTTCAAGCTGCTGCTGCTTCCTGTGGTGGTGGGAATTACTTATGAGATCAACCGGCTCTGCGGCCGGCATGACAATGGCTTTACCCGGGCACTGTCTGCTCCCGGTATGTGGATGCAGAATTTTACCACCAATGAGCCGGATGATTCCATGATCGAAGTGGCCATTCAGGCGGTGGAGGCCGTTCTTCCCGAGGAGGAGGGCGCAGACCGGTGGTAAAGAAATATATGGATCTGCTGCTGGAGACTCGCAAGAAGCTCCTTGCGGACGAACCCATGGAGATCGCAGATATGTGGGCGAAGCAGCTTATCGCCCATGCCTCCGGCAGAACTGTGGCCGGGATCCTGGCGGACCGGGACAGCTATGCGTCTGAGGAAGTCTGCAATGCTGTGAACAAAGGGCTTGATCGCCTGCTGAAGGGGGAGCCCCTTGCCTATGTTCTGGGGGAGTGGGAATTTTATGGCCTGAATCTGGTGGTGACGCCGGATGTGCTGATCCCCCGGGATGATACCGTTGCCGTTGCCGCTCTTGCCATCAGCCAGGGCCTGTTTCTGGACAAGGATCCCCGGATCCTGGATCTGTGCTGCGGCAGCGGCTGCATCGGACTTGCGGTTGCCAGCCGGGTCAAGGATGCCAGAGTGACGCTGGCAGACCTTTCCCAGAAAGCGCTGAATATTGCCAAGAAAAATGCAGCCCTGAACCATCTTTCCGGACGTGTCCGGTGTCTGCAGGCGGATGCCATGCAGAGCGCCCCGGCCTTCCTTGGAAAATTCGACATGATCGTTTCCAATCCGCCTTATATCACGGGTAAGGAGATGCAGGAACTGCCCAGAAGCGTGGCAGAGTATGAGCCTTCCATGGCTCTCTACGGCGGCGAGGATGGTCTGGACTTTTACCGTGCGATTGTGAAAAATTATACCGCCGCACTGAAACCCGGCGGTTATCTGGCCTTTGAATTTGGGGAAGGCCAGGGTGATGATGTCTGCCGGATCCTGGCAGAAAACGGGTATACCATTCTGGAACGATCCAGAGACTATAACGACAGAGAACGAGCCGTGCTGGCAAGGTACGGCAGGAAGGAAGCGTAATATGGCAACGAAAAAGACGGCTTATGAAGCACCCTCTCCCGCATCCGACAAGAAAAAAGCCCTCCAGACGGCACTGGCCCAGATCGACAAGAATTTTGGCAAGGGTACTGTCATGCGTCTGGGCGACCGTCCCGAAATGAATGTGGAGGCCATTCCCACCGGATCCCTGGCACTGGATGCCGCCCTGGGCATCGGCGGTGTTCCCAAGGGCAGAATCATTGAGATCTATGGCCCCGAATCCTCCGGTAAGACCACTTTGGCCCTGCACATCGTGGCTGAGGCCCAGAAGCGGGGCGGCGAAGCTGCCTTCGTGGATGCCGAGCACGCGCTGGATCCTGTCTATGCTGCCGCTCTGGGTGTGGATACCGATAATCTGCTGGTGTCCCAGCCCGATACCGGCGAGCAGGCGCTGGAGATCACCGACGCTCTGGTCCGTTCCGGCGCCGTGGATGTTGTTGTTGTGGACTCCGTTGCCGCTCTGGTTCCCAAGCAGGAGATCGAGGGCGAAATGGGCGACACCTTTGTGGGCCTGCAGGCCAGACTCATGTCCCAGGCACTGCGGAAACTGGCCGGTACCATTTCCAAGACCAACTGCGTGGTCATCTTCATCAACCAGCTGCGTATGAAGATCGGCGTTATGTATGGAAATCCCGAAACCACCACCGGCGGCAATGCCCTGAAGTTCTATGCCTCCGTCCGTCTGGATGTGCGGCGTGTGGAAGCCATCAAGGAAGGCGGAAACGTGGTGGGCAACAAGACCCGTGTCAAGGTGGTCAAGAATAAGGTGGCACCTCCTTTCCGGGAGGCCATGTTTGAGATCATGTATGGTCAGGGTATTTCCAAATGGGGTGAGCTGGTGGATCTGGCTGTTCAGATGGACATCGTCCAGAAGTCCGGCTCCTGGTTCTCCATGGGCGATGAACGCATCGGCCAGGGCGCCAACTCTGTAAAGGAATACCTGATTAACAACCCTGACATCGCCGCCGATGTGGAGGCCAGAGTCCGGGAAAAGCTGATGCAGCAGTCCGTTGCAGCCCCCAAGGCCCCTGCCAGAGCAGCGGAAAAAGCTGTAGCCATCAGCGCTGACGATTTCGACGATGAGGATTAATTCCTTAAAACTGAGTCCCGACCGGGCAGGCCGCTACTGGGTCACCTTTGAGGATGATTCCAGACTGGGCCTGTACCGGCAGACGGTGGAGGATTTTGGCCTCTATACCGGCATGGAACTCAGTGATGACCAGCTGGAGGCTCTGAAAACCGCTGCCGGTCAGATGTCCGCAAAAATGCGGGCCGTGCGCATTGTCTCTGCTTCCAGTGTTTCCAAAAGGGATCTGGAGCACCGGCTGGTACGCAAGGGCGAGGACCCGGAGCAGGCCAAGGCCGCTGTTGAGTGGATGGAGGAGCTGCATCTGGTGAATGACCGTAATACGGCGGAGCAGGTGGTACATTCCTGTATTTCCAAAGGCTATGGTCTGCAGCGGGCCAAGCAGGCTCTGTATGAAAAGCAGATCCCCAAACGGTATTGGGAGGAAGCTTTGGCGGACTATCCCGACCAGAGCGATAAGATCGAAGCCTTTCTGCTGAGCCGCCTGGATGCGGATTCCGATGAAAAGGAAAAGAAAAAGGCCATCGATGCCCTCCTTCGCCGGGGCCACAGCTATGGCACCATCCGCAGAGTCCTGAATGGGCTTTCCTTTGATACAGATGACTATTATGAGGAATTTTAAATAATTATGGCAAATATTGGTTTTATTTCCCTTGGCTGTGCCAAGAATCAGGTGGACTGCGAACGGATGATGTACCGTGTCCAGGAAGCCGGCCACACCGTCAAGGCCGATATCGTTGGCAGTGATGTGGTGGTCATCAATACCTGCGGCTTTATTGACTCCGCAAAAAGCGAAGCCATCGACTTCATTCTCCAGACTGCCGAACTGAAGAAGGAGGGCCTGGTGGGCAAGATCCTGGTCACCGGCTGCCTGTCCCAGCGCTACCAGCAGATGATCCTGGAGGAAATGCCCGAGGTGGACGGTCTGCTGGGTACCGGCAGCTATACCGAGATCGTACCTGCCATTGAGGCGCTGCTGGAAAAGGACGATACTGTGGTGGACTTTGGCTCCATCGACGCCCCCGAACAGGAGACCGGACGTGTGCTGACCACCCCTGAGCATTATGCCTTTATCAAGATCGCGGAGGGTTGTGACAACCGCTGCTCCTACTGCATCATTCCGTATCTCCGGGGCAAGTTCCGCTCCCGCCAGATGGATGATGTATTGTACGAAGCAAGGCTTCTGGCCGCTTCCGGCGTGGAGGAGCTGATTGTTGTCGCGCAGGACACCAGCCGTTACGGCACCGATCTGCCCGGTCACAAACGGCTGCTGCCGGAGCTGCTGCGGGAACTGTGCAAAATTGAGGAGCTGAAGTGGGTTCGTGTCCACTATGTCTATCCCGATGAAATCGATGATGAGTTCATTGAGGTCATGGCTACCGAGCCCAAAATCGTCAAATATCTGGATATCCCCATCCAGCATTGCAACTCCAAGATCCTGAAGCTGATGAACCGCCGTGGTGACGGAGCGTTCCTGCGTGAGTTGTTTGCAAAGCTTCGTGATCGGATTCCCGGTCTCGTCATCCGTACCAGCCTTATCACCGGCCTGCCGGGGGAAGGGGAGGAAGAATTCCAGGAGCTCTGTGATTTCCTGCGGGAGCTGCGGCTGGAACGTGTGGGCGCATTCGCCTTCTCCCCGGAGGAGGGCACGCCTGCTGCTGAGATGGAATTTGTGGATAACGAGATCGCTGTCAGACGGGCCGAAACCATTGAAATGATCCAGTCTGCCATTATGGATGACTGGTGCGCCTCTTTCATTGGCAAGACGATGGAAGTCCTGGTGGATGGCTACGACGAGGAAATGGAGCAGTTCTTCGGCCGCACCTATGCCGATTCTCCCGACATTGACGGCCGGGTGTGGATCGCATCTGACGAACCCCTGCGGGAAGGCGACTTTATCAGTGTGACCATTGACGGCTGTATCGAAAGTGATCTGTCCGGCTACATTGCAGAGGAGAATGAATAAATGACATTAGCAAGCAAGATCACTCTGGTTCGGGTGGCTATGATTCCCGCCTTCATGGCAACCATGTATTTATCCTGCGGCGAAGCCGGCCTTTGGATGTACATCTCTCTGGCGATCTTCATCATTGCCAGTCTGACGGACTTCGTTGACGGCTATATCGCCCGCCATTACAACCAGACCACCGATTTCGGCAAGTTCCTGGATCCGCTGGCTGACAAGCTGCTGACCATTGCCGCCATGGCTATGTTCTGCGAGTGGGGCGTGTTTCCTGCCTGGGCGCTCATGGTCATCCTGACCCGGGAATTCGCCGTCAGCGGTCTGCGGATGGTGGCATCCCAGAAGGGCAGTGTCATTGCCGCCGGATGGTCCGGCAAGGTCAAGACAGCTTCCACTATGGTGGGCCTGTGTGCTATGATGGCCCTGCCCGGTATTCCTGTTCTCAACTGGGTAGTCATCATCATGATCGTGGCTACCACCCTGTATTCCGGTGTGGAATATTTTGTCCAGAACTGGAAGTGCCTGTGGGATTAATCTGATGATCAGGGAGGGGAAGGCCCCTCCCTGAAATTTTTTTGAAAAGTTTGCAACATTTTGCGGCTGCCAATCGTATCCATTTTAGAAAGGGGGTGACGGCAGTGCCTTCACTGCGCAGCGAGAGAGAACAGTTTATCGAAGTTTACAGCCGTCAGGTGGATACGGTGTACCGGGTCTGCTATTCGTTTATGAAAAATAAGTCAGATACCGAGGATCTGGTGCAGGAGACCTTCCTGAAACTGCTGTCCACGAAAAAGAAATTTGAAAATGAGCGCCATGAGCGAGCCTGGCTCATCGTTGCGGCGTCCAACCTCTGCAAGGACAGCCTGAAAAAATGGTGGCGTAAAACGGAGAATATTGACGATTTTCTGGACATTGCCGAGGAACCGAAACAGGAGGACAGCATTCTGGACATCATCCTGCAGCTGCCGGATGACTACAAGGATGCAGTGTACATGTATTATTACGAAGGCTATACCACCGTGGAGATCGCCCGCCACTTAAACTGTCCCGAGGCTACGGTGCGCAGCCGTCTGATGCGGGCCAAAAAGAAACTGCAGGTTATGATGGGAGGTGCGGCAAGATGAAAAACAACCGAATCACGAGAGCCTATGATTCCATCAACCCCAGCCCTGCCGACAAGGCAAAAATGCTGGATGCCATTCTGGCAGAGGCCAATCTTGCAGAGGAACCCCCTAAGCCCAAAAAGCAAAGGAAGGAGCCTGTGGTCTATACTGCCCGGGCGACCAAATCCAGCAAGCGCAGTATTTTGGGTGGTCTGGCTGCCTGTCTGGCTGTGTTTGTCATCGGTGGAACCTTCCTTGCCCGGATGCTGGGTGGAGAACCTGTTGACCCTGTTTATGTGGAGCCCACAACCGATGTAACCATAACCGGAACCAAGTATGACGCTGTGCTTGCCAAGTATCGCGCCGCACTGAAAGAAGGATGGACCAAGGATCAGTGCGAAATCGAAGGCATCACCACCCGGATGGAAGCAGGCGGCGACTTTACCAAGCTGGGCTATGCCCTTCTGGATCTGGACGGCGACGGCAGGGAAGAGTTGATCATTGCCGAGGAATCCACAGACCGGACAGATAATATCTGGGATCTTTACACCACCTTGGAGGATGGCACCCCCATTCAGCTCTGGGTGGATGAACGCAGCGGCGGACAGTGCAGACTTTATGAAGGCAACGTCATCAGCATTTCGGATTCCTACAAGGATGAGCTGGAGCAGACCTTCTATGATCTTCAGGACGGAAAGTTTGTCATCCGTGAAATGCTGCAATGGGAAGACGAGGATACGGTTTTTCATACCGATGCAGAGGGCAATACCCGGCAGGTGACATCCAGAGAGGGCCAAAACATTTCCTATGCCTATGAGAATCAGAAACTGAATCTTACATGGCTGGCGGATATTCCTGACAGCCTCCGGGATACAGAGGCGTTGGAGTTGTATACACCGATACTGGAAAAGTACCGCACAGCTCTGGCAGAGGGCTGGGACCGTATCATGTGCAGAGAAAACAATTTGAGCATGCGGACCCCCATTGAAAATGAGGGTGAGAGCTTGTATTATGCCCTTTATGATCTGAACGAAGACGGAATCAAGGAACTCATTATTTCCGAGTACCCCTACCGAGAGGATACAGACACCAGTTTCATCGACATTTTTACCCGTGTGGATGGAGAAGTGAAAAATGCGATGTCCATTTTTGAACTGGTGGAAATGCGATCCCTCTGTGAAGGCGGTTATGTAAAGGATCTGTTTCTTGAGCCCGGAATGGAATATGACAAATATGCCGGTTTCTGGAAACTGGAGGAAGACAGATTTGTAACAGACTTCAAGGTGTATCAGAAGGATGGCCAGTGGTTTACAGAAGGCTACCGGGGTGTGGGCACAGCCATCACCCGGGAGGAAGCCGATGAGATCGTGGCAAATTATCCGCCCCTGAAGCTGGAATTTATTGAGATCCGCCCCTCCGGGGAAGCGGAGTCTCTATCTGGCTACGAAGCCTTCGACCTTATTATTCAGAAATATGTCAATGCCATCAATGAGGGCTGGACGGAAGCACAGTGTGAGCAGAACGATATCAGTCCCCAGATCTTCGGAGATACCGCCATTCAGCGTGATCTGGGCTGGTGCCTGCTGGACATTGACAAAAATGGTGTAGAAGAACTGATTATCAGTGATGGTGTCTATCTATACGATCTGTATGTGATGATGCCCCATGACGGCAGCCCGGGACACCTGATCATGCACAATGCACCGGCAGACCACTATATGCTCTGTAAGGATGGGACCATTGAATATAGGAGTTTCTTTTCAAAGGGTTCCAGCTGGAAGTATTACCGGCTATCCGGCCTGGACCTGGTTCTTGAGGATATTCTGGTTTACCGCAATGAGTATGAAGGAACCACGGCAGCGGAAATGTACTACTATGGAAGGAATGAGGACAACACGCAGCCCATTTCCAAGGAGGAAGCGGGAAATATCATCGTCAGCACGGATAAGTGCGCTATGGAGCTGGATCTAACCCGCTTTGTAGAACCTGCACCCTTTGAGCCTGACGAGATGGAATACTATGCACCTCTGCTGGAGCTCTACCGGCAAGCCATCCGGGAGGACTGGGGTCCCGGTGATTGTGCGCAAATGGGCATCGGCATGATGGTTGGCTACTATGGTGACTTTGTGGAGGAACTTGGCTACACCATGATGGATCTGGACAATAACGGTATTCAGGAGCTGATCGTCACCGATGGTACCAACATTTATGACCTGTACACCATCATTCAGGATGAGAAAGTTGGCCCTCTGCGGCTTATCGATGCCATGGAGCGAATCCAGTATTTCCTGCTGGATGACGGCCGGATCTACTGCCTGGGCAGCGGAAGCGCGTCTGTCAGCTATTATACCTTCTATCAGTTGGAGGGCAGGGAACTAAAGTTGCTGGAAGGTTATATGCTGGATCTGGAAACAAATCCTATGCTGAGTAATACGGATCCGGAGAATCCCTGGTATTACTATGACGGTACGGAGCAGGGCGAACCTTGTCCCAGAGAGACTGCAGTGGCCGCCATTGATCCCGTCGTGTTTGCTCATATTCCCTTTACATCCTTTGAATAACAGCAAATGGGAGGCACATTGTGCCTCCCTTATTTTTTGCTGGATTTTTTCGAACCAATGTGCTATAATACCCCAACATGACTTTTACCAAAGGAGAAGCACTATGATCGATAAGGAAATCGGCGAGATCCGCCGTCATCTTCGCCGGGAGCGCAGCAATATTACTGCCCTCTATGGCTGCTATGTCAACGAGAACAGAGAGATCATTTCGTCCTTCCGCCAGTCCACCGGAATGATGCCGGAAAATGAATCCGACAAATATTTTGCCCTGCTGCGCCGGACCCTTTCGGGCTCCATCGGCAAAAATCTCATCGATATTACCTTCAAGACCTCTCAGGTGGCCGACAGCCCCGAGCATAAGCTGCTGATGGATCTGCGGAAGTCTCAGCTGAAGGATGAGGAACTGCTGGGCTCCTTTTACCAGAAAATCATCGATTCTGTCGTGATGGAGGGCAATTACCTGATCCTCCTGGGCTGCGACAGCTATGATGTGCCCTTTAAGTCCAAGGATGATTCCTTCCAGAAGGATAACAGTGAAGAAACCTATACTTACCTGATTTGTACCATCTGCCCTGTGAAGCAGACCAAGGCAAATCTGCACTATGTTCCTGAGGAGAAGCTGTTCCACGACGGCGCCATGAACCAGATGGTATCTGCCCCGGCCTTGGGTTTCCTGTTCCCGGCCTTCGATAACCGTTCCACCAATATTTACAACGCCCTGTATTATACCCACGATGTGAAAACCTCTCAGGAAGCCTTCATTGAGGCGATCTTCAATACCCCCGTGCCCAAGCCGGCTGCTGAGCAGAAGAAGGGATTTGAAGCGCTGCTCACTACCTCTCTGGGAGAAGAGTGCAGCCTGGAAGTGGTGCAGACTGTCCACGACCAGATCTGCCAGCGCATTGAAATGCACAAGGAGGCCAAGGTTCCCGATCCTCTGCTGATTTCCAAGGAGGATGTGAAGGAAGTGCTCCAGTCCTGCGGTGTGTCTGATGATCATATCTCTAAATTCAGTGTGGATTATGATGAGTTTTTTGGTTTTGAGGCTGACCTGCATCCCAAGAACGTCATCGACAATAAGCATTTTGAGATCAAGACTCCGGATGTGGTCATCAAATGTGATCCCACCCGCAGCGACCTGATCGAGACCCGGATCATTGGCGGCGTCAAGTATATCCTCATCTGCGCCGATGAGGATGTGGAGGTCAACGGCGTGAATATCAATATTGCAGAAAAAGCAAAGGAAGAAGCTGCTGTGTAAGTGCACAGATGCGGAAAGGACTGCAGAAGGCGATACCGCTATTCAATGTCCCCGGCTCCATATTAAAAAATCCCGTACCATGATTGGTACGGGATTTCTGTATTACGGTTACTTTCTGGAATTCTCTACAACGCTGCATACGATGTCTGCGCACTGATCAATACCCAGGACACCGGTATCCAAACACAGGTCGTAGTTCTGGGCCTGACCCCAGGTGCGGCCGGTGTAGTGCTGGTAGTTGACCCGGCGGCGCTTATCCTTCTCATTCAAACGGGCTTCGGGGCTCTTGTCAGATTCGCCGTACTTCTTCACGATGCGCTCAGCACGGAAGGGAACATCGGCGAACACATAGACATGCAGGGCGTCAGCACGATCTTTCAGAATGTAGTCAGCATTCCGGCCAACGATAACGCAGGGGCCCTTGTCTGCCAGCTGCAGAATCACATTGCACTGAATGTTCCACAGGAAGTCAGCAGTGGACAGGCCGTTCATCACACCGGGGATACCCTGGGGGGCAAAGGCATAGGAGAACAGACTGCCGCTGGGAGAATGTTCACCGTGTTCCTCAATAAACTTGGGTGCAAAGCCGGATTCCACAGCGATCTGATCCACCAGCTCCTTGTCGTAGAAGGGGATACCCAGCTTCTCGGCCACCATGCGGCCAACGGTGCGTCCACCGGAACCAAACTCGCGGCTGATGGTGATGATTTTCTTTTCCATACAAATGCCTCCTCTCGAGAATTGCCATTCTCTTTTTTATAGTATATATAAAATAAGTCAAAAAGTCAACTGGAACAGTTGTTAAAACTGTATAAAAAGACGGAGGGACGAAGCCCTCTGTCTACTGAATATGCTCTTCCGGAAAATTGTCCACCACCCGGAATCCCATTTCCTCCGGCTCCGGTGCCCGGAACAGCTTGATGGAAGTATGGTCAAATTCCGGGCAAAGTCTGGTTTCCGGGTCCAGCCGGACACAATCCGGCCCTTTTTCTTTCTGTTTCAAGGAATCACCCCATGGTCAGGATACCCGAAAACGAAACCTTCATACTGCATCCTTGATGCGTTTTTTGATACGAAAAATGCAGGACGGAGGCTGTGTCCGTCCTGCATTGGATATGAAAAGATTACAGAGGATTCTTGTTGCCGTAGATTTTTTTGATCTCGGCCAGAATGTCTGTGTCTGCGGGGCAAAAAGTGAACCGGTCAATATCATGGGGATGGATCCAGCGGATATCGTTGTGTTCCAGCGCCTGAGGATAGCCGGTGGGGATGGTGCAGTGGAACAGTGTCAGCCGGATCAGGATATCCGGATATTCGTGGATGACCTGCATGAACTGCTCACCCACATTTACGGAGATCGCAAGTTCCTCGGCACATTCCCGGGCCAGCGCCTGGGGAAAGCTTTCACCGGGCTCCACCTTGCCGCCGACAAATTCCCACAAAAGGCCTCTTGCCTTGGTGGCGGGCCGCTGGCAGATCAGGAACTTGTCCTTCTCCCAGATCAGGGCGGCCACCACATCCACAGGTATATCAGCTTTTTTCTGAACCAGAACCAGTGCGGACAGGGGAGCAACACTGATGCTGCCGCCTACATCGCCCAGAAGGGCTGTTCCGGCGGTACTGCCCTGAATACAGGGATGCCACTTGCCCTCCGGCAGCGTCAGACTGACAGCCTGACGGTCGGCATTGAAGGCCAGGAAGATGCGGCCATCCGCTTCGTCCACGCGGAAGGCCAGTGTATGAGAATTGGGGCAGGGGATGGGGTGTACCTGCTTCCAGACTTCTGCCCGGGTACTCAGACGCAGACCGGGATGGGCTTTGCGGAAGGCAATGAGGCCCTTATAGTAATCCCGGGTGATCCGGTATTCCTCTTTTTTCAGGGTATCCCACTTGATGGAATTGACAGAATCCGGAGATTTGTAGCTGTTTCCATCGAATTTTCCGCCCCGGGCAGGCTTGGTGCGCAGCAGCTCTTCACCTGCCTGCAGGAAAGGTACACCCTGAGACAGAATGGTAAAGGCAGCGGCCAAACGGTTCATTTTGATCTGATCTTCCAGACTGTCCTTGGGGGTTGACAGTACGATGCGGTCGAAAAGCGTATTGTTGTCGTGGCAGGAGACATAGTTGACGCACTGATCCGGCTCCCTGACCCACATGGGCACGCCCATGAAGCTGGCTTCCAGCGAATCCCGGTTTACCAGTGCGCCGGAAACATAGCCGGGCGTGGTGTTGTCGAAAACGCTGCCCCGGATCTGATCCCGGATGGTATCGCTGAAGAAAGCAAAACCCGGGACCAGGTGGGAGTTGGTCTGGATGGTCATCTGATAGCCGGGTTTGGTCAGCTGGGTATTCATGTTCCAGCCTTCGCCGTAGAAGATCACATTGGGATGGTCTGCCTTTACGGCGGCCATGACCTCGTTGATGGTGCGGGTGTCGATGAGGCCCACCAGATCGAACCGGAATCCGTCAATGTGGTATTCATCGGCCCAGTATCGGATACTGTCCACAATGTATTTGCGCACCATGGCGCGCTCAGAGGCGGTGTCATTGCCGCAGCCGGAACCGTTGGACAGAATCCCGTTTGTCTGGCGGCTGAAATAGCCGGGAACCAGCACATTGAAGCAGAATTCCTCAGTATGGAATACATGGTTGTAGACCACATCCATCACAACGCTGATGCCGTTGTCATGGAGGGCTTTCACCATCTGCTTCATTTCCCGGACACGTACGTCACCATGATAAGGGTCGGTGGAATAGCTGCCTTCCGGAACATTGTAATTCACAGGGTCATAGCCCCAGTTGTACTGTTTGCCGCTGCGTCCCGTTTCATCCACACTGCCGAAATCGTAGACAGGCAGCAGATGCAGGTGAGTGATGCCCATGGATTTGATGTGATCCAGGCCGGTGGGCTCCCCGGACCGTCTGGTGCCGGTTTCTGTCAGTCCCAGAAATTTGCCCTTGTGCTTGATTCCGGAGGCAGCGTTGCTGCTGAGATCCCGGATATGAAGCTCATAGATCACGGCCTCGGTGATCTGACCGCAGGGATTGGGGTCGGTATCATCTTCCCATCCGGTGGGATTGGTGGAGGCCAGATCGATGACCATGGCCCTGTGGCCGTTGACACCGGTGGTACGGGCATAGGGATCGCAGGCTTCCACGATCTTTCCTTCCACATCGGCGAGATAGGTATAGTAGATGCCGTGGAGATTGCCTGCTTTTTCTGCAAACCATGTGCCGTTTTCTGCGGGGGACATGGGGACAACTTCCAGAAGATCCTGGGCATCGAGGTCTCCGCTGCGGTAAAGCTTCACGGAAACGGAGGCAGCGGTGGGCGCCCACAGCCGGAAGGCAGTTTTATGTTCAGACCATACCGCACCGAGGTCGGCGCCGGTATAGGTGTATTTTTCTTCAAATGCAGGGGTAGAGTAGCTGTTGTGCATAGCGTGCGTCTGCTCCTTTATCGTTGTACCGGGAAATTATATCACAGGAGATGGGAAATTGTAAAGGTTTCCAATTGAAGAAATGTAAAGTTTTTGTATGTTTTTCCAAACAGTCTTGCATCCTTCGTAAAAAGGCGTTATACTGAAAAAAGAAAGGCGGGAAATCCAATGACCTATGAAGAAATCAGAAAAGACCATGCGGTGCAGGTCTATATCGCGCAGGCGGATGCGTCCCTGGAGGCGCTGGGGTATACGGAGCACAGCTTCCCTCATGTGACCCATGTTGCCCGGATGGCGGGCAGTATTCTGGAAGCCCGGGGCTATGATGCAAGGGCTGTGGAACTGGCAAAGATAGCCGGCTATCTCCACGATATCGGCAATGTGGTGAACCGGGTGGATCACAGCCAGTCCGGTGCGGTGATGGCTTTCCGGATCCTGGACCGGATGGAATTTCCTCCGGAGGAGATCGCGGCCATCGTCTCTGCCATCGGCAACCATGACGAGGGCACCGGCGTGCCGGTGAGCCCCCTTGCGGCGGCCCTGATCCTGGCAGACAAGGCAGATGTCCGCCGCAGCCGGGTGCGCAAGAAGGAGGACATTTACTCGGATATCCATGACCGGGTGAACTATGCCGTAACACAAGCCAGCCTGGAAGTATTTCCGGAGGAGGATCAGATCCTGTTGTCCCTCACCATCGATCCCGAAATCAGCTCACTGATGGAGTATTTTGAGATCTTCACCAAACGGATGCTGCTGTGCCGGAAAGCTGCCCAGGCTCTGGGCTGTGCCTTCCACCTGCGGATCAACGGTCAGATGGTGGCATAAGAGAATCGCCGGAGGGATATCCTTCCGGCGTTTTTTGCAGCGGCACTTGACGAAGCAGATCTTGCAGCTATAATGGTAACAGAGTTATTTCTGAATTCGTTTTTGGAGGGTGTATGAATACCGCTGCGTTGCTGACCGGCCTTGCTGCCGTGTTTTTCTGCCTGCTTTGCTATCAGTTCCGGGAGCGCAGGGCGATCATTGCCTGCAATGTGGTCTCGCGTGTCCTGTATGTGCTTCAATACCTTCTGCTGTTTGCTTTTGAAGGTGCTGCCATGGATCTTTCGGCCATTCCATCATCCATGCTGGCATCCAGAAAAAACCATCCGTTTGTTTTCAGACACAGGAAGCTGCTGTGGTTTGGCGGTAATCTGCTGATTCTTTTTTTGGGAATCGCCGTTTGGCAGAATGTTTTCAGTGTATTGCCGATCATCGGTGTGCTGCTGGAGACCAATGCCCTGTGGCTGACCAGAGAGAAGCACATCCGCCTCATGTCGCTGGCCAGTGTGCCCTTCTGGCTGAGCTATAATCTGATCTGCGGGGCTTACGGCTCTGTAATTGGAAATGTCCTGATGATCGTATCGATCCTGACGGCCCTGTACCGTCATGACCGGGCTGGCAGCACCTCCGGATAAAAAAGACCGTGTATCCCAAAGATACACGGTCTTGATGTTTATTTCAGCGTCTCCATGGCGGACTGAATACGCTGTACGGTGCGGTCATAGCCCAGGATCTGCATCACGGTGTATAGGTCAGGAGAATTGGTCTTGCCGGTGGCGGCCACGCGGATGAAGGTGGAAATATCCGCAACGGTACCGGGGAAGGCAGCGGAATCTGCCTTGTAGGCCTTCATGTCGGAGGTAAAGCCCATTTCCTCGGTGATCTCCTTCACCTTGGCAAACCAGGTGTTGGAATCGTCTGCGATTTCAAACTTCTGAAGGAACCGGGTCAGGGCATCCAGCACAGTGGCCTTGTCAAATTTCTCATCGAAAACAGGAGCTTCCAGATATTCGTCATAGAAGAAGCCCATGTAAGGCTTGGCGTCCTTCCATACGGCCAGATCCTTGCGGGGCTTCTTGCCGCCCCGGCCGATGGCCAGGATCTTTGTGGCGTATTCAGGATCAGATGCCAGCTTTTCGTAGAAGTCGGGGTCGAATTCCTTTGCCCATTCGGTCAGCAGGGTATAAACCTTGGCAGCATCCATCCGGGAGATGACATTCTTGGAGACGTCAGTCAGCTTGGCGTAGTCAAAGAGGCTGCCGGCGGGATTCAGCTTCTTGGGGCTGAACTTAAAGGAATCGGCAGGCGCATCGGGGTTGGCCCGGCGCCAGTCCTCAAAGTTGGAGTTCAGGATGGTGAGGATGTATTCATACACAGCCTCCACAGGGAAGCCCTCAGCCTTGTAATAGGTCAGGGCAAGCTCGGGATCCTTACGCTTGCTGAGCTTGCGCTTGGAATTGCCGTCCATCTTCATCAGAGGTCCGATGTGGACATACTTGGGCAGCTTGAAGCCCAGTGCCTTGAACAGCTGGATATGGAAGGGCAGGGTGGGCAGCCATTCGTCACCACGGACAACGTGGGTGGTGCGCATCAGATGGTCGTCCACAGCATGGGCGAAGTGATAGGTGGGGATGCCATCGGATTTCAGCAGAACGTGGTCAACATCGTTTTCGGTGATGGTCAGCTTTCCCTTTACCAGGTCGTCAAACTTGAACTGGTTCTCAATGGAGCCGGCGCTGCGGAAACGGAGGACCCAGGGATTGCCGGCATCCAGCTGTTCCTGGATTTCTTCCATGGAACGGTTGCGCCACATGGCGTATTTGCCGTAGTAGCCGGTGGTCTCTTTGTTGGCTTCCTGCTGCTCACGCATGGCGCTGAGCTGCTCCTCGGTGCAGAAGCAGGGGTAGGCCTGTCCCTCGGAAACCAGCTTCTTGGCGTAGACGTGATAAATGCCGGCTCTCTGGCGCTGACGGTAGGGGCCGTAGAGGCCGTTGTCGCCGTCGTGGGTGGCACCTTCGTCAAACTGGATGCCGTAGTGCTTCAGGGTGTCGATGAGGACTTCCACAGCGCCGGGGACTTCCCGCTTGGCATCGGTGTCTTCCACACGCAGGAACAGCACACCGCCGCTCTGGTGGGCCATGCGCTCGGAAGTCAGACCCTGCACAAGATTGCCCAGATGGACAAAACCGGTGGGAGAGGGGGCCATACGGGTGATGACTGCGCCTTCGGGAACATTTCTCAGGGGGAATCGCTCTTCCAGAGATTCCGGGGTGTCAGTAACATTGGGGAACAGAAGATCGGCAAGTGCCTGATAATTCATGATGATCTACCTCTTTTGCTCATAATATTCTAGCATAGAGTATAGCACACAGAGGCTGGGAAATCAAGAGCGAAGGGCAATACCGTGCCTGCTCCCGCTGCTCTTAAAAATTCCCTTGCCTTATCCATTTTCCTGTGCTACAATAACTTAATAATCAACAAAAAAAGGAACGTGAATCCACATGAGCGATATCATCACTGAAACCACTGCACCCAAAAAGCGGATGCTCTCCGGCATCCAGCCTTCCGGCGACCTGCATCTGGGCAACTACCTGGGCGCCATCAAGAACTGGGGCGCCAGATCCGATCTCTATGAGTGCTTCTATTTCATGGCAGACCTGCACACCATTACCGTCCGCCAGACACCTGCTGACCTGCGCCGCCGTACTCTCGAGCAGCTGGCCCAGTATATTGCCTGCGGTCTGGATCCGGAGAAGAATACGCTGTTTATCCAGTCCCATGTCCATCAGCATGCAGAACTTGGCTGGGTGCTGAACTGCTATACCATGTTCGGTGAGCTGAGCCGCATGACCCAGTTCAAGGACAAGTCCACCAAGCACGCTGAGAATGTCAACGGCGGTCTGTTTACCTATCCTGCTTTGATGGCTGCAGATATCCTGCTGTACCAGCCGGATCTGGTACCTGTTGGCCATGACCAGAAGCAGCACTGCGAGCTGACCCGTGACGTTGCCCAGCGCTTCAACGGCGTCTACGGCGATGTGTTCAAGATTCCCGAACCATATATCCCTGAGACCGGCGCCCGGATCATGAGTCTGAACGCACCTGACAGCAAGATGAGCAAATCCATGCCTGAGGGCTGTGTGTTCCTGATGGAGCGGCCTGAGGATATCCAGCGCAAGTTCAAGCGTGCCATCACCGACTCCGATACCGAGAACTGTGTCCGTTTCGATCCTGAGAACAAGCCCGGTGTTGCCAATCTGATGAGCATCTATTCTGCCGTCACCGGCAAGACCTTCGCTGAAATCGAAACCGAGTTTGCCGGCTGCGGTTACGGCAAGTTCAAGCCCGTGGTTGGCGATGCCGTCATCGAGCATCTGCGTCCCATCCGTGAAGAGTCCCAGCGTCTGCTGAAGGACAAGGCTTATCTGGAAGGCGTCTACCGTGACGGCGCCCAGAAGGCAAGCTACGTTGCCGAAAAGACCCTGCGCAAGGTCTACAAGAAGGTTGGTTTCGTCCAGAGATAAAAAAGACTGCCCATGGAATTTCCATGGGCAGATTTTTATTGTGCGGATACAGCCGCGTAATCCGGCAGACCGAAGCCGCGGATTGTGATATCGTTGAGGAAAATATACCGGTAACCCACGGTATCCTCCTTATTGCCTTCCAGAACCTTTATCACCGGGCCGAAGGTCCCCTCCACAATGCCCACATGATCCGCCCAAGCGGTACAGTTTCCCTGCCGCCATTCATCCCATACATAGTAGATATAATCACCGGTACGGGGGAGATACCGTTCATCCTCCTGCCAACGCCCCATTGCCATGAAACGGTTGATCTGCTGTTCACAGCTGCATTCCGGGGGAATGATATGGGTCAGACCGGTTTCCATGGCTGCTGCGCTGCCGAAGGTGGCGCACCAGTTGTCGTTATATTGCACCTTATAGTCTCTGGGGCTGGGATCGTATGCGTTGTATCGGTCGATAATGGCTTGATGACTGCCGTCTGCTTCGCTGCTGTCCAGCCAGACCCGGGCAGTATGCAGAAGGCTGCTGCGCAGGGAACGTTCGCGCTGCGGCATCCACCGGGAGGCATGCCACATGATTCCGGCGCACATACATACGGTCAGCAGCAGGATAACTGCCGTATCCCAATGACTGCACAATTTAGACAAGCATCTGTTTTTCTTCTCCATGGCAATGCCCTCCTGTTTGCTGCATTATAGCAGAAAAGCAGGAACATTGCAATCATCATAACCATTCCCGGAGGGCAGACAGGAATTCAGCCCGGAAAGTGGGCCGTCTGATACGGCTTTCACATAAACAGGTAAAGCGCCAAAGTCAGCAGTGCTGTATTCTGATCCTCCCGGTCATTACCGGACATCAGCAGCAGAAGCACAACCACCAGCAGATCACCGGTGTCAAAATCTCTGGGCAGCAGTTGCCGCAGAAAGGATGCGATGCTCTCCGGCTCCTGCCGGGGTCTTCCGGGCCGGGGGCGTCTCGGCGGGACCGGATGCTTCGGGGGTTCCGGAACCGGGTAGGGAACAGCTTCCGGGGCAGCGGATGCTGGGGCTGGTCTGGGTGGCGGGATCGTCTCCGGGACCCGCCTGCGCTGATAAGTACCATCGGACTGGGGAACATAGCGGTTATACATGATCTCACCTCCCGGTCAGGGCCTGAAGTGCGCCGCTGCCCAGAAATCCGGAGGCCAGCTTTGCCAATTTTGCTGCCCGCATGGCATTTTCCAGTTTGCCTACCCGATCCCGGCTGAGGTAGGGCATCAGTGCAGAAAGAAGAGCCTGCTGATTCTGATCAATGCCGGACTGCGTCGCCAAGCCGGAAAGCTTACGCAGCATGCCGGTATCGATGGCGGGCTGATTTTCTTCCGGCTGAGCGGGGATATTCTGTCCCAGAGACTGGGCCATGGCCTGGATCTTTCCCATCATTTCCGGATCGCTGAGGATGGAGCTCAGCTTTTCTTCCAGTTCATTTTCCATAGCTTCCTCCCAGCTGCTGTAAAAGCTGACGTGCCTGGGGATTGCGCATCAGGGAGGAGATCAGCTGCTGTGCCTGATGCAGATCCCCGGCGGAAGCCCGGTCAAGGGTCTGCTGAAGGTCGCCGCCGCCCAGCTGCTGCAGCATGGAAACAAGCTGCTTTCCCTCGGGCGTACCGGAGAGGCGCAGGGCCTCCTGCAAGGCACGATCAAAGTCGGACATGATTACCGCCTTCCTTTCTGTGGAAACTCTTTCATGGCAGTATATGTGCTGCCGCCGGTGATTGTGCGCAAAAAAAGCTGCCCGCCGGAGCGGACAGCCTTTTGAAATTTAGAAAGTGCCGTTTTCGTGCAGTTCCCAGGTACGCTGGGCCTTGGAAATAGCAGTAAAAGCCTTCATAAAAGTCTTATTCATAAAAATAACCTCCTGAAATGTGTGTTGCAGAGTTTATCAGAACCACAGAACGCGGCCCTGCAGTTCCCGGATCACATCATTGCCGGGACGGACGGGTGAGAAATAATTTTTGATGATATTCATATCATACCTCCAAAGGGCAAAAGCAAATTTACAGCATGGTGCACTGGCGCAGGCCGGTGATCAGGCTCATTTCCACCAGAACATCGGGATAGCCATGCTTTTCGTAGTACAGTTTAGCCATCGGGATAACCTCCTTTACTGGCGCGGGGTGAACGGACGGTGCATTACATGTGGCAGATGCGGCCATCCATCTCGATGATACGGCCGCATTCGACCATAACTTCTTTGAAGTAGTTCTTTACGGATTCCTTCATGGACATAGTCAAATACCTCCTTTTCTATAGGGCGAACAGAACGTTCGTGAATTTTTTGTAAATTGAACTTGCATGGCGCAGCATGTTGGGCTGTCCTGCGAAGTGGGGGTATTATAGCACCTTGACTTGGGGGCAAAAAGTGGTATAATTGACTTAGATTAGGAAGATATTGACTTTGTGAACGAATTGTGAATCTGAAAAGTTCGAAAAAAGGGTGTTTATTGTGCAAAACTACCAACATAAGCTCCTGGCTGATCTGGACCAGACCGGCTTTGGAATCAAGTATGAAAACCGTCTCAGCGCCTATACGCCGCCCCACTGGCACCAGGCCATCGAGCTTCTGCTGTTCGTCAAGGGTACGGTTACTTGCAAGTTTGAAAATTCGACCCTTCGCGCCAAGCCTGGCGATCTGTATCTTATCAACTCTCATGAGGTGCACGAGACCCGGTGCAGCCGGGATGCGGTATATCTGTGTGTCCACATCCTGCCCAGCCGGATGTGCCTGTATGTACCGGAGTTTGATCAGCTGCAGTTCTCTCTTGCCTTTGATCCTGAGGATCAGACAAAGGCCAATGCCTATGCCCAGCTGATGGTGCACATGCAGGAGATCCTCCGTCAGACGAAGGAAAATCCCCAGGCCTACCGGCTGGAGCAGCAGTCCCGGCTTTTTGCTGCCGCCGCCATTCTGGTGAAATATTTTTCGCAGGCCATGCCGGTGGAGGAGCGGAGTCTGCAGCGCAGCGATATGCAGCGTCTGGAGCCTCTTCTGGAGCAGATCCAGCTGAACCACAGCGAAGAGCTTTCTCTGGACTGGGCCTGTGGGGAAATGGGACTGAACAAGGAGTATTTCTGCCGCCTGTTCAAAAAGAATATGGGTGTCAGCTATCTGCAGTATCTGTATCAGGTCCGGGCAACCGCTGTCTGTCGGGAGCTGGAGATCAGTGAGGATCCCATCAGTGAGATCGCTGAACGCCACGGATTTAAGGACCAGAAGATGCTCAGCCAGTATTTCAAGGAGATCTATGGCTGCACCCCCTCGGAAAAACGGAAATTTTTCCGGGAAGTGACTCTGGAAAACCGGGAGGAACAGTAGCAATATCGTGTATTGTATGATATAATCCTTTCATACAAATACTAAAGGGACGAAATAACATGAAAATTCTTGTATTATCGGATTCTCATTCCGCCCTGCGGTTCATGTATGACTGTGTGGATGCGGTGAAGCCGGATGCCATCATACATCTGGGTGACTATTACGATGACGGTGAAGCACTGAAAGAGGACTATCCCCACATCTCTTTCTTTCAGGTACCGGGAAACTGTGACCGCTACCGCTGTCCACCCCATGTTCCGGAGATTTTGTGCCATCGTGTCTGCGGTGTGGAGCTGTACATGACCCACGGTCATAAGCACAATGTAAAAATGTATCTGGGGACCCTTCTGCGGGATGCCCGGGCCTGCCGGGCGCAGGCGGCGCTGTACGGGCATACCCATGTGGCTGACTGTCGGCAGGAGGAGGACGGCCTTTGGGTCCTGAATCCCGGCTCCTGCGGCTATGGCGGGGGCAGCGCCGGACTGATGGAAGTGGAAAATGGAAAAATAAAGGCCTGCCGTATTTTGCGGCAGGCGGATCTGGAGGAAATGCTATGATTCTGGCAGTGGATATCGGTAATTCCAATATTGTTCTGGGCGGCATGGAGGGACAGGAGATTATCTTTGAGGCTCGCATCCGCACCGATGTCACCAAGACATCGGATGAATATTGTATCGATCTGAAAAATATTCTGGATATTTATGAGGTGACGGTTTCCTCTCTGGAGGGCGCCATCGTGGCCTCCGTTGTGCCTCAGGTGCTGAACTCCATCAAGACCGCCATCAAAAAGCTGACCGGCAAGACGGCTCTGGTGGTGGGTCCGGGCCTGAAAACCGGACTGAATATCAAGGTGGAGAACCCCTCCCAGACCGGCGCTGATCTGGTTGTGGGGGCTGTGGCGGCTCTGCGGGAGCATAACCCCCCTATGATTGTCATCGATATGGGCACAGCAACCACGATGATGGTTCTGGATGAAACCGGCGCGTTTATCGGCGGCAGTATCAGTCCCGGCGTGAAGATCTCTCTGGATGCCCTGACCAACGGCACGGCACTGCTGCCGGGCCTGCAGCTGGATGCCCCGAAAAAGGCCATCGGCCGCAATACCATCGACTGTATGCGCAGCGGCATCATGCTGGCCCATGCCTGCATGATCGATGGTATGGTAGAGCGGATGGAGGCAGAGCTGGGTAAAAAGACCACCGTGATCGCCACCGGCGGCATTGCCAAATTTGTTCTGCCCATGTGCCGTACCCCCATCCTGTATGACAAGGATCTGCTGCTGAAGGGTCTTGCTGAACTCTACGCCGAGAATATCAGAAACTGATCAGGCCATGGTCACAAAAAACAGCATGGCAGTCAGTGCACCGGTTCCGGAAAGAATGGCGGCAAAGATATTCATGGATTTTTCCTGAAAATAGCGGGGATCGGCGGCGTTGGGATACATGGGCTGGCGGGTAGCGCAGCGGTTTTTTCTGTGTTTCATCTGGTTGTCCTCCTTTGTTTTCTGTAAGGACAGTTTACAACAGGATCTGTACAATAAAACGGACTGTTGAATGTTTGTTCGGAAAAGTCATAATTCTTTCTTGCGTCTGTCATCTCTGCTTGCAACAGTCTTAAAAATGTGCTATGATAGCAAAAATCCATGTCCCGGAGGTTCAATATGGGAAAATTGGCTGAAATGACTGCCGGATGGAAAAAAGTGAATGCCGACCTGCAGGAGGGCATTCAGTCCGAAGGCTCCGTATATTCCAGGATCAAGCGCGTCATCGGTATTTTGGTGATGTGTGTGTATCGTCTGCGTTCTGTATTTCTTGCCATTCCGGTGGCCTATTATGCCCTGAAGCTGGCAGCATATAATGGAAAGCACCTGCCGGAGCAGGTGGGATTGAATTTGCTGTCCAACGGTGAGTTTGCTGTGATGATCAGCCGGGAGCTGGCAGTTACGGCCCCCCTCGCGGTGACAGCAGCCTGCCTTGTGCTGATGTTTACCTCCCGCAAGGCGCTGTATCCCTGGGCGGTCAGCATCTTTACCCTGATCCTGCCTGTGCTGCTGCTTATCAGCAATCTCTATCCTGCCTAGTCAAAAGAAACAAACACCGCCTGGGGCGGTGTTTTCTTTTTGTACATAATTTCTTTTCGCGGCGTTCAAGAATTCTTCATCAATCGCCGGATGTATCTGGTATAATAAGGATACAAACAAGATCCTGATGAGGGAGCCGATGCCGCGGAAATATCTGCGGATAACCCGACGGTAAACCCTGTGTGACATCAGATCTGCAGGAAATGGAAAAAATGATGATCTTTGCAGCGGTTCGTTTTGAGCCGCTGCATTTTTTTCGTGAAAAAAGCCGCTGTCCCGGGACAGCGGCTTCGGTTATTCCATATTCACATCCTGAACCTTTGCGTTTTTTCCGTAATAGGCCAGAATATAGCTGATAAAGGAGATCATCAGAAATAAACCGTCAGTCATGGCAATGGCATCCACCAGAGCAGGATTCATGTCAGGGAACAGGACCAGCGTGATGAGACTGACAAAGAGAACGGTGGTACAGATCTTGCCGGCCATCAGCGCACCGGGCAGCATACGTCCCCGCCGCAGATATACAAGTCCGACCACTGCCTGGAAAGCTTCCTTAATGACGAACAGCACCAGAACCGGATTCAGCACCGGATATTTCAGGCTCAGGCACAGCGTCAGGGTAAACTGTGTGACCTTGTCGGCAAGCGGATCCAGGATCTTTCCCACGGTGGAGACCATGTTGAAGTGCCGCGCAATTTTTCCGTCCACTGCATCGGTCAGACAGGAAACAGCCATGATCATGCCGGCAAGGTAAAACTGATGGCGCTCCACAGCGTTAAGATAAATATATACATAAACGGGAATCAGAACCAGACGGAACAGACTCAGCAGATTGGGAATGGTCAGGATCTCCGTTTTCCAGTTTTTGATAAACATGGGTCGTATCCTCCGATGGTATCACGGTATTCGATACCGCAGTGGCTATATTATAGACACTTTTGCCTGTTTATTCAAGGGATGAACTGCCATATCCTGAAAAGTTAACGGATTGTACATACTTTTATCCGATGGATATCAATACCTCTGCTGCCAGCGGATATTGCAGTGCCAGGTGTTTCCACGTCACTTTATCCAGATGGCCGGTCATGGGAAGACGGCTCAGCTGCTGAAAAGCCGCCAGTGCGTCGGCAGTTGCATCATCCAGAATACCGGTAGCCGCCGGCGATGGGATGCTGCCGTAAGCCTCTGCCAGGGCAGTCAGCATACCCTGCACAAGATACAGGTGTGGATGCCGTTCTCCCCGTCGCAGGATCTGACCGGGATTCAGCAGGATATGCAGGGGATGGGCATGCGCCCGGCTGATCCTTGCAGGTTCATACCGGGCGGCAACAGCCTCCCAGGTGGCCTGGTCTGTTATGCCTGTGGCAGGCAGACCGTGCCGCTTCTGGAAGACCGTGACAGCGGAAACGGTTTCCGGGCCGTAAATGCCGTCAGGAACAATCTGCCGGTAACCCGGATCTTCCTCTGCGATGGCCCGCAGCATGGTCTGCAGACTGCGGATGGGCTGACCGATAAAGGACTCCTGGGGCCTCATCGCACCACCTCCTGACGAACAGGGTCCTGATTACCCGCGGACAGGTCGCTTCCGGGGAACTGGGTCATGGTCGTGGTTCCGGCATACCGGGCTCTGGGGGGCGTTCCGGTCAGAATGGCATTGGTATAGGGGAAATCCTGCGGATCACGCCAGGCACTTGTTTCGATGCCGGAAAACTGGTCGTATATTTCGTCCCAGGTATCGTAATTGACAATACCGGTCTCAGGCAGGCCAAACCGTTGCTGCGCTGCAATGACGGCGCTTCTGGTGGCAGGCCCGAAAATACCATCCACCTGCAGCCTGGGGATCTGGGGAATGTAGGCAGCCAGTACAGACAGCATATACTGCAGATGCTCCACCTTGATACCCCGGTCGCCGAATTCGATGGGATCGCTGGTTGCCCAGGAGTTGGCATAGAATCGCTGGCCCTGACTGCGCAGCTCTGCCAGGGAATTGACTGCCACATACAGCCGCACCAGGGCATACCAGGTGGCGGGCCCTACGATGCCGTCTGTTTCAAGCCCGAATATCTCCTGAAATTTCCGGACGGAGGCTTCTGTTTTGGCTCCGAAGATCCCATCCACCGGATTGACTTTGGGGATGGCGGGATAGCTCTGGGAGATGCGGTTCAGCTCTGTCTGGATGGTCACCACGCCGGGGCCTGTGGTGCCCCGGCGCAGCAGTCTACCGGGATAGGAGCTGGTAATGCCTGCTACGGGCGCATTGCTGACGATCTCCACATTCCCGTAGTAGCTGCGGATGATCTGGGTGGTGTTGTAGCCTTGCAGTGCCAGATTCTGACTGCCCCACTGGCTCAGGCCTTCGCAGGTTGCGGTGGTGCCGTTGCAGAATTTGGCTGCCAGAGGTTCCACAAAACCAGGCCGCCGGAGATAATCGTTGAACAGCGCATCTGCGATCCGGACGATGCTGTCAAAATAACTCCGGCCTTTGACAAAATATTGGTCGTATGCAGTGGAATTGGTAATATCAAAGTCGTATCCCCGGCTGCGGTACCACTCGGTGTATACCCGGTTCAGGGCGAAGGAGACAATGGCGTAGATATTGGCCCGCAGGGCGCTTTCCTCCCATGTGGGATATATTTCGCTGGATGCAACATTTTTTACGTAATCGACAAAATCCACAGTGACATTTTCCGCATCGGAATTGGGCGGCCCAAGATGCACCGTGATCCGCTGGGGAATGGTGGGAATGACTGGCGGCATGGCATACCTCCTATAGATTCTGGGGCGGCGTATCAAAGAACGCGCTCTGATTCCATGCTCCGGGTAGCTCTGACAGGGGGATCATCTGCAGCTCCTGAAGCGTTGTGATGCCCGGAAATACCTGCAGATCTTCGGCCTCCACCTGTTCATAGCCACGTAAATGGGCATAAAGATTCACCGTGGCATAGGGCCGTTCCGGCGGATCCGGTGTCTGACTGTCCGCCAGATCCGGAACCGGAATTTCCACCGGTTCTATTCTGCCGTTCCGGTTGGTCAGTCCCATGGCAATGGCGGTGCCGTCGGCAGCTGTGATGGCGATGGCCACATCCTCCAGTGGGATCTGGGCGTAGCTTTCGTAGGCACGAACCTGTATGTAGCCCGTGGCGCTCATAGAATCCCTCCTTTCGGGTTCTCGGGTAGTCTATGCAGCAGAGGCAGACTTTGTGACAATTCCGTGGCATGGCGTACGCGCAGCGGCAGCGCCGGGATCCTGTCATCACAGAAAGATACCCGTATCCCGGCGCATGACACCTGTTCTTATAGAAACTGCCGCATCTGACGGATATTGGCAGTTTCACAGTCGATGAGCTTCTGGGAAATGGTGGCGATCCGGTCATCCCCATTGGGATACTGATGCAGATTTCGCAGACCCTTTACCATGCCTTTGGTGTTTCCCTGGATCATCATATCTGCAATTCTGGAATCGCAGTCGCCCCTGTTCAGCTTCATGCGGCTCCATCGGTCAGCCAGAAACCGGGCGGCAGGTTCCAGCTCCCGAAGCTCCCAGCCACGCTGGCCGGCAATGGTATGGGCTTCGGTTTCGATGCTGTCATATTCCTTCAGTTGATCTTCCAGTGCAGCCCGAAGGCCGGGGCGCACACTGGCATCCAGCACGCTGCGGATACCCACCTGACCCATCTGGGTGGTTTTCAGTACGGAGGATAAGATTTCTTTCCCTGTTTTCATTTTCATCACCGTCCATAGCATACCCGGAAGGAAAAATAATATGCAAATCCGGAAAACCGCCGCATAGGATATGGGGATGGAAAGGATGTGGTGGATCATGTGCGCCATTGCCGGACTGCTGGATCTTGAAGCGGAGCAGCAGACACTGGATAAAATGCTGAAAACCATGGAGAGAAGAGGCCCCGATGGCCGGGGGATCCGACGTTTTCCCGGATGCACCCTGCTGCACAGCCGTCTGGCGGTCATTGACCCGGAGGGCGGACAGCAGCCCATGGAGCTTTGCTGGCCAGGGGAGAACTATACTCTGGTCTACAACGGGGAGCTGTATAATACAGAGGAACTGCGCCGGGAGCTGCTCGCCCTCGGTCATAGCTTTTGCGGCCATTCCGATACGGAGGTGGTGCTCCACAGCTATGCCCAGTGGGGCAGTGGATGTCTGGAACGGTTCAACGGTATTTTTGCCTTTGCGGTCTGGGAAGAAAGGGGAAGGCGGCTGTTTCTCGCCCGGGACCGGATCGGTGTGAAGCCTCTGTTTTATACCCTTCATGCAGGTGGTCTGATCTTTGCATCGGAAATGAAAACCATCTTGTGTTATCCGACCATGAAGGCCTGTCTGGATGAAGCCGGAGCCATGCAGATCGTGATGCTGGGGCCGGGACGCCTTCCCGGAAGTGGTGTGTTCCATGACATTTTCGAACTGGAACCGGGGTGCATGGCGGTTTATGAAGCCGGCAGACTGACGGTAAATCGCTATTGGCAGCTTCGTGACCGGGAGCACCGGGATTCTCTGACGGAAACCATCGACATAGTACGCACACTGGTAATGGATGCCATCCGGCGGCAGATGGTCTCGGATGTGCCCATCGGCACGTTTTTGTCCGGTGGTCTGGATTCCAGCATTATCAGTGCCGTCTGCGCACAGCAGATGGACCGGGAGGGGAAGAAACTGGAAACCTTCTCTCTGGATTATCTGAATAACGAGCTGTATTTCAGAACCAGCAAATTCCAGCCCGATTCCGATGACGGTTATATCCGGCTCATGCAGCAGGAGATGGGTTCCAGACACCACTGGACGGTACTGACCCCGGAGCAGCTGGCGGCAGCCCTGGAGGAGGCGACTCTGGCCAGGGACATGCCCGGAATGGCGGATGTGGATTTTTCCCTGCTGGCCTTCTGCCGGGAGATCCGCAGCAGTGTGAAGGTGGCGCTTTCCGGAGAATGTGCCGATGAAATATTCGGCGGATATCCCTGGTACCGGGACCCGGAAGTCCGCTCTCTGGAAGGGTTTCCCTGGGCGCAAAATACTCAGGACAGAGCAGCCATGCTGGGTCCCGATCTGAAGCAGGATCCTGTGGCCTTCGTCATGGATGCCTATTACAAAACCTGCCGGGAGAGTGATATTCTTCCGGAGAATACACCGCTGGAGCGGCGAATGAAAGAAATGGTGAACCTGAATTTCCGGTGGTTCATGCAGACGCTGCTGGACAGGAAAGACCGGATGAGCATGTACGCCTCTCTGGAGGTACGGGTGCCCTTTTGTGATTATCGGATCGCGGAGTATCTGTATGGTGTTCCCTGGCAGTTCAAGGATCTGGGGGGCCGGGAAAAGGGCCTCCTGCGGCGGGCCATGGAGGACGTTTTGCCGGAACAGGTGCTCTTCCGCAAAAAGAGTCCCTATCCCAAAACCCATGATCCCCGGTACGAGAAGCTGATGGAGCAGAAACTTGCCGGGCTGCTGGCGCAGAAACAGGTGCCGCTGTTTCATCTGGTACGCCGCAGCAGCGTGACAGCCTATCTGGAAGGGGATCATTCATGGCCCTGGTATGGTCAGCTGATGCGCCGTCCCCAGGTCATGGCATGGCTGCTGCAGGTGAATTTCTGGCTGGAGCACTACCGGGTGGACTGCTTGTTCTAAAAGCAGTGTCTGCGCAGGAACAGCCATGAAACAAGGGCTTTTTTCGGCATTTTTCCTACATGAAATATGGCTTGATTTGTGATATAATCATAACGATATTTCGGAAAATACTATATTTCATAGGGGAGAATGTTATGTATCAGGCAGGAGACAGTGTTGTGTACGGAATTCACGGCGTTTGCGATGTAACGGATCTGGAAGAAAAGGTGATAGACGGAAAGCGGATTTCCTATCTGGTGCTGGAACCTGTTGGGCATCCCGGTTCCCGGTATCTGGTGCCTGCCCATAATCCTGCTGCCGTGGGAAAGCTGCGAAAAATGCTTTCCCAAGCGGAACTGCAGGCGCTTTTGCAATCGGAAAATATCCGGCAGGATTGCTGGATCCGGGATGAAAATCTCCGGAAGCAGACCTATCGGGAGCTGATCGCCGGCGGCGATCCGGAAAAGCTGACGGCAATGGTATACACCCTGTATCAGCACAAAAAGCAGCAGGCTGCCCTTGGAAGAAAGGTGCATCTGTGTGATGATAATTTCCTCCGGGATGCGGAGAAGCTTCTGACCGGAGAAGTGTCCGTCGTCATGGAGCTGGAGCCGGAACAGGCGCGGCAGTATATTCGCAGCAGCCTGATGGCATAAGAAAAAAGAGTGGAATCCTTTGGTTCCACTCTTTTTTATGTTCGGGATTATGCTTCAACTTCCTCACAGGCCAGAGGAATGTGGGTGCGGATCAGTTCGTTGGGGCGGAAACCACGGTCGGTGGTCTCCAGTTCGCCGGTCTGATTGTCATAGGGGTCGGCGCGCCAGTGCTGCTTGGGGATCTCGAAATTCACCTGGAACTTCCGGTTGGCCACCATACGGTAGGGATCCAGATTGCCGAACAGGAACTGACGGCGCTCTTCCTTGCCAAGACGGTTTGCCGTGGTGCCGTAGGAGGCGTCCACATACATCCAGCCGTAGGGCTCCACATAGAACTCTACCCAGTCGTGGCACAGCACCCACTTGGGATTGGCGGACATACCGCTCTGCCAGCGGGCGGGGATACCGGCGCAGCGGCACAGGGTGATGAACAGCAGGGCAAAAACGCCGCAGTCGCCATTGTAGTTCCGGGCGCAGGACTCAGGGATGGTCTCCAGCTCGAAATATTCAGGAACATGGGTATACTTCATGTTCTTGGTGATGAAGTCGTAGAAGGCACGTGCTTTCATCAGAGGATCGGTGATACCTGCGGTCAGCTCTGCGCAGAGCATACGGATGAAGGGGGTGAAAACGATGTGGGGAGCCTGCTCTTCCAGATCAAAGTCATAGATGCCGGGGATACCCTTGCCGTTGTAGGCATCCTTGTACACTTCCTTGTGGAAGTAGGAGTATTCCACAGTAAACTCAGGGTTTTCCTGGGGATGGAGCTCCCAGCAGACATTGCGCTGCTCTGCATTTTCGGAGGCAACGATGCCGCCTTCGGGGAAGATCTTTTCCACCTTAATGTCCCACTGCTGGTTTGCAGCGGCAGCCACAGGCAGGTGTGCCCGCAGGAACATACCGGGGGTGAACAGCTCATCCTTCAGCTTCAGGGTCTGGCGGACGGTGATCCGGTTGGTCATGGAGCCCTTTTCCTTCATGATGGCCATGGCATGGTCAGTATAATTGATGGGGGCAGGGGCATTGGGATCCTTGGGAGGTACCCGGTTGTAGACCTCATCCACCACAGAGAACAGCGTTTCGTCAAAGCGGCCGAAGATCCGGATCTCGCCGTTCATGTAGATGTAATGAACGTTCCGCAGATCCATCTGCTCCTGCAGCTCTTCCATAGTGAATTCGGGGATCTTCTTCTGAACGATGGCCAGAGCTTCTTCTCTGGTGTAGGGGAATTCCACGGCCAGACGGTCGATCATTTCCCGGTGGGCGATGAGGGAGTTGCGCAGGCAGTCAGGCAGATTGTTCTGGCTCAGCCGCAGATCGATGAGGCGGAGGGCTTCGGCAAAGTTGCCGGCCAGCTGATGGCGGCGGATATCATCGGGCAGGCCCACTGTCATGAAGGGAATGGTGTCATGGATGTTCATAAAATTACTTCTTTCTGTATTTAGTTGATATAGGTGATCCGTCCGTTTTCGATGCCCAGAATACCAAGTCCCGGAGCATCGGATACGGTAATATCCTTTTCGTTGAAGACTGCGCCGCCAAGGATGGGATCCTCGCTGCACAGCACAGGGCCGTCCAGGTCTACTTTGGTGATGACCTTTCGGGCGCAGGCCAGATGGACGGCGGCATTGACGGAGATCTTGGCCTCCAGCATACAGCCGATCATACATTCCACACCATAGACCTCAGCCATGGTGCAGATCTTCAGGGCATTATACAGTCCGCCGCACTTCATCAGCTTGATATTCAGCAGATCCGCAGCACCCATACGCAGGATGGTGGCGGCGTCGGCAGGGGAGTAGAGACTCTCGTCTGCCAATACGGGAACATAGCTGCGGTCGGTGACATATTTCATGCCGTCGAGATCGTGGGCGGGAACAGGCTGCTCCACCAGCTCGATCTGAAGCCCCTGTTCCTGCATGGCGTTCAGGATCCTAACGGCCTGTTTGGGATTCCATGCCTGGTTGGCGTCGATACGGATTGTGATGTCGTTGCCAACGGCTTCCCGGACAGCCTTCAGCCGGGCCACATCCATTTCCGGGTTGATGCCTACCTTCATTTTCAGGCAGTCATAGCCCCGCTGCAGAGCGATCAGGGAATCTTTCACCATGGTTTCGGGATCATTGACGGAAATGGTGATGTCGGTGGTGATATTCTTCCGGGCGCCGCCCATCAGCTTATAGACCGGGATCCCATATTTCTGACCGTATAGATCCCACAGGGCCATATCCACAGCAGCCTTGGCGCTGGTATTTCCCACGATGGATTTCTGCACCTGCTGCATCACATCTTCAAAATCGTCCACATCCATGCCAATGATGGATTTTCCGATGTGATCCTGAATGGCGCCGATGATGGCAAGCGTTGTATCACCGGTGATGGGGCCGGTGGGAGGTGCTTCGCCATAGCCGATACGTCCGTCATCCGTGTGGATCTCCACGATCACGTCTTCCACACTGCTGACTGTTCGCAGGGCGGTTTTAAAGGGGGTGCGCAGAGGCACGGAGATCCGGCCCAGACGCACTTGTGTGATTTTCATAAAACGAACCTTCTTTTATTTTGCAAGTTCATACATCGCAGAAGCGATGATCTGGGCATTTTTCATAAGCTTGGGGATCTCAAAGAATTCATCCGGCTGGTGCTCCCGGGCCACATCTCCGGGGAAGATGGGGCCGAAGGCCAGAATATTGGGCAGACACTTGGCATAGGTACCGCCACCGATGGACTTGGGTTTTCCCTCCAGACCGGTATGATCCCGGTAGACCTTCAGCAGGATCTTTACCAGCTCGCTGTCTGCAGGAATGTACAGCTTTTCCTTGTGGGACTGCTGTACGGCAAAGCCGGCATCTTCAAACAGAGACTGGAAAGCGGGGCCGCAGTCTGCAAAGTCAAAGGTGACAGGATAGCGGTAGTTCACCACCAGCTCCATCTGATGGGAGTCGCCCCGCAGGGTACCCCAGTTCAGGCTGAGATCGCCGGAAACATCATCATAAAGATGGATGCCGGAAGCCTTGCCCACGGTATCCATACCCAGCTTTTCTGCCAGGAACCGGAAGATTTCACCCAATTCTCCCTCGAAGGGCAGCTGGCTCAGGGCGATCACCAGACGGCCGATGGCATTCTCGCCTACCCAGGGGATGCTGCCGTGGGCATTCATACCTTCGGCTTCGGCCAGAACGCCGTCATCGGTCCGGGTGAAGGTGACTTTTTCAAATTTTGCAGCGGCAATGGCGTCAGCCATAGCGTGATCGCAGACCAGTTCTGCCCGGGCGTAGGCGGGGACCACATTGGAGGCGGTACCGCCCTGTATGGACTTCAGCTTCAGCTGGCCGCTCTGGGTGTATTCCCGGGAAATATGGGCGTTGATGATGCCCTTTTCGCCGTTGATGATGGGGTATTCTGCATCGGGGGTAAAGCCCATCACCGGGATCTCACCGCCGTGATCCAGATAATACTTCACATCCTGGGCGCCGGTCTCCTCATTGCAGCCGAAGATCAGACGGATCCGGCGGCGGATGGGCAGACCGCTGTCACGCAGGGCTGCCAGAGCAAAGAGCGCCGCAATGGAGGGCCCTTTGTCGTCCATGGTGCCGCGGCCGAAGATCAGATCGTCTTTGATTTCGCCGCCCCAGGGATCAAAGCTCCATCCGTCACCGGCGGGAACCACATCCAGATGGCCCAGGACTGCCACCATTTCTTCGCCTTCGCCGTATTCACACCAGCCGATGTGACCCGCAACATTGCAGGTCTTGAAGCCCAGCTGATGGGCAGCTGCCAGTACATGATCCAGACTGCGCCGGACATGAATGCCGTAGGGGGCGCCCTCTTCAGCAGGACCTTCCACACTGGGGATCCGCAGGTTTTCCTGCAAACAGGCCAGAAGCTCCTGCTGCTTTGCCAGTACGAGCTGATTCAGATCCATAATTTTCCTCCTGATTTACCTGCGTTCCCTTGAATTTGGAAGCAGTAAATTAATTTTGAGTTGCATAAAATTCCATTAAAATAGTATCAAAAACCGATTACCCTGTCAACACGAAAACAGGAAAAAAGCGGCGGGAAAATCCACGCCGCTTTCCGGAAAACAAACTTATTTCCGCAGAAGCTGTAAAAGTTCTTCTGCACTGTGGGCGATGGCTGCGGCACCGGCCTCCACCATATCCGCAACCGCTCCGTAACCCCAGCTGACGCCAATGGCAGGGATGCCGTGATGCTTTGCGCCCAGAATGTCAAATTTGGTATCGCCCACCATGATCATATTCTCCCTTTCGCCGGAGGCTTCCAGAAGATAGGCGATCACATCCTCCTTGGTGCTGCGGGAAGCGTCCATAGTTGCGCCGCAGATCAGGGTGAAATACTGCGCAAGACCAAAATGTTCCAGAATGTCTTTGGACATACCTTCCGGCTTGGAGGTGGCGATATAGAGCTTGTGCCCTTCTTTCTGAAGGGTATCCAGCAGTTCCCGAATACCGGGATAGGGCGTATTTTCAAATTTGCCGATGGGAATGTACCGGCTGCGGTAGACGGCAATGGCTTCCTCGGCTTTGTCGGCCGGTACACCGTGGTTAA
The DNA here is from genome assembly GCA_017409205.1 of Oscillospiraceae bacterium. Classification (GTDB taxonomy): domain Bacteria; phylum Bacillota; class Clostridia; order Oscillospirales; family Oscillospiraceae; genus Faecousia. Next base: position 46,211 of record JAFQTF010000026.1, on the reverse strand, counting down.
TAAAGGAATCCCGCAGGGGAGGGCCTACAAAGACCCGCAGATCTTCCCGGGAGGGGATGGGCAGACCAAAATGCTCCAGAGCCAGAATGGCACAGTTGATGATGCCCTCTCCGGAATCGGTCAGCGTTCCGTCCAGATCGAATAAAATAGCTTTTCTGCTCATAACGTTCTCCTTTTTTTATTTTCTACAGATTATCACAGAATCTGTTTTTTCGCAATACTTTGGTCAAGCTTTACAAATAATGTTTAAAATTGAACGATTTTGTGTTGCAAAAGGAGAGAATATCTGTTATAGTATCTATGATTATTTTCTTCACATGATGTGAATCGAGTAATATATCATTTTTGAAAGGAAACGTGAGCAAAATGGTCAATTTACGAGCAAAGCCCTATAACCTCGGTGATGAGGACATCGCATGGGTGGAAAGCACCATCGCATCCATGACGGATGAGGAGAAAGTGGGTCAGCTGTTCTGGCAGCTGTGCCTGTCTGACTCTGATGAATATCTGGGTCATCTTCTGGGTACCTATCATCTGGGCGGCTGCCGTTACAATGGTATGCCCGGTCAGCGTGTTCTGAATCAGAACAGAGCCATCCAGAAGCATTCCAAGATCCCTGCCTTCGTGGCCTGCAATCCTGAGCAGGGCGGCGACGGTGTCTGCCCCGATGGCGCACATGTGGGCGTCGGCCTGAAGGTCGGCGCTACCGGCAATCTGGAATATGCAAGAGCCATGGGTAAGGTCTCCGGCGCCACCATCGCAGCCACCGGCTGCAACATGGCCTTTGCTCCCGTTGTGGATATCACTTACAACTGGGAATGCGAAGAGACTCTGGCCCGTGCCTTCGGCAACGATCACAACCGTGTTGCCGCCATGGGTAAGGCCTACATGGACGGCCTGCATGAGACTGAAGGCGTTTACTGCTGCGCCAAGCATTTCCCCGGCAACGGCCAGGACTACCGCGATGCCCATCTGTCCAACAATGTCAACCATTTCGGCTACGAAAAGTGGATGGAAACCTACGGTCATGTCTACAAGACTCTGATCGACGGTGGCCTGGATGCCATCATGGGCGGCCACATTCTGATGCCCGAGTACATGGCTGAGATCAATCCTGACATCACTGCCGATACCATTATGCCCGCAACTCTGTGCCCCGAGATCATGACCGATCTGCTGCGCAATAAGCTGGGCTTCAACGGCATGGTAGTCACCGATGCTTCCCACATGGTCGGTATGACCAACCGTATGAAGCGCAAGGACATGCTGCCTGCCGCCATCAACGCCGGCTGTGACATGTTCCTGTTCTTCAATGATCCCGATGAAGACTTTGCCACCATGCTGAATGCCTACAAGACCGGTATCATCAGCGAGGAGCGTATTGTGGAAGCCCTGACCCGTATTCTGGGCCTGAAGGCTGCCAAGGGCATGCACAAGAAGAGCGTGGAAGAACTGACTGCCACCGATGAGGAGCTGGCTGCTGTTCTGGCAAATCCCGAGTACAGATCTTACTCTGCTGCTATTTCCAAGGATGCTCTGACTCTGGTCAAGTATAAGGATGAAGGCGTTCTGCCCCTGAGCCCCGAAAAGACCAAGCGGATCATGATCGTTAATATTAAGGGTGCTGACGGCCCCATGGCCGCTCTGGCTGCCATGGCAATGGGCGGCGGCGCATCCCGCAAGTCTCCCGCTGAGAAGCTGGTTGACCTGCTGAACGCCAAGGGCTTCGAGGCCTTCATCTATGAAAGCCCCCTGGACAAGATCAAGAAGCAGATTGCTGCCGGTGAGAAGCCCAGCCTGAATCTGTACTTTGCCGGCAAGAATGCCATTGCTGACTTCGTTTCCGGCATGGATCTGGTCATTTCCCTGTTCAATGTTGCCAACGGCCATCCTGCCTTCGGTCTGAGCAAGGGCGGCGGTGAGATCCCCTGGTACGTTCATGAGCTGCCTGTTGTCGGTATCTCTGTGAACAAGCCCACCATGCTGGCAGATGCTCCCATGCTGCGCACCTATATCAACACCTACGACGCCCATGATGATACTCTGGAAGCTCTGGTGGATGCTCTGGTGGCCGGTCCTGAGGCTTTCAAGGGTCAGGATCCCATTGATTCCTACTGCGGCATGTTCGATACCCACATGTAATTTTTGTAAAGGACGAATAAGAATGTCTATTTTTGATACTTTTGTCAGGAAGCACGATTATCTGGTCTGTGTGGACTCCGATGGCTGCGTCATGGACACCATGAACTGCAAGCATTTCCATTGCTTCGGCCCCTGCATGGTTACCGAATGGGGTCTGGAAGAGTGGAAGGATGAGATTCTGGACCGCTGGAATGTCATCAATCTGTTCTCCATGACCCGCGGCATCAACCGTTTCAAGGGTCTTGCCATGGCGCTGAAGGAGATCGATGGCAAGTATACCAAGATCACCGGTGTGGATGCCCTGGTGAACTGGGCTGAGACTGCTCCTGCCCTCAGCAATGACGGCGTTGCCAAGGCTGCTGCCGCTGCCACTGATGCTGATGCCAAACTGGTGCTGGAGAAGGCGCTGAGCTGGTCCAAGGCTGTCAATGCTGCCATCGTGGAGCTGGACGAGAGCCTGAAGGTGCCCTACAATGGCGCCAAGGAAGGTCTGGCAGCTGCCCATCAGTTTGCAGATGTCGCCATGGTTTCCTCCGCCAACCGGGATGCCGTTGAGGAAGAGTGGGGCAAGTTCGGTCTGCTGGAGCATACCGACATCGTTCTGGCTCAGGATGTGGGCGCCAAGGCTGCCTGCATTGCGGAAATGCTGAAGTTCGGCTATGATGTGAACAAGGTGGTCATGGTGGGCGATGCCCCCGGCGACTGCGATGCCGCTGAAAAGAACGGTGTCCATTATTACCCCATCCTGGTTAACCACGAGAAGGAAAGCTGGGACGAGGCGATTGCCGTTGGCTTCGGCAAACTCCAGGCCGGCGAGTACGCCGCGTACGGCGCTGAGAAGAAGCAGGAATTCCTGCGTAATCTGGGCGGCTAAACAAAACAGGAAAGGGCTGCTGGATTTCAGCGGCCCTTTTTCTAAATTACAACAGGACGGTACGGGAAATATGAAACGGAGGATTTCAATACTAGCAGTATTGGTCAGTATCTGCACATTGCTGTGCGGCTGTTCGGCAAAACACATAAAAGACGCAAAAGAAGCGTTTGCACAGAAGCGTTATGAAGATGTTGTGGAAGCACTGGACGGAATAACGGTAAAAGATACGGAAGTGATACGGATCCAGGCAATTTCAGAGGCATATATTTCCTACGAAAATGAAGACTATCAAAGGGTTGTAGACCTTTTGGGGAAGGATAAATCCTATAATAACGAACAAATCCTGATGGAATCCTGGGAAAAGGTATTCAAGGGTTCTGCAGAAGCGTATGATACGGATATCTTTTTAAAATATGCTGAAATGGACTATGCACCGGCAGAAGTTGCATTAGACAGTATCATCCGTCAGTGCGATAATTACGATTATGACATGTTCTTGTTTCTGGATCAGGTGACGGAGGAAGTAAAGCCAGGCAGCCTGAAAACCCTGCTGAAGGCCTACAGCCAGGATCATGGGAAAACAAGAACCAAGGCATTCTTGAAAGGCACGTGGGAAATACAGAGCAGCGATGATGAAGTGAAAACGAGAGTGGATCTGTATGTTTCGGATGATGACGCCCAGTGCATGGGAACCATCATTCAAACAGATCCAAACGCAAAAAAATACCGGTTTTACCAGGGTGAGGCATACTGGAATCAGCTGGTCTTTGAAGGCGATCAGCTTGTTTCCCTGAATAATCTGGCAAAAACGCAGTATGGACGGGAGCTTTGGATTCCTGCCGATGTAACCTTGTTTTTTGAAAACGACACGATGTGCCTTCAGTTTGATGAAATCAACTGGTTTTATGGTACCAGAATGATCAGCACCAATGCAACATGGATGAAGTTATCAAAAGAATATGGAATAATCGAATCTGAATGAGTTGGGGAGAGATATCATGCATTTTTTTCATATAAATGTTCCTGATTCCGCTATGGCGACTCTGGATGGTTATATTCTCGACTGCAATCTGACCCTGGGGCAGAACACAAAGCGGCCTGCCATTCTGGTTTGTCCCGGCGGCGGCTATGTTTACTGTTCCCGGGCGGAAGGGGAGCCGGTTGCCATGGGCTATGCGGCCCGGGGCTTCCACAGCTTCGTGCTGCGCTATTCCACCGGCCGGGAGGCTGGGGATTTCCAGCCCCTGAAGGAGGTCTCCTGGGCCATCGGCTATATCCGGGAACATGCGGAAGAATGGAATATCGATCCGGATAAGATCGTTTCCTGCGGCTTCTCTGCCGGCGGTCATCTGGCTTTGTCCTCCGGTCTTCTGGCGGAAAATAAGCCCAATGCCATGATCCTTGGCTATCCCGCTGCCTCTGCACCCAATTTCCCCGGTGCAGACTTTATGCTGAAGCTGCTGACCGGAAAGGAAACCGTGACGGACGAGGATGCCGCCCGGTTTGATCTGGTGCCCCAGATCACGAAGGAGGCGCCGCCTGTATTCGTCGTGGCAACGGCGCAGGATATGTTGACCACCTTTGGCGCACTGCCCATTGCCCAGAGATACTGCCAGCTGGGGATCCCCTATGAGGTACATATTTTTGGCCACGGTCCCCATGGCTATTCCCTCGCCAACGAGACCACCTGCGACGGCTCCACCCGGTATCTGAACGCGGCCTTCGCGCAGTGGAAGGATCTCAGTGTGGAATGGCTCCACAAAATTTTTGGCCCCCTTTCTTATGTTGACAAAGATAACAGTAAGATGGTAAAATATCTAAAAGAACTTGGGATCAATATCAATATGTAGTGCAAAACTAACAAAAAAGAAAGAAGGTTCCGATATGCTGGGTAAGACAATGGATGCCATAGACTTTTTATCCGCCTTCGATCCGGAGCTGTCAGATATGATGCACCGGGAATACTTCCGCCAGCGGGACGGACTGGAGCTGATCGCCTCGGAGAATTTTGCCTCACCGGCTGTAATGGCCGCCATGGGCTCCGTGCTGACCAACAAATATGCGGAAGGTCTGCCGGGAAAGCGGTATTACGGCGGCTGTGAATTTGTGGACGAAGTGGAGACATTGTGTATCCAGCGGGCGAAGCAGCTTTTCGGTGCCGAATTTGCCAATGTGCAGCCCCATTCCGGCGCGCAGGCCAATATGGCGGTGCAGCTGGCATTCCTGCAGCCGGGGGATACTTTCCTGGGCATGAGCCTTGCCAACGGCGGACATCTGTCCCATGGCAGCCCTGCCAATATTTCCGGCAAATATTTTCATGCGGTGTCCTATGACGTGGATCATAACACCGGACGGATCGACTATGATCAGGTCAGGGATCTTGCCCGGAAGCATCAGCCCAAGCTGCTGATCGCCGGTGCATCTGCTTATCCCAGAACCATTGATTTTTCCATTTTTGCGGATATTGCCCGGGAGGTTGGGGCTGTATTCATGGTGGATATGGCCCACATTGCCGGTCTTGTGGCCGGCGGCGCCCACATGAGCCCTGTGCCCTATGCGGACATCGTCACCACCACTACGCACAAGACGCTCCGGGGTCCGCGGGGCGGCCTGATCCTGGGCAGGGCGGAATTTGCGAAGAAGGTAAATTCTGCTGTATTCCCCGGTACGCAGGGTGGTCCGCTGGAGCATGTGATCGCAGCAAAGGCTGTTTGTCTGAAGGAAGCCATGGCGCCGGAATTTGCAGTTTACGCCCGAAATGTGGTGAACAATGCTGCAGTTTTGGCAGATGCTCTGATGGCGGAAGGTTTTGATCTGGTCACCGGCGGCACGGACAACCACCTGATGCTGGCGGATCTGCGGCCTATGGGAATTACCGGAAAGGAGTTGCAGCGCCGTTGTGACGAGAACCGGATCACGCTCAATAAAAATTCCATTCCCGGCGATCCGGAAAAATTCACCGTTACCAGCGGCGTCCGGATCGGTACCGCTGCAGTTACAACCAGGGGATTGCAGGAAGAAGACATGAAGACCATAGCCCACTGCATCGCCCTGACGGCAAAGGACTTTGAAAACACCCGGGAGGAAGTGCTTTCCACAGTTCGTGGATTGTGCAGTCGGTACCCACTGTATGGCTAAGGAGGTATTGCTGTGAGAAGATTTTTCTGCCTGATTCTGATGATGCTGTTGCTGACCGGCTGCGCTGCGTTAGAACCCATTGTAGGTTCCTGGGAAGAGGAGATCACCATCAGTGTGCTGGGTATTGGCCAGTCCGATGCAGAGGCGGCAGCTGTGACCCGGTTTCTTTTCCGGGAAAACGGCAGCGGCTCCTGGGTGACGGCCTTCGCGGACGGCAGCCATCCGGAAGCTGTCCGGGAATTTTCCTATTCACTGGAGGAGGATGTGCTCACGCTGACCTTCAAACAGGAAGACCATCCCATCCAGTTTACGATGACCCTTACAGGTGACAGCCTGAGGCTGGAGAATGACCGCGGCGCCTTCCATCTGATCCGAACCGAATAACAAAAAGCACCTCCGGAGTTCTTTCTCCGGAGGTGCTATGCCGCAGGGAGCGTTATTCCTGTTTTTCGCTGATATAGGCGGCGCCCAGCACCATAACGGCGCCGATGCCGGCGGGGAGAGACATGGGTTCCTTCAGCAGTACCATGGAAAGTACGATTGCCAGAATGGGATCGATATAGCTCAGCAGCGCCACGGTATGGGAAGGCAGGCTTCCCATGGAACCGAAGTACAGCCAGTAGGCGATGCCGGTATGGACGATGCCTGCCACGCACAGAAGCATCACAGCCAGAGGGGTCACAGAGACAGCGGCCCAGTCTTCCGTCAGCAGTACATAGGGCAGCAGGGCAACCGCTGCCATGGACAGCTGAAGAATGGTTTTGTCGTAAGCGGGGACTGGGGTCATTTTCTTGTTCATCAGGATCACACTGGCGTAAAGTACAGCAGCGCCGATGCCGAACAGGATACCCTTCAGTTCAGCCATACCGGAAAAATCCGCATCCAGCACACCGGATACCAGCACCATGCCTGCAAGGGCTGTCATGGTGCACATGAGCTTTTTGGCTGTCATGGTCTCACCCAGCACAACAGGAGAGGCCAGAATCACCAGAATGGGAGCCAGATAATAGCACAGTGTGGCGGTAGCAACGGAGGTATAATTATATGCCTCAAACAGCAATATCCAGTTGAATCCGATGGCCGCACCGGACAGGGCAAGCAGAATCCAGTTTTTCCGGATTGCACCGAGATCCGGTTTTTTCCGGCTGAGCAGAAGAACCAGGATCAGGAATACAGAACCAATGATGCCCCGCACCAGGGCCACCAGGCTGGAGGACAGGGGAATATACCGCCGCAGAATTCCAATGGTGCCGAAGATGCACATAGAAAGAATCAGGCTGCCGCGGTTTTGAAGCTTTGTGGACTGCATGGAAGCACCTTCCTTTCATTTGGGTGCATTATATCCGTTTTTTTCTCATTTGTAAAGCACTTTACTTTTGTGCCATTTTTCGCTATGATATGCAAAAGGAGGAATGACTCATGGATAACTTTCGGAAACAGTATTTTGAAAAACGGGCGGAGCTTCTGCTGAAGAATCTGCGCAGCCGTCATTTTGAAGCCTATTATTGCCCTGACCGGGCAACGGCTCTGGAAAAAGCTCTGGATCTGATCCCCCGGGATGCTTCCATTGGCTGGGGAGGTGCCATTTCTGCCCAGCAGATCGGCCTGATGGACGCCCTGAAATCCGGCGGCTACAATACCTATGACCGGGATACCTGCTCTTCACCGGAGGAACGGGTCAGGATGATGAAAAAATGCCTGACTGCCGATGTGTTCCTTACCGGTGCAAATGCCATCAGTATGGATGGCGAGATGGTGAATATTGACGGTATGGGCAACCGTGTGGCAGCTATTGTTTATGGCCCGGATTCTGTGATCGTGATCGCCGGCATGAATAAGGTGACTGATACACTGGAGGATGCCGTGACCCGTGCACGCACGGTGGCGGCACCCATCAACAAGCAGCGCTTTGGCCAGGATACTCCCTGTGGTGTTACCGGTGTCTGTGCCGACTGCAAAAGCGAGGGCTGCATCTGCAATCAGATCCTGATCACCCGGAACTGCCGTCCCGCAGGCCGCATTAAATTCATTCTGGTAGGAGAGGAACTGGGCTTCTGATGATTCAAACCATAAAAAAACTGATGGAAAAGCATTGGGATATCATTTCCTATCTGTTTTTTGGTGTCTGCACCACCATTGTCAATTATCTGATTTACATTCCCTGCTATAACCTGTGGGGGCTCTCTGCCACCGTCAGCAATATGATCGCCTGGGTGGTGGCGGTGGCGTTTGCTTACCTGACCAACAAACCTTTTGTATTCAGAAGCAACGACTGGTCTGCAAAAACCGTGATTCCCGAACTGACCAGATTTGTAGGCTGCCGGATCGGCTCCGGAGCAGCAGAAACTGTGATCCTGCTGCTTACCGTGGATCTGATGGGGTGGAACGGAAACATCTGGAAGCTGTTCACACAGGTCATGGTGGTGGTACTCAATTACATTGGCAGCAAGCTGCTGGTGTTCCGGAAAAAATAGTCAAAAAAGCATTCATCACCGGTTGATGGATGCTTTTTTACTTAAGAGTTTATAAAAAGTTTCGACATTTTACAGTCACTGTGATATAATAACAAAAATATGTATTATGGAGTGGCAGATATGTCCTTTATTGAATTTCATAATGTTGGAAAGACCTATCACATGGGCGAAATAGAAATCAATGCGCTGCACGATACTTCCTTTACCGTGGAGAAAGGGGAGCTTGTGGTGATCGTCGGTCCTTCCGGCGCAGGTAAAACCACATTGCTGAACATCCTTGGCGGTATGGATACCCTGTCTACCGGCAAGGTGTATCTGGATGGTCAGGAGATCTCTGCCCTGAACCGGAAGCAGCTGACGGAATACCGTCGTCATGATGTGGGCTTCGTGTTTCAGTTCTACAATCTGATCGGCAATCTGACCGCACTGGAAAATGTGGAGCTGGCCAATCAGATCTGCAGAGATCCTCTGGATGCAAAACAGATCCTGCAGGATGTGGGACTGGGCGCAAGAACAAAGAACTTCCCCAGTCAGCTCTCCGGCGGTGAGCAGCAGCGTGTTGCCATTGCCCGGGCTCTGGCCAAGAACCCCAAACTGCTGCTTTGCGACGAGCCCACCGGCGCGCTGGACTACCAGACAGGCAAGTCCATTCTGCAGCTGCTGCAGACCACCGGACGGGAAACCGGTATGACTGTCATCATCATCACCCATAACAGCGCCCTGACAGCCATGGCCGACCGGGTGATCCGGGTAAAAAGCGGAACGGTGACATCTGTTGAGATCAACGAAAAGCCTCAGGATATTGCGGAGATCGAATGGTAATGAAAAGAAATGCCATGCGCAGGAATTTGCGCCAATCCATACTGAAATCCCTTGGCCGCTATATTGCCATCGTGATGATCATAGCGCTGGGTGCCAGTCTGTTCATCGGTTTGCTGATGACCAAGTCGGATATGGTCGCCACGGGTCAGGCGTTCATGGATGACCGGAATATGTTTGATCTGCGGCTGATGAACAGTTACGGCTGGACGGAGGAATATCTGGAAGAAATCGCTGCACTGGACGGTGTGGAGCAGGTGGATGCCGTGCGCTATCTGGACCTGATCGCCAGAGTGGGAGATTCTCAGGAAGACGAAGTATATCGCTTCATCACCATTCCGGAAACCCTGAATCTGGTGAGTCTCCGGGGCGGCAGAATGCCTCAGAACAAGGATGAGTGTCTGGTGGACGGTTTCCATGCGGACGACAGCATTCTCGGCCAGAAGGTGGTTATCCAGTCCTCCAATGACGAGGACTCCCTGGAATACGTTAAGCGGAAGACCCTGACCATTGTGGGTTATGTGGCAACGCCGCTGTACATGGATATGAACCGGGGTACCACTTCTGTAGGCAGCGGTAGTCTCAGCAGTTACTTCTACGTGCCGGCCGGTGTTCTGGATATGGACTATATCCCGGAAATCAATGTATCCATCCCCGGCGATTATGCCATTTATTCCGATGTGTACAATGATGCGCTGGAGGAAGCCGCAGATACACTGGAACCGCAGCTGCAGAAATTGGCCGACCGCCGGATGACAGAAGCCCGGGCAGATGCCGAAGAAGCCTGGCAGGACGGCATGGAGGAATACCAGGACGGCCTGGATGAATATCACGAAAAGAAGGCCGAAGCGAAGCAGGAGCTTCGCGATGCCTATCAGGAACTGGTGGATGCCGAGGAGCAGATCGCAGACAGCGAGCAGCTGCTGATCGATGGTGAAGAGCAGCTGGCCGAAGGAAAGAAGACCCTCTCTGAGGCGAAGATCACCCTGGAAGAATCCAAGCGTACCTTTGCCGGGGCCAAGGCAGAGGCATATCAGCAAATCAACAACTCCACCATGGAGCTGTTTATAAACTATCAGTCTATGACGGAAGAGCGTCAGACTATCGACAACCAGATCCTCGGCATCAATACCGAGCTGATGGGTCTGGAAGCGGAGATACTGCAGGTCGAGACACAGATGATTCCTCTGGATACTGAGATCCAGCAGATTGAATCCATGATCGGTATTCTGGACACCAGCATCGAAGCCACCCAGAGTGCACTGGATATGCTTCAGAGCATGGATAGCCTGCGTGTCACTCTGCCCGGCGTGGGTACTGTTTCTCTGCTGGCGGAGGAGCCGGAGGATCCTGACACTCCCGGTGATGCAGAACCGGAAACGCCTGAGCAGCCCGAAGCACCGGGGGATACTGATGACGCACAGCGGGCCGAGCTGGAAGCCCGTCTGGCCGAACTGAAAGCACAGCGGACAGAGTATGAAGCCCAGCTGGAAGCGGTTCGGGCAGAGAAGCAGCCGCTGCAGCAGCAGATGGATGAACTGAACAGCCAAAAAGCCGAACTGGAAGCACAGAAGGCTTCTTTGGAATCTCAGAAAGCTCTGCTGGATGAAAGCACAGCCCAGATGGCGGCAGGCCTTCTGGAGCTTGCAGCAGCCCAGATCATGATGGAAAACCAGTTTGCTGCCGCGGAAGCCCAGATCGAAGCCGGAGAAGCTCAGCTGGAAGCCGGTCTTGCAGAACTGGAACTGCGGGAGCAGGAAATTCCGGAAGCCTGGGAGGAGCTGGAGAAGGGAAAGCAGGAGCTGGCCGACGGCTGGAAGGAATATGAGGAAGGCAGACAGGAAGCTGAGAAGGAATTCTATGATGCCTGGCGGGAACTGACCGATGCCAAGGCGGAATTGGCGGATGCCCGGATTCAGATCGATGAAATGACGGAAAATGATATCATCATTCTGGACCGCAACAGCAATGTGGGCTACAACAATCTGGACAGTGCTTCGGATATCGTTCAGGGCGTGTCCCGCGTGTTCCCAGTGTTCTTCATATTGGTGGCATCCCTTGTGTGCATTACCACCATGACCCGCATGATCGACGAGGAACGTACACAGATCGGCACCCTGAAGGCGCTGGGCTACAGCAACCGCGCCATCATCAGCAAATACATGTTCTATTCCGGCAGCGGCGCGGTCATCGGCTGCGTTGTGGGTATTCTGATCGGCAGCACCATCTTCCCCATGATCCTGTGGGAGGCCTATAAGATCATGCTGTTCATCACCCCCGGACTTGTACTTACAGTCAACTGGCCCCTTTGCATCGCGGTTCTTGTGGTCTATACAGCCGCACTGCTGCTGGTCACCTGGTACTGCTGCCGCAAGGCGCTGCAGGAAGTGCCTGCGGAACTGATCCGGCCCAAGGCGCCTGATGCCGGCAAGGCTCTGTGGGTGGAAAAACTGCCCTTCTGGCACCGGATCGGCTTCCTGAATAAGGTGATGATCCGTAATATTTTCCGCTACCGGCAGCGGCTTGCCATGATGCTGGTGGGTATCGGCGGCTGTACAGCCCTGCTGGTCACCGGCTTCGGACTCCGGGATTCTATTGTCAACGTGGTGGATTTCCAGTTTGAGGATGTGACGCAGTATGATCTGGAGGTTTATTTCCGGGATGAGGTAACGGAGGACATTCGGGAGGAATTTTTGGAGATTTTCGAGCCGGGCATTGAAACCATGTTCTATCACCAGACCAGCATGGAACTGGAATTTGATAACCGGGTCAAGGATATCTATATGATCTCTGCTGAAGACGAGCTGAGCAGCTTCATCGATCTGCACAGCAATTCCGACCCGGTTCCGCTTCCGGGACTGCATGAGGTGGTTTTGTCCGTTGGTGTATCCGAGGCAATGGGAATCAATGTGGGTGACAGGATTTCCATGCGGAATCCGGATATGGAGGCACTGGAACTTACGGTTTCCGGAATTTACGACAACCATGTTTACAACTATTCCATCGTTTCGCCGGACACCATCCTGGAACAGTGGGGTGAAAGGCCCCAGAATCAGATGGCCTTTGTTAAGCTGCCGGAAGGCATGGACGTTCACGCCACAGGTGCAGAAATTTCGGAACTGAAGGATGTTATGAATGTGTCCGTCAGTGAAGATCTGGCAGGCATGGTGCGCAACATGATGGATGCACTGGATCTTGTCATTATCGTCATCGTCTTCTGTGCGGGTCTGCTTGCGGTTACCGTGCTGTATAATCTGACAAATATCAACATCAACGAGCGAATCCGGGAAATCGCCACCATTAAGGTTTTGGGATTCAATGCCTCGGAAACCGCGTCCTATGTGTTCAAGGAGAATATGGCGCTGACGGTGGTAGGCTCCGGACTGGGTCTTGGTTTGGGATATCTGCTTCTGGTGTTCGTCATGAGCCAGATCAAGATCGATATGGTCTGGTTCAAGACCATGGTCATGCCGCTGTCCTACGTTTATGCCATTGTTCTGACCATTCTGGCTGCGGTGGTGGTGGACTTCATTTTCTACTTCAAGCTGCAGAAGATCAACATGGCGGAAGCGCTGAAATCCGTGGAATAACCGAAAAAAACGAGGGTTACATCCGTAACCCTCGTTTTTTATCAGATTTTGTGATTCAGAAGCTGATCCAGGTACACAATGGCCTCCCGGTAGCCGTCAAGGCCATGGCCCTTGATGGTCTTACAGCAGGCGAGGCCGGCATAGGAGATCTGCCGGAAGGCCTCTCGGCTGTCCACATCGGAAATATGGACCTCCACAGCAGGGATGGATACGGATTTCAGTGCATCCAGAATGGCCACACTGGTGTGGGTGTAGGCAGCAGGATTGATGACGATGCCATCCACTTTGCCGTAGGCCCACTGGATCTTGTCCACGATGTCGCCTTCGTGATTGCTCTGGTACTGTTCCACTTCAATATTCAGCGCCTTTGCGGTGTCCTGCAGCAGCTGCAGCAGATCCGCAAAGGTGTTTTTTCCGTAAATACCCGGCTCCCGGATGCCCAGCATATTGATATTGGGACCGTTGATCACCAGAATTTTCATTTTGTTCCCTCCAGAATAGAAAGAATGGACTGTACAGTATCCGGACAGCTGCCGTTGTTGTCGATGACATGGTCGGAAAAAGCAAGATACAGCGGCTGCCGTGCGGCATAAAGGTCAGTGAGTGAATTGGTCTGGGACAGCGGACGGCCGTCTGTAGGCAGGCAGGACAGTTCCCGCTTCAGCCAGAAAATGATACCGTTCTGATGCAGCAGCGGGTAGTTCCATTCCCGGGTAATGCAGCCGCCGCCAGTGGCAATCACCAGACCGGAGCGGTTGCCCAACTGCTTCAGAGCCTCTGTTTCCCATCGGCGAAAAGTTTCCTCACCGTCTTTGGCGAAGATCTCCGGAATGGACATCCCTGCCAGGGAAACGATGGTCTCGTCTGCATCCACAAATCTTCTGCCGGTTTTCTCTGCCAGCAGGGCGCCAATGGTGCTTTTTCCGCAGCCCGGCATACCAATCAGTACAATATTCTGCATCTGTCCGGAAAGACGCTGGTGAATGGTGTCAATGACGGAATCAGAAATGGATCCGCCTGTAAACCATTCTGCAGCTTCCTTTGCCTGGGCTACCAGCATCAGAAGGCCGTTCATGGCGGTGATGCCGCGGCTTTGCGCATCCTGCAGCAGCTTCGTCCGGGCGGGATTGTAGATCAGATCCAGCACCCCTTCCAGATGGGGGAAAAGACGCAGATCCACCGGACTGACACCGGTATCCGGGAACATTCCCAGCGGTGTGGCATTGACGATCAGGGCGGCATCACTGTGGAGATGGATATTTTCATAGTTATTTTCTCCACTGCGGGAGACAACGACTGTCCTCGCGCCCAGTTCTTCCAGAACAGCTGCCGCAGTATTGGATGCGCCGCCGCTTCCCAGCACCAACGCTTTTTTTCCTGCGGCGGAGATGCCACTGCGGCGAATCATCATTTCAAAGCCAAAAAAGTCAGTGTTGTGGCCGATGAGGCTGCCGTCCGGCCTGCGGACGATGGTATTGACTGCGCCCAGCGCTCTTGCACGGCGCGACAGTTCAGACAAATAGGGGATAACCGCCTTTTTGTAGGGGATGGTCACATTGATGCCGGTGAAATCCCCGTCTTTCAGGAATGCTTCCAGTTCCTCCGGCTCCTTCTCAAAGAGGGTATAGTCGTATGATCCAAGGCAGGCATGGATCTGGGGGGAATAGCTGTGGCCCAGTTTTCTGCCCAGTAAACCGCATTTCATCAGACCACCTCGGTGTAGCTGCCCAGATATTTGAATTCTTCGCAAAGATCCTCCAGCTCGCACATCAGCTGAATGAATTCCTCGGAATAGATGGAGGTCTCCAGATCGAAATAGAACATGAATTCAAAATCCCGGTCGGGCAGGGGACGGGATTCCAGCTTGATCACGTTGATTCCCAGGGTATACATCCGGGCCAGCACCTTATACAGGGCGCCGGGCTTGTGGGGCAGGATCATCATGATGCTGGTTTTGTCAGAGCCGGGATAAATCTCCAGCTTCCGGCTGATGCAGATGAACCGGGTGTGGTTGTTGCCGGCATCCTGAACCGAGGAAGCCAGACACTGCAGGCCGTAAAGATCAGCACAGAACCGGCTGGAAAGGGCGGCCACATCCCTGCTTTCGGATTTGGACACCATTTCCGATGCCAGCGCGGTATTGGCAACGGGGATCACATTGACGCCGGTAAGGGTGTGCAGAAAGCCGGCACACTGGTTGATGGCCTGTTCATGGGAATAAATGGTTTTGATATCACTGAGTTTTGTGCCGGGTTTGGCCAGAAGATTGTGATCCACCTTCAGCCGGAAGGTCCGGACGATGGAAAAATTATGGCTGATCATCAGGTCATAGACCTTGTTCACGGAACCGGCAGTGGAGTTTTCAATGGGCAGGATGCCATACTGACACATGCCTTGCTCAATAGCGGTGAAAACACCCTCAAAATTCTTGAAATACAGGATAAAGGGATTCTTGAAGATCTTTTCGCAGGCGATCTGGGAGTAAGCACCCTCCACACCCTGGCAGGCCACCATTGGCGCCTGGGGAAACAGTCTGGGGGTGTTCTCAATGGCCTCGGAGATCTCCTGATACAGGTGGCTGGGCGCATCGTTCAGCTTGCTTTGATAGCTGCGGCTCAGCTCAAACAGCATGGAGTAAAGCACCCGGGTGTAGTTTGCCATTTCGGGGCCGGCATTTTCAGCCACCTTCTGCAGAATAGCCCGCTCCCGGGCAGGAACGAAGATGGGCAGATTATTGGCTTTTTTATACTGAGCTACCTGAGATGACAGCTCCATTCGCTTGCAGAACAGCTGAACCAGCTGATCGTCGATGCTGTCAATCTCATTGCGGATCTGGGTCAAATCCATTATGGCTTCCTCCTGTCAGTCTGGGTATTGCCGAGGATCAGGTCGTAGATGGCGATGGCTGCGGCTGCCTCCACCACGGGAACGGCCCTGGGAACGATGCAGGGATCGTGTCGTCCTCTGATCTCCAGCGTTGCGTTCTCACCCCTGGAAAGGGATACGCTCTGCTGGGGAAGGGAAACAGAGGGGGTGGGCTTGAATGCTACGGTAAAGACCACGGGCATGCCATTGGTGATGCCGCCCTGAATACCGCCGCAGTGATTTGTCAGTGTACGGATTTCTCCGTTTTCCATGGTAAAGCAGTCGTTGATTTGGCTTCCGTACATCAACGAGCAATAGGAACCGGAGCCAAAGGAGACTTCTTTTACAGCCGGAATACCATAGACGATCTGTGCGATTTTACTCTCCACGCCGCCAAACATGGGTTCGCCCAGACCTGCAGGCAGTCCGGTAATTGCACAGGTGATCATACCGCCTACACTGTCTCCCTGATCCTTTGCATATTGAATCACATCTTTCATCTGTTCCCCGGCTTTCTGATTCAGCACCGGGAAGGCAGGATCCAGCTGATCCAGTTGAGGACGGACCATATCAAATTCATCATCCCCTACGGTACCGATAGAATGGAGTTTTGCACCGATGCGGATACCTGATTCTTCGAGCCACTGTTTGCACAGTCCGCCTGCGATGCACAGGGGAGCCGTCAGCCGGCCGGAGAAGTGACCGCCGCCGGCGGCATCCTGAAAACCACCGTATTTGACCTGTGCGGTATAGTCGGCGTGTCCGGGCCGGGGACAGTCTTTGAGATTCTCATAGTCTCCGGAACGGGTATTTTTGTTGCGGATCATGGCGGCGATGGGGGCGCCGCAGGTGTAGCCGTCCAGAATACCCCCTAAAAATTCGGGCCGGTCCTCTTCCCGGCGGGGGGTGGACCAGTTGTTCTGACCAGGTGCCCGGCGGTTCAGAAATTCCTGAAGCTTGTCAGGATCTACAGGCAGGCCTGCGGGAATACCGTCCAGGACCATACCGATGGCGGGGCCATGGGACTGGCCAAAAATAGAGAGTTTTAAATTTTCACCGTAGGTACTGCTCATAGGTTCCTCCTAACCGGGAAAATTCTTCCCAGAACTTGGGGTAGGATTTTTTGACGCATTCTGCGCCCAGTATGGTAACAGGTTTCCTGCAAACGGTAGATGCGATGGCAGCAGACATGGCAATCCGGTGGTCATTCACGGCATCCACAGTACCGCCGACAAGACCGGTTCCGTAGATGGTCAGGGTATCCTCTGTGGCTTCCGCTCTGCCGCCCAGATTTTGAATCATGGCGATGGTGGAAGCAACCCGGTCGGATTCCTTGATCCGCAGACGCCGGATATTGGTAAAGACTGCACCCTGCTTTGCAGCGGCGGTAACCGACAAAATGGGCACCAAATCCGGAATATCCGCAGCATCGATGGTGCAGTTTTCGTTGCATAACCGTGGAATCCAGTGGGCTGCTGCCCGGTCACCCTGAACAGACTTTTCATTCAGGCCGTGAATGGTCAGTCCGGGGTCAATATCCAGATAATCGGCGGCCAGAAAGAAGGCACCATTGCTCCAGTCGCCTTCCACGGTAATATAGCCGGGAGATCGGAATCTGGCAGTTCCGGGGTGATCCGGATCGGCACCAAACAGGACAATTACCTGCCGGGTCAGATCAATATAGGGTCTGGATTCCACTTTGCCTGTGATATTCAGACTGCTTTCC
The DNA here is from genome assembly GCA_017409205.1 of Oscillospiraceae bacterium. GTDB lineage: Bacteria > Bacillota > Clostridia > Oscillospirales > Oscillospiraceae > Faecousia. The sequence goes on along the minus strand of JAFQTF010000026.1, from coordinate 28,583 downwards.
CCATCCATAAGGGAAAGCGCCAGCAGAAGACCTGTAATGAACTGACTGGAAACACTGCCGTCGATAAAATAGGCACCCTGCTGAAGCTTGCCGCGGCATTGGAGTATAGACTCTGTGGGACGGGTCAGGGTACAGCCCATCCGCTCCATTTCTTCCCACAGTGGGGAAAGAGGGCGTTGGGGAAGCCTGCCCTCCATCAGAAAGGTTGCATCCACACCAAGAGCGCCCGCAACGGGAAGCATAAACCGCAGGGTAGACCCGCTTTCACAGCAGTTCAGCACTGCTTTCTTGGGGATAGCTGTTGTGGGGAGAACTGTGTATCCGGTTTCCGTCCGGAGGATCTCCGCGCCCAGAGCCCGGAGGCAGTCCGCTGTGGCATCCATGTCGCGACTGGTTTCACAGCACCGAAGCTGGGTAGGTTTGTCTGAAAATGCAGCGCAGATCAGCAGCCGGTGAGCCTGGGATTTGGAGGGAATGATGGCGATATCACCCCGAAGAGTTCGGGGCTGAATGGTAATGTCCATATCAAAGACCTGCCTCGATAAAGAATAAAAGCTGCTCCACAGGTGTGGGGACAATGTGGCAAAGACCGATTTTTTCGGGGATAATCAGAGAAACAGTGCCGCCGGAGCGTTTTTTGTCAGAGAGTGTATAGCGATACAGGTCGGAAGCAGAATATTCCGTGTCCGTGGGAAGATCGAACTGCCGCAGAACAGACAGGATCCGTTCTGCATCGCAACAGCCGGATGCCCGGCTGACGATGGCGGTACCGATGGCAACAGCCTTGCCATGGGAGACAGAGAAATTACTTTTAGCTTCGACGCCGTGACCGATGGTGTGGCCAAGGTTCAGCTTCATTCTTGCACCGGTGTCAAATTCATCTTCCATCACCACATCCCGCTTCAGCTCCACGCACCGGGTTATAACAGCCTCCCGGTGGAAGTCCGGACCCCGGACTTCCAGATGACGGAAGAGGTCGGGATCATAGAGGATACCGTATTTGATGACCTCTGCACAGCCGTCCCGGAAAACATCCCGGGAAAGGGTGTTGAGGGTATCGGTGTCGCACAGCACCAGGCTGGGCTGGCAGAAGGCGCCAGCCAGGTTTTTGCCGGCAGGAAGATCAATGGCAGTTTTACCACCCACGGAAGAATCCACAGCGGCCAGCAGGGTGGTGGGAACCTGAATAAACCGGATGCCCCGCAGATAGCTGGCAGCGGCAAAGCCTGCCAGATCGCCCACAACGCCGCCACCCAGAGCAACGATGAGATCGCTGCGGGTCAGCTGGCTTTCCGCAAGAAAATTCAGCAGTTCCAGATAGGTAATACCGTTTTTGGAGGCTTCCCCTGCGGGAAAAACGAAAGTGACGGTATCGAAGCCGGCTGCCTCCAGACTTTCCTGTGCAGCTATGCCGTACAGGGGCCAGACGTTGGTTTCTGAGACGATGCAGACCTTTTTGGCCTTTCCCAGTTTTTTTGCCTCCACGCCCAGGGAAGCCAGAAGATTGCTTCCGATGAGAATATCATAGGTTTTGGATGCGCGGACTGTGACGGTTTTCATCCGTCTATCGCCTCCTTGCGTTGTTTGCCTTCTTCCAGCAGGGAAACCAGCTCCGCCATATCGCCGGCGGCTACGGCATCCCGATAAGCGGTGAGGCTGCCGATGAAATGCTCCAGTTCAAACAAAACATTTTCCCTGTTCTCCAGAAACAGCTCTGCCCACATCTGAGGATTCAGCCAGGCAACTCTGGTCAAATCCCGGTAGCTGCCGGCGGAGAAACCCTTGTGTTCCAGCGCAGTGGGGGATTTGACGTAGGCATTGCTGACGATATGGGCCATCTGGGAGGTAAAGGCGATTTTCTTGTCGTGATCCTCTGCAGTGGTCACGGAGAAGGAGCCGAAGTGACAGGGCACCATGGCTTGCTTCACCCGCTCCAGAAGATCGATGTTGTCAAATACCGGGGGCACCAGCACCATGGGGGCGCCGTCAAAGAGGTTTGCCCGGCTGTACTTGAAGCCGGAGAATTGAGAACCGGCCATGGGATGGCCGCCAACGAAGGTAAAACCGTAGTGTTCCGCCAGTGGGAAACACCGGTGGCAGATCTCCTGTTTGATGCCGCAGCAGTCCAGCACCAGAGCAGAAGGGGAAACCAGCGGTGCATTTTCTTCCAGCCAGGAGGCGCTGCCGTCGGGATAAATGGCCAGCAGGATCAGGTCACATCCGGGGATGGTATCTGCATCCAGCTTTCCGTGGACGGCACCTGCCAGAATGGCAAAGGACAGCATGCTGTCATCTTTTTCTGCTGCATATACGGTGTGACCCTCCAGGGCATAAGCTCTGGCAAGAGAACCGCCGATGAGGCCGAGACCGAGAATACCAACTGTCATACGATGGCCTCACGGATCTTTCTGACTCTGTGGCAGACCTCATCAAACTGCTGAGGCGTCAGAGACTGGGCGCCGTCGCAGAGGGCGCAGGAAGGATTGTTGTGAACTTCGATCATGATGCCATCGGCACCGGCGGCGGTGGCGGCACAGGCCATGGGGGAGACCATCTTTGCCTTGCCGGTGGCATGGCTGGGATCCACCACAACAGGCAGATGGGACAGCTCATGCAGCGCTGTGACAGCGGAAAGATCAAGGGTGTTCCGGGTGTAGGTTTCAAAGGTGCGAATACCCCGCTCGCAGAGGATGATGTTTTCATTGCCTTCGCTCATGATGTATTCTGCGCTCATCAGCAGTTCCTGCAGCGTATTGGCAAGTCCCCGCTTCAGAAGGATGGGCTTTTGAGTCTTGCCCAGCTCCTTCAGCAGGTCAAAGTTCTGCATATTCCGGGCGCCCACCTGAATGATATCCACATCCGCAAACAGATCCAGGGTGGAGATGTTCATGATCTCCGTCACGATGGGAAGGCCCGTGGCGGCTCTGGCCTTCAGCAGCAGTTCGATACCGGCGCCCTTCATGCCCTGGAAGGCATAGGGGGAGGTACGGGGCTTGAAGGCGCCGCCCCGGAGGATGTGTGCGCCGGAGGCCTTGACAGCCTGGGCCACTTCGATGATCTGCTCTTCGGATTCCACGGAGCAGGGGCCTGCAATGATGGTAAAATAACCGCCGCCAATACGGATGTCACCGATCTCGATGATGGTATCCTTGGGGTGGAATTTCCGGTTTGCCTGCTTGAAGGGCTCAGAGACCCGTTTGACAGTCTCTACCATATCCAGGCTTTTCAGCAGATCCATATCCACCCGGCTGGTGTCACCGATGAGGCCGAGGACGGTAACATGCTGGCCTTCGGAAATATGGACGTCCAGGTTCATATTCTTCAGCCATGCCACAAGGTGCTGGGTCTGGGCGGTGGTAGTGCCCTGCTTCAATACTGCGATCATAACATCATCTCCTGAAAAAATAACGCCGCACGGTCAATTCGTGCGGCGTCTGAAAATGCTTTTGTAGCTTTCGAATCTGGCTGCAGCACAAATTGCTATTACTTTTTGTGGTTAAAAAAGTAATAGTAGCCAAAGTAGAACTGTGCAGCAGTGCTCATCTTGGTCATGAGAAAGACTCCTTGTTCGGTAGCTGCGGACATTATACCACGTGGGGTGGAATATTGCAAGAGGGAAGGCAAAAATCAGAGAATTTTTTCCAGCTCTACGAGAATGGCAGACAAATCCTCGGAAAGAGCGTCCGAATCCCGGAACATGTGGGAAAACAGCTGCTGGAGATTCTCTTCGAAGTGTTCCGGCAGGATCGGGCACATCTGACGGCAAAGCTTCATCAGCCGTTTTTCACCGGGATGTGTCACTTCGTTCAGGGCAAACAAAACATCAAAGTAGGATTCCAGAAAGGCGGCTACCCGGTGATTGACGCTGACAAGATCCTGCCGCTGGGCGGCTTTGCGGATCTGACCGTCATAGGAGGGGAGCATTCCATGAAGAAGCTTTGTGTTTTTGGAAATGATGGAATCTTTCAGGGCGGGGGGATAGGGGATGTCAAAGCGCTGCTTTGCAGTCTGTAGTCTGCCATTGCGGTCATACAGGATTTTGCAGGTTTTCAGGTTATGCCACATACAGGTGGTGTATCCGGTTCTGGCCTGAAATTCCTCCACGACAGATGCCACATCCCGGACAAAACCCTCCAGATCGCGGTAGAGGATGTCAATGTCGATTCCGTTTTTCAGTGTACAATCATCTTCCGGTTCCCAGAAATGGTTTCCGATCTCCATATAACAGCAATATTTCTCCAGAATTTTTTGGCGAACATCCCTGTGGATTGGCCCGGTGCAGTAGAGATATACATCATAGTCAGATCTGGCGTCGTGAGTGGAAGACGCACGGGAGCCGCCGAGAGCAATGGCTTCGATTTCCGGAACAGCAGAAAGCTCGTGAATCAGCTGGTCAAACATGGCATAGCCTCCTTGTAAACGGTTTTTGTTATATTACTACAGAAAAACAATATGCGCAAATAGTTTATACCCGGTTTATTGGACGTAATAGTTGATATGATTCGGATATCTCAAACGGGAGGTTTGGTTATGGAGTATTTGCAGCAGCTGAATACACAGCAGCGGGAGGCGGCCACCACTACAGAAGGGTATGTTCGTGTGGTGGCCGGGGCCGGCTCCGGAAAAACGAAAACACTGACAGCCCGGTATCTGTATCTTGTGGAGCAGCTGGGGATTTCCACTGCCAATATCCTCTGTGTCACCTTTACCAACAAAGCAGCGGCAGAGATGAAGAAACGGATCCGCAGTTCTCTGCCGGATCAGGATCTGGGCCGCATCACCACATTTCATGGCTTTTGCGTGGGACTGCTGAAAGAGGACTGCCATGTTGTGCAGTATCCCTCCACTTTTATCGTCCTGGATGAAGAGGATAAGGAAGCCATGCTGCGCACGGTATTTGAGGATCTGGGCATCACCAGCCGGGATATGACGGTGAAGGATGCAGTGGATCATATCGGCTGGCGCAAGGGTGGCCGGGGGTATGTCAAGAACCTGATCGGGGCGCCGGAAAAGCTGCTGCGGCTGTCCGAAGAGGCTACAACGCTGAAGGACAAGGTGATGTACCGTTATTTCTATGAGCAGCGGAAGTGCTATGGGCTGGATTTTGACGATCTGGTCTATTTTGTACTGTATATTCTCCAGCAGGACAGGGACACCCGGGAAAAATGGCAGCAGCGGCTGGAATATGTAATGGTGGATGAATTTCAGGATATTGACAAAGACCAGTATGCTCTGGCGGATATCCTGTCCGGCTATCATAAAAATCTTTTTGTGGTTGGCGATCCTGACCAGACTATTTATACCTGGCGGGGTGCGGATGTGAAATTTATTCTGGAATTTGACAGCCGCCATGAAAATGTGAAAACGATTTACCTCAATACCAACTACCGTTCTGCACCCCAGATCCTGAAGGCTTCCAATGCCCTCATCGACAAAAACCGTCAGCGGCTGAAAAAGGAGCTGACAGCAGTACGGCCCGATGCCCGGAAGCCCCTGTATTTCCACGCCAGAACCGGACAGCTGGAAGCGGACTGGATGACAGCCAATATGCGCGCTCTCCATGATGGCGGCAGAAGCTGGTCTTCCATGGCAGTTTTGTACCGGGCGCATTATGTTTCCCGTACGGTGGAGGAGTCTCTGATCCGGAACAGGATCCCCTATGTGCTGTATTCCGGTGTGGAGTTTTATAAACGGAAGGAAATCAAGGATGTTCTGTGCTATCTGCGGATGATCTACGCCGGAGATGACATCAGCTTTCTGCGGACAGTGAATGAACCCCGCCGGGGGGTGGGACGTACCCGGATTGCGGCGCTGAAGGAATATGCTGCGCTGCACCGGTGCAGTTTGTATGACGCACTGGCTGCCAGTCTGGACACCAGACTGTTTCAGAGGAGCCGTGCGAAGGAGTATGTCCGGCTTATCGAAAAATACCGGGCCATTTTCGATGGAATGGATCTGACGGATCTGCTGGCCGGGGTGCTCAGCGAGAGCGGCTACGAGGAAATGCTCCGCAGCTGCGGCGAGGAGGAGCGGCTGGACAACCTGGCGGAGCTGAAGCAGGCCATCTATGATTTTCAGCGGAAAGCCGGAGAAGAGGTTACTCTGGGCAATTATCTGGATCATGCGGCCCTGTTTACCAATATGGACCAGACCGCCAGAGCAGAGGCGGTGAAACTGATGACCGTTCATGCGGCCAAGGGTCTGGAGTTCCCCACCGTATTTCTCTGCGGGCTTTCTGAAGGCATATTCCCCGGGAAACGGGCCAATACCCGGGAAAAGCTGGAGGAGGAACGCAGGCTCTGCTATGTGGCCTTTACCCGTGCGCAGGACCGGCTGTTTCTTTCCGATGCGGCGGGCAGCAATTATGACGGTTCTTTTCGGTATCCCAGCCGGTTTCTGTTCAACGCGGAAAAGGAAAATGTGGAATATGCCGTGCCTCTGGATCCGGAGCTGGAAGAACGGGCCATGGAGCAGATCCGGAAAACGGAAACCATGGATGCGTCTGCAGCCCGTCCCAATGAGGCTGTAGGAAAGCGAATCCTGCATCCTGTGTTCGGCGAGGGCAGTGTCATCGGTATCCCCAGAGGCTGCGATGGGATCATCGTTCAGTTTGACAGCATCCACACCCCCAGGACCTTCGGCTCCGCGGCAAAAATCACCTATCTGACATAAAAACAAGCGGTATCATTAGATACCGCTTGTTTTTAATAAAATAGATCCCAGATCAGTGGGGCGATAAAAGGATGGATGAAAAACATGATGCCAAAAACCGCACTGAAAACAATGGCGGTATCTGCTTTTCTGCCATCACATAACGTCCCGGGAAAGCGCTTTAAAAATACACTGCCTATGCACCAGCCAATGAGGCTGCCCAGCGTATTGGTGATCAGATCGTTAACATCTGTGGCACGGAAGGTGAACATCTGAAGGATCTCAATCGCCAGGGAAACGCAGAAACCGAACAGAATGTTTTGCTTTGCATTGCGAAAGGGTTTCCACAGTACTGTCGTAAGGAATCCGAGGGGAAGGAACAGAATCACATTAAGCAGCGTTTCAGACAGGTTGGAGAAAATATCCAGAAACGGAATGAGATTGACATTGGGCTCAAAACGAATGTAGATCACGCTGGGCAGTCCCACCACCAGATATACGCCTGCCAGATATACGGCGAAGACAGTATAGAAAACAGTTTTCTTCCGGTTGTGAAAATAAAACCGGTTCAGGATCAGAAAAACAGGAATCACAAGGATAGATGCAACGGCTGCGTCGAGCCCGGCGAGAAACAGACGATACATATTGTTCCCCCTTAAATGATCCTGGGTGTCATCAGCAATGCCAGCACGCAGCAGCATGCCCGGAGGGCATAGCGGCAGTCCCGGCGAATGTTGCCTGCTTCCTGGCTGTATTCCCGGTGATACCGGGAGATGCCTTCCATAATGCTGCCCGTCAGGGCAATGTCCACCTGGGGATCATCCTGCATAAACCGGAGAAAGTAGGTTTGCAGCGCAGCCTCATATTCCCGGTGGTCAGACAGGCTTTCCGGAAAATCGGCATTGTGGGCATAGGTAAAGGCATCTGCTGTATAATGGATCAGCTTGCCGAGGGTGTAATAATCCAGTGTGTTCAGCCGCCTCTTTCCTTCCAGCCGAAGGGAGATCCGCCGGATAAATCTGCGGGCGTTCCGGTAATTGTGGCCGCGGAGCCACTGGCATCGCAGAGAACCTTTCAGGTATGTAGCCGGGTTTCTGTCCGGTTCGATACAGCCCAGCAGAAAGGCCTGTTCATGTTTCCGGGGCAGATCCGGCATGTAGTGCTTTATCAGGTATTGTCCCAGACAGATATGACTTTTCCCGCGCATAGGGTTCCTCCTTGTTTTCCGTAGATGTCCTGATTATATCATAATCCCTGAAAAAGTTGTGAACAGAACTGAAAATTAAGAAAAAACTAAGAAACAAATAATGGAAATTAAGAAAAGCAGCTCCGCTGGAGCGGAGCTGCTGAAAACTATTCCACAATGGAGAAATTGATGGCGGTAACGGCAAGATTGTCAAAATACACACTGACAGAATAGTTGCCGGGCTCGGTAGGAACACTGGGGATGGTCAGTTCGCCGTTGTGGTAATCATCGTCATACCAAAGCTGCTTCCAGTCAATGGTATCTCTGGAAATGTATCTGGTCAGAACATTTCCATCGCCATTGCGGATGACATACATGACTTCGATATCCATCTCCGGGAGGTAGAAATTGTCGGTGGCCTTCAGCACCATGGAAATGCTGTCGCCGGGCCGGAAGGTATCGGTGATGGCATCCTCGCCCACACTGTCAATGGTCCATGCCTCTTCTTCCGGTGTCTTCAGAAGGTAGGCAGATACATTGTTGGCGGAAAGTCCCTGGTTGTTGAAGACCTCGGCCTTGGGGCAGATGTAGGTATGCACATGATTGAAAATGGAGGTGGAGTCCGCAGCCTGCAGTGTGAAGCGGTAGGCTGCACTGGGGATGCGGGTTTCAATGACGGCAGAGGGTTCCTGACATTTCACAACACTGGTCTGTTCCTCCAGACCATCCACTGTGTACATCAGCAGCCAGCCGCCTTCGGGGGCGGAGCCTTCGAACTCCCAGGTGACAGTGAGCTGATCCAGATCCGAATCATCCACATTGAAGGTGGTGACAGTAATGGGATTTGCCGTGATGCTGACCCGGCTGGGTTCTGTCATGCCAAGGGCCGTAACATCCACAGTGTAAGCCTTGGTTGCATCGATGCCGGTGAAGGTGATTTCCGTATCACTGATCTCCAGAGTTTCCTCGTGGCCGTCATCATTGTAGCAGCGAACGGTCCAGCGTTCCACAGTAGTATCTTCCGGTGCATCCCAGCGAACGGTCAGCATACCGTCGACATAGTCGGAAATGGTCAGATTTTTGGCCATGACCAGCTGTGTTGCAGAAAATTCCACGGAATTGGTACCCAGAATGGGATCGCCGTTGGAAGCACCCAGGGTCAAGGTGTAGATCTTGCCCACGCTCAGTCCCTTGATGGTGACGGAGTGACCGGTAAAGGTCTGCACGATGTCCTCTTCTCCGGGGGCGGAGCAGGTGATGACCCATTCCTCGGGATCAGAACCATCCACCGTGAAATTCACCATGACAGAGCCATCCTCGGGGCCGGTGACAGCAGAAATGCTGACCACATTGCTCAGAGCATCGGTGGTGAAGATCTCAGCCGTTCTGCCTTCCAGTGCATGGAAACCATCCACGGTGACCTCGATGCGGTACAGGGAGTCAGGCAGCAGGTCGGTAAAAACGGCCTGTCCGTTTACCAGAGGACTGGAGGTGCTGTTGCCGTATGTATCGGTACAGGTGACCTGCAGCAGGGAGGTATCCATATCCGTCTCGACTGTAACGGTCAGCTCATGCTGTGTACCGTCCAGGATCAGATTGTCAATGGTCTGCAGGTACTGGGTCTGATAGAACCAGAAAGCACCGCAGCCGATGCAGGCCAGAACCATCAGCGCAGCTGCCAGACCCAGAAGGCCTTTGCCTCTTCTGGGCTTGCGGCGGACAGGCAGAGGTCTGGTCGCAGGGATTTCCGGTGTCTCGTCGACAGTTTCCTCTTCGGACTCGGAAATGCCGGTAAAGGCAATGCTGAAATCCAGATCTTCGTCCTCATCCTCCGGCTGTTCAGCGGGGACGAGCGGCTTCTGCGTTTCTTCTGCTGCAGCAGTCTCAGCTTCAGCTTCCACGGAAACATCTGCTTCAGCAGCTTCTGCTTCGACGATGGTATCTGCTTCCACAGTGGTTTCTGCTTCGGCATCGGTTGGCGCAGATTCTGTATTGCTGTCAGCATTCTGAATGGTACCCGGGGCAGAGGCGGCAGGTGCATCCTCTGCGATCAGGATCCCGGAAGGGGGAACGATAGGCGTATTGTTTACGGTATTGCGCTGCATATAGCCGACCAGCGCCTGACCCATCTCCATGGGGTCCGCCCAGCGTTTGCCGGGATCCGGATCCAGAGCCTTCATGATGATGGAAGAAATTTCGTAATCGGCGTTGGAAGGATGGGGGAAAGGATCCGTCGGTTCCAGCGGCGGAGCGGGAAGACTGCCCTCATTGTAAATCTGATAGAGGATCATGCCTGCCGCATAAGTATCTGCGGTTTTGTTCAGGGTCTTCAGATCGTCCAGTGCCTCCGGGGGAGAGTAGGGACTGCGGAATTTTCCGGGCAGGGAGGTGTAGGTCAGAGAATCCAGGGGAATAAGGCCCAGATCACCGATCCGGTATTGTTTGTCCCTGGTCAGGAAAATGTTGGCCGGCTTCAGATCTACATAGAGATAACCTGCCCGCCGTGCAATGGCAAGGGATGCACACAGATCAAGACCCAGATTTACAGCTTCCAGATGGGTCACAGGATTTTTGCGCATATAGCGCAGCAGGGAACGTCTGTACCGGCTCAGCAGATAGACTTCGTAGCCCAGCTTGCCGTCCTCCATGGGAACCACCTGGCAGCCTTCATAGGGCAGGAAGCCTTCCAACCTGGAAAGGGTGTTCAGCTGTTCCACTTCGGCAACGATGCTGTCTGCCACATCCTTGAAATAATCCATGGCATCGGCAGGATCCTTATAGGCTCCGGTCAGCAGCAGCGCGTCCAGCTGTACCTGAGATGCAGGCACAGAGATGATTTTTACAATATATTTCTCGTCAGTATTTTCCTTCATGGCGGGACAGCAGCGAATGCCGTCGTGATCACTCATGGGGTTGCCCATGACAAAACCGTCCAGCAAAGGAGAGACAAGTTTCAGTTCAGACAATGATATCGCCTCCTTATACCACTCTATCATAAAATAAAAATACGAAAAATGCAACAGCTTTGTACTTGTTTTCTTTGTCGAAGGGTGGTATAATATGTCGCAATAATGGCTTATAGTATATTTTTGACAGGAGGAAGCCGAAATGGAAAAGGTAGTTTGCGATATTTGCGGAACCATTTATCCGGATTCTGAGGACAAGTGTCCCACCTGCGGATGCTCCAGAGACTTTGGATTGGACAATATGGAAGAAGAATTTCTGACAGAGGGAATCCTGGAGGAAGCGGTGATGACCACCGAGCCCCGGAAGAAGAGTAAGGTATTTGACTTCGATGAGGTCAACGATGTGACGCGTTCCAGGAATCAGCCGGAGGAAGATGACTACGATGAAGAGGAGGAAGAGGAGGACGAAGACCAGTCCCGGACCAATGTGGGCCTGGTGGTGGTTCTGCTGATTCTGATCGTACTGCTGCTGGCAACGGCCGGTTTCTTCTTTGTCCGGTATTTCCTGCCCAATATGACCCAGCCTGAGGAGACGACCCCCGTGGTTACCACCCTGCCGACGGAGACGGTGCCTGTTCAGACAACGGAACTGACCATTCCCTGTGTGAATCTCTCTGTGCCCGGCGGCAAGATCGAACTGGGAGAAGGCGGAAAGTGGCTGATGAACGTTCAGGTATTCCCCAAGGATACCACAGACACCCTGACCTATTCTTCCAGTGACGAATCCGTTGTGACGGTCAATGAGAGCGGTACAGTCACAGCCGTTGGAGAAGGCACGGCACAGATCATTGTTACCTGCGGCGATAAGAAGATCAGCACCAATGTGGTGGTTGACTATTCTGCCGGCGTGGAAACCATCGCTACGGAGACCATTCCTGCACTGGAAGTGGATACCGAAGAGACGGAAGAAACCGGTGAAACCACAGACGGTACCACCGAAGCCACAGAGGCCACGGAAGCTGCCGGAGAGACCCAGCCTCAGGAAAGCACCGATGCCACCGAATTCGGTGAGCTGGTGGTGAAGCTGAAGAAGTCTGATATTTCCATCTTCGCCCGGTATACCAGCGTAACTCTGGAACTGGACTGTGATCTGGAGCTTACGGATCTGACATGGTTCACCATGGACTCCACGGTTGCCATTGTTCATGACGGCGTGATTACCGCAACGGGATCCGGCATCACCAGAATTTACGGTGATTATGGCGACCAGCGTGTGGAATGTATCGTCCGTTGCTCTTTCTGATAATGGATAGCGGCAGTTCCGAAAGGAACTGCCGTTTTTTTATTCACCCTCAACCATGGCATGCCTGCGAAACAGGAACGTGGCGCACCATATGCCCGCAAGTCCGACGATGGTGTAGACCAGCCGGCTGAACAGCGCACCCTGTCCGCCGAAAAGCCAGGCGACCAGGTCAAACTGGAACAGACCGATCAGTCCCCAGTTCAGACATCCGACTACTGATAGGATCAGTGCAATGGTATCCATGACGCAACCTCCTTTTCTTCTGGTGTGGATAGGTTGCCCCGAATTTTGAGAAATATGATTTTTTCCTGTGGAATTGAAATTCCGCTGCGGATTCGCTATAATAAAACAAAAGGAACGGAGGAAAAGCCATGATTACACTGCATGAAAAGGCTTATGCCAAACTGAATCTGACCCTGGATGTGCTGGGAAAGCGGGCGGATGGTTTCCATGATCTGAAAAGCGTGATGCAAACCGTGTCTCTGCATGATCCGGTGGAACTGGATCTGGGAACGGGAGAACCATGGAAAATGATTTGTGACCGGGAGGATATTCCCTGTGATGCCCGGAATCTGGCATGGAAGGCCGCTGCCGCTTTCTTTGCATACGTGGATCGGGATCCCGGCGGAATTACCATCCGTATTCAAAAAAATATTCCATCCGGTGCCGGAATGGGCGGCGGAAGCGCCGATGCCGCAGCAGTCCTGCGGATGCTGAACCGGCATTACGGCAATAGTCTGACCCCGGAAGAACTGGCTGCACTTGGCGGGACCATCGGAAGTGATGTGCCATTCTGTGTTCTGGGCGGTACCGTCATGTGCGAGGGCCGCGGTGAAATCATGAGACGGGTGCCGGAAATGCCAAAGTGCATTATTCTGGGCTGTAAGCCGGAATTTTCCGTATCCACGCCCGTCCTGTTCAGAAAAATCGATTCCGTGGATATCTGCCATCATCCCGACAACGATGGCATGGAAAAAGCCCTCGCTTCCGGCGATCTGAATATGGTTGCGGAAAGGATCTGCAATGTATTCGATCCCGTGGTCAGTGCCGACCATCCGGAGATCAGCCATATCAAGACGGTCTGCAATGCCTGTGGTGCGCTGGCATCCCAGATGACCGGCTCCGGTTCCGTGGTGTTTGCTATCATGCCGGATATGGAATCTGCGGAAAAAGCGATGGCACAGCTGAAAGAGACCTATTCCCGGGTATTTCTTGCGGAACCTGTATAAAGCTGCATATTACCGTCCATACTGGAAGTATTTCCGTATGGGCGGTGTTTTTATTGAAAAGAATGATGAAACGACTGTGTATTTGTATGCTGGCAGCGGTTTTCTTCTGGTGCGGAACGGTCCTGGCGGACCGGCAGCGGCTCCGCAACGAGCTGATCCGGCTCCATGTGGTAGCCGCCTCCGACAGTGAAGCAGACCAGCTTCTGAAGCTGCAGGTGCGGGATGCCGTCACGGAAAGCCTGCGGCTGGATCTGCAGAATCTGACGGACATACAACAGGCAAAACGGTATCTTGCAGACAAACTTCCATATATTCAGCAGGTGGCTGCAGATACCTTGCGGCGATTTGGCTGCGACTATGATGTTTCCGTGAAGCTGTGCCGGGAGGCCTTTGATACCAGAGTTTATGACACATTTTCCCTGCCGGCAGGTGTTTATGAATCCCTGCGGATCATCATAGGGCAGGGAGGCGGAAAAAACTGGTGGTGTGTGGTGTTTCCGTCTTTGTGTCTGCCGGCAGCTTCCGATGGTATGGCAGATGTTGCCACAGGCGCAGGATTTCCGGATGCGCTTTGTGACAGCCTGACAGGGGAAACAGGGTATCAGCTCCGCTTCGGGGTCCTGGATGTGCTGGGAAGGCTGGAAAATTCATTCTTCGGGGAATAATGCCCTGTTCATTGGACAGAATTTGTGGTATCATGTAGAAATAAAAAAGAAAGGGTGATGGTATGCTGCATCTTTTGCTGGGCCGTGACTGGACAGCCAACCGGGATGCCGTATTGGAGCGAATCGCAGATGATGTCAGACACAGAGATTCCGGACGGATCCTCATCGTTCCGGAGCTTATCAGCCATGACATGGAGCGCAGATTATGCGCCTGGGCGGGCGATATGGCAAGCCGCTATGCAGAGGTGCTGTCCTTTACCCGTCTGGCACGCCGGGTATCCGATTCCATGGGAAGCGCCGCCATGGCCTGCCTGGACAATGGCGGACGGGTGGTTGCCATGGCCTCGGCGGCGCGCCAGCTCAGCAGCCGTCTGAAGGCCTATGCCTCCGTGGAAACAAAGCCGGAGTTTTTGACCGGCCTGATCGATGCGGTGGACGAATTCAAACGCTGCTGTATCTCTCCGGCGGATCTGATGCGGGCGGCTGCGAAAACCGAGGGAAGTCTGTCCCAGAAACTGGAAGAACTGGCGCTGCTGATGGAGACGTATGACGCCCTGTGCAGCCGGGGCAAGAGAGATCCCCGTGACCAGATGACCTGGCTGCTGGAGCAGCTGGAAGAGGGCAGTTTCGGACAGGAACACGTGTTTTACATAGATGGATTTCCGGATTTCACCCGGCAGAATATGGCAATTATCCGCCATCTGATCCAGGTATCGCCCCATGTCACGGTGAGCATCAACTGCGATCAGCCGGATTCCGGTTTGCTGGCATTTGAAAAGGCCGGCCAGACGGCAAAGGAACTGATCCGTCTTGCGACCCAATCCGGTGTGGAGGTTCAGATCGAAACGGTTCCCGAAAAGCATCCCGGGATGAAGCCGGTTCGCAACCGCCTGTTCCAGGGACCGGTGGCATCCGGCAGTGCCAGGGAGGTACTGCATACCTTTCACGGAGAGGATCCCTGGCAAGAGTGCATGGGTGCTGCCCGGATCATCCGGGAACTGGTGTCCTCCGGCTGCCGTTACCGGGATATTACTCTGGTCTGCGGAGATATTGGGGTGTATCAGCCGCTTGTGGATCTGGTGTTTCACCGGTTTCAAATTCCGGTATACCGTTCCGGAACAGAAGAGATCCTCCACAAAAGTGTTATCAATACCGTTATTACAGCGCTGGATGCAGCCATCGGTGGATTTGACCAGAGGGAGATTATGGCGTATCTTCGCTCCGGTCTGTCTCCGCTGGATCCGGATACCTGCGATATGGTGGAGAATTACGCCATTCTCTGGGGTATCCGCGGAAGCAAATGGTCTGCACCCTGGGATTTTCATCCCGATGGACTGGGAGAGCCCTGGGACGAACGTTCCCATGAGCGGCTTCGTCTGCTGAATTCTGCCCGGGAGGCGGTTATTGGGCCTCTGGTGAGGCTGCAGCAGGGCTTTCGTGAGGCTACGGCGCTGCATCAGCAGGTAAAGGCACTGTATCGTTTCCTGGAGGAAATCCGCCTTGCAGAGACGTTGGACCGGATGGCCCGGGAGATGGATGCCGCCGGCGATAACCGCAGCGCGCAGATCCTGAATCAGCTGTGGGAGATTCTGATCTCTGCCCTGGAACAGATGTATGACGTTCTGGGACAGACCCACTGGGAAGCAGAACATTTTACCCGGCTGTTCCGTCTTCTGCTGAGCCAGTATGATGTGGGCACTATCCCTCCGGTTCTGGATGCAGTGCAGATGGGCGCGGTTTCGGCCATGCGCTGCCATCAGCAGAAATACCTGATCGTCCTGGGTGTTCAGGAAGGCAGTCTGCCGGGGTATTCCGGCTCTTCCGGTATTCTGACAGACCAGGAGCGTGTAACCCTGCGGGAGCTGGGCGTGCCGCTGACCGGCGGCGCCATGGAGGGTATTCAGGCGGAATTTGCGGAAATTTATGGGGTTTTCTGCGGAGCGACCCAGGGAATCTGGGTTTTCTGCTCCGGGGAACAGCCGTCCTTTGTATTCAGGCGGCTTGCAGAAATGGCCGGCGGACAGGAACCGGTCCGGGACGAACTGGGATTTGCACCGGCCGATAAAACAGAGGCGGCCGCATGGCTGGCAGGATGGCAGGCGGAAGATCAGGCGAAACGGCTGGATCTGATGAAGGAATACCGCAGTGCAGACTTCCGGAGAAATTATCATATCGGAAAGGTCAGGCTTGAGAACATCCAGGCCCTTTACGGCAGGACCCTGAATCTTTCCGCATCCCAGATCGACCGTCAGGCAGAGTGCCGGATGTCCTATTTCCTGAAATATGGTCTGCGAGCAAAGGAACGGAAGGAAGCTTCCGTGGATCCGGCGGAGTTCGGTACCTATGTTCATGCAGTTCTGGAGAATACGGCCAGGTGTATCCGGGACAGAGGCGGCTTCCGGAATGTATCGCTGGAGGAGACTCTGGAAATTGCTCATGGTTACAGTGATGCGTACACCCGTGAACGCTTCAGTCAGATCACATCCGACAGACTTACATATCTTTTCCGGCGGAATATTCAGGAACTGGATATGGTGGTGCAGGAGCTTTGGGAAGAACTGCGGGAGTCTCTGTTTGAACCCAGAGAATTTGAAGTCAATTTCGGCAGTCCCGGGGGACAGCCCTCCATTGCCATCCCCAACAGAGGTATGAATGCTGTCCTGCGGGGATTTGTGGACCGGGTGGATACCTGGCACCGGCAGGGCACGGACTATTACCGGGTGGTGGACTACAAGACCGGACGCAAGGATTTTGACTATTGTGATGTGTTCAACGGTGTTGGACTGCAGATGCTGCTGTATCTCTTTGCCCTGAAAAATAGCGGCGAGGATCTTCTGGGCGGGAATCCGGTGCCGGTGGGAGTTCAGTATTTTCCGGCCCGTGCACCCTATTTGCCTGCTGACGGCAAACTGAGTCCCGAAGAGGCGGAAAAGCTCCGCCGCAGTCAGTGGAAGCGCAAAGGCCTGCTGCTTAGCGATGAAGAGATTCTGCAGGCTATGGAACCCGGGGACAGTCCCAGCCGAATGAGCTATACCGTCCGCAAGGACGGATCCCTCACCGGCGATCTGGCAGACCGGGATCAGCTGAAGCTGCTGGAAGGCTATGTGTTCCGGGTTCTTGCCCGCATGGTGGAGGAGATCGTCTCCGGAACCGTGGAGCCCAATCCCTATACCCGGGGCTCCAGTCACAGCGCCTGCGATTTTTGTCCCTATGGCACGATCTGCCATGAAAAAACGGTGCAGGGCAGGCGCAATTACAAAACCATGACCGCGCAGCGGTTCTGGGAGGAAATCGAGAAGGAGATGGCAGGCCATGGCAGATAAACTGACTCCCCAGCAGCGGCAGGCAGTGGAAAACCGGGGCGGAAAACTGCTGGTCAGTGCCGCAGCCGGTTCCGGTAAGACGAAAGTTCTTGTGGACCGGCTGATGGGATATCTGACGGACCCGGTTTCGCCTGCCAATCTGGATGAGTTTCTCATCATTACCTATACAAAGGCGGCGGCTTCGGAGCTGCGGGGAAAAATCGCATCCAAGCTGACAGAACGCATTGCCGCTGATCCGGAGAACAAACATCTGCAGAAGCAGATGCAGCGACTGTTTCTGACAAAAATATCCACAGTTCACGGCTTCTGCACGGAGCTTTTGCGGGAATATGCCTATCATCTGGATTTGGCTGCAGATTTTCGTGTGGCAGATGAAAACGAATGTCTGGAACTGCGGCAGCAGGTGCTGACTGAGCTGCTGGATCAGGCATATCTGTCCGACCGGATGGATGGGGATTTTCAGGCCTTTGTGGATAGTCAGGGGCTGGGGCGGGATGACCGCCTGGTGCCGGAGCTGATCCTGAAAATCTATGACAGCGCAAGATGCCATCTGGATCCGGATGGGTGGCTGGAAAAATGCGTTCAGGACAGCAGTGTGGAATCGATGCAGGACGTTTCCCAAACCGTCTGGGGAAACTACCTGATGGAGGATCTGAAGGACTATCTTCGTCACCAGATCCGGGTGATGGAGCAGTGTGTCCGGCTGGCAGACCAGTGCGCCGGATTTGAAAAACCGGCGGAGAATCTGCGCAGGACACTGGTTCAGCTTCAGGAGCTGGAAGCCTTCAGTTCCTGGGATGATGTCGTGAGACATAACAGCATAGATTATGGGCGGCTGGTTTTTCCAAAGAAAAACGGCGATCCGGAACTGGCAGATCGGATCAAGGCCGCCAGAAATGCCTGTAAAAAGGGTCTGGATAAGAAATTGCTGTCCTTTACGGATGGATCCGGACAGCTTTTGCAGGATCTGGAAGACTGTTCCGGCGCGGTTCGGGGTATCGTGTCTTTCGTCCGCCGGTTTGACCAGGCGTTTACCCGGGCCAAAAAGATGCGGCGAATACTGGATTTCAGCGATCTTGAACACAAGACACTGGATCTGCTGACAGGAAAATCCAGAACCGCTGTTACTGCTGCAGCCCGCGAGATCGGGAGCCGGTTCCGGGAGGTCATGGTGGATGAATATCAGGATTCCAACGGCGTTCAGGATGCAATCTTCAGCGCGCTGACAGCGCAGAAACAGAACTGTTTTATGGTCGGCGATGTGAAGCAGTCCATTTATCAGTTCCGACTGGCAGACCCCGGCATTTTTCTGGAAAAATACCGCGGCTACGTACCGGCAGAGGATGCGCAGAACGGCATGGGAAGGAAAGTATTCCTCAGTCATAATTTCCGCTCCGGCCCGGAGGTGATCTCCGCGGTAAATGATGTGTTCAGCTGCTGCATGAGTCCCGGCGTTGGTGGGCTGCATTATGGTGAAGCCGAGGCGCTCCGGGAGGGAATTCCCCGGGAAAAACTGCCGGAGCCTGCGGTGGAGCTGCACGCCATTGAGATCCGGGAGGATACCTATGCCGAGGAAGCCGCCTATGTGGCAGATCAGATACACCGTATGCTCAGCAGTGGCAGCCGGATCCGAAAGGACGGCACGCTGCAGCGGGTCAGCCCGGAGGATATCGTGATCCTTCTGCGGTCTCCCGGCAGTGTGGGTGCACAGTTCCGCCGGGCGCTGGAGGCAAGGGGGATCCGCTGCTCCTCCGGCGGCGGAACCGATCTTCTGGCTACGGAGGAAATTGCCACCTTGCGTTCCTTTTTGCAGATCATTGTCAATCCCAGGCAGGATATTCCGCTGATCAGCACATTGGCAAGTCCTGTTTTCGGGTTTACTGCAGATGATCTGGCCCAGATCCGGGCCGGGCGAAAGAAGGAGAGCTTTTATGATGCCCTGCTGGAGTGCGGCCATCCCAAGGCGGAGAGTTTCCTTTCCGTCTTGCTGGCGCTGCGGCGGGAGGCCAGAATGAGTCCTCTGACGCAGCTGCTGGAAAAATGCTTTTCTATGACACGGCTGGACAGCATATATGCTGCCATGGAGAATGGGGATATCCGCAGAGAGAATCTTCAGACCTTTTTCCGGCTGGCATCCGATTTTGAGCAGGGGCATGCAAAGGATCTGAGCCGGTTTCTGCAGCATCTGGAGTCGCTGGATGGACGCGGCATCATCACCGCCGGTACAGCACCTTCCGGCTGTGTTACCATTATGAGTATTCACAAATCCAAGGGCCTGGAATTTCCGGTGGTATTCCTTTGCGGCCTTTCCCGGATCTTTAACCGGGAAAGCCTGCAGGCGCAGATCCTTTGCGACAGGGAACTGGGCCTGGGACTGTCTGTGGCAGATACCGAAAACCGAATTCGCTATGCCTCGGTTGCCAAACGGGCCATCATGGTCAAGGCTGCCCGCGAAAGTCTGTCTGAAGAAATGCGGGTGCTGTATGTGGCCATGACCCGTGCCAGGGACCGGCTGATCATGACCTACACAGCCAAAAATCTGAAATCCGACCTGCAGGAGATCACACTGCGAATGGATTTTGACGGTGGTGCTCTGCTGTGCCGGGATGTGGTTTGTCCCGGTGAATGGGTATTGCTGGCAGCGGTGCAGCGTATGGAAGCCGGTGCGCTCCATGCTGCTGGCGGCAGGCCGGCACAGCTGAAGCTGGGAGACTGTCCCTGGAAAATTTGTGTCGGTTCTGCGCCGGATAATGCGGCAGCCGGTGTGGTATCCCATGCCGGAACCACAGAGATACCGGAATTTGCAGAGCAGGCTCTGAAGCAGGCCCTCTCATTCTGCTATCCGCATGCGGCAGCAACAAAAGCGCCTTCCAAACAGACGGCAACAGACCGTAAGGGCAGATGGAAGGATGCGGAGGCTGCGGAACACACTGAGGAACCCAGAGGCGTGATGCGAAACTGGAGAACGCCTTCCTTTGTAACGGCAACGGTGGAGGGAAAGACCTATGGCAATGCCATCCATGCAGCCATGCAGTACATCCGGTATGAAAACTGCGGCAGCGAGGAGGCTGTGCAGCAGGAAATCCGCAGACTGACGGCGGAAGGCTTCCTCAGCGAGGAACAGGGAAAACTGGTAAACAGCGCTATGATCGCCGCTTTTTTCCGGACAGAAATCGGAGAAAAGCTCCGGATGGGGGTTCCTTACCTGCGGGAGTTCAAATTCTCCATTCTGGATGCGGGCAGCCATTATGGGGATGGGCTGGAAGGCGAGCAGGTTCTGCTGCAGGGTGTTGTGGACTGCGCACTGCTGGAACCGGACGGCATTACCATCGTGGATTTCAAGACTGACCGGGTAACGGAAGAATCGATTCCGGCTGCAGTGGCAAAATATGCGCCCCAGGTGGAGACCTATGCAGAGGCGCTGCAGCGAATCTATGAAATGCCGGTAAAGGCCAGATATCTGTATCTGTTCCGTTTGAACCGATTGGTGGAATTGTAAGAAAAAGGACGCCTCCGGCGGGAGGCGTCCTTTTACGCTCTGGAATCAGCGGCCGTTGCGGTAGTTCTGGTTCTGATTGCTGTTCTGATTGGTCTTCTCGTTGGTGTTCTGATTGCTGCTGCGGTTCTGGTTGTTCTGATTCTTATTCTGGTTGTTCATTGTCAAATCCTCCTGAATCTTTCCTGCGGTGGTTCCGCAATTCCAGTATGCCCCGGTTTTCAGGATTTATCCTTTGCCCTGAAAATCAGACTGGCCAGAAGCCCGGCGAAGATTGCAGCGGTGATTCCGCCGGCGGCAGCTTTCAGTCCGCCGGTAAAAATACCCGTAAACCCGTCATTGTCCACGGCCTCCCGCACACCCTTTGCCAGGGTATTTCCGAATCCTGTCAGAGGGACTGTAGCACCGGCTCCGGCAAATTCCGCAAAGGGCGCATACACGCCGATGCCGCCAAGGATCACCCCAAGGATCACATATCCCACCAGGATCCGTGCAGGCGTCAGTTTTGTTTTGTCGATAAGGATCTGGCTGACCAGGCAGATGGCGCCTCCCACCAGGAAGGCCTTGTAATAATCCATCAGTTTCTGCCTCCTTCCACAATGACTGCATGGCACACACCGGGAATGGGCAGCCCCTGCTGTGTGGAGGTGGGGGACAGGAGCGCGCCGGTGCCGCAGAAAAGGATGGATTTCAGCTTTCCGGTATTGAGTCTGTCCAAAAGGTAGCCGCAGAGCATAACGGCGCTGCAGCCGCATCCGGAGCCTCCGGCGTGGACATCCTGATTCTCCCGGTCGAAGATCAGGGCACCACAGTCTTCCAGTCTGCCACCAAGGGAAAGACCGTCCCGCTTTGCCAGTTCCAGCAGCATCTCCTTACCCATCTGGCCCAGATCACCGGTTACGATAAGATCGTAATCCACGGGACTTTTGCCGAAGTCCCGTAAATGGGCGGTAATGGTGGCATAGGCGGCGGGAGCCATGGCGCTTCCCATGTTGTTTGCATCCCTGACCCCCAGATCCGTGACGGTGCCGATGGTGCAGCCGGTAATTCGGGGGCCGCTTCCATCCCGGCAGACCAGCGCGGCGCCGGAACCGGTAACGGTCCATTGGGAGGTGGGCGTACGCTGTCCGCCATAGCCCAGAGGAAACCGGTACTGCCGCTCGGAGGAGGCAAAGTGAGAAGAGGTCATGGCTACCGCGTGGTCCAGAAAACCCCCGCCGACAGCCATGGAGGCCAGCAGCAGGCTTTCCGCCATAGTGGAACAGGCTCCGTAGAGTCCAAGATGGGGGATTCCTGTATTTCTCAGGGAAAAGGAGGAGCCAATGCATTGATTCAGCAGATCTCCGGAAAAAACCAGCTTGAAGTCAGTCATCCGCATATTTGCCTTTTCCGCCAGTTTTCCCAGAGTCAGCCGCTGCATCTGTTTTTCTGCCTGTTCCCATGTGCGCTGTCCGAACATAGTGTCCTGACTGGTGATGTCAAATGTATGCGCATGGGGACCTTCCGATTCTTTCTTTCCTGCGGTGCTTGCCCAGGCTGTGATCACAGGGGGCTGCGGCAGGACAAAACTTTGGCGCCCCTGTCGGTATTCTGCCATAAAAAGACTCCTTTTTGAAGATTTTTCTTAGTATGTCCGTTGATTGCTTTTCTGATGCGGTTTCTGTATAATAAGCAAAAATACGAAAGGGTAACTATGTCTTATGCAGTATACTGTCAGAGATGCGCTCCCCGGCGATCTGTCCAGAATTGAAGAGATTTATGCTTTTGCCCGGGATTTTATGGAGAAAACCGGAAATCCGAACCAATGGGGAAAGACCAATCCGCCCCATGAATGGCTGGTGGATGACATCCGCCGCAAGCTTCTGCATGTGGTGGAGGATGAAAACGGTATTCACGGCGTTTTTTACTTTTATATCGGCGATGATCCCACATACGGCGAGATCGAGGATGGCCGGTGGCGTTACAGCACTCCCTATGGAACCATTCACCGCATCGCCTCCGATGGAAGCGGCGGGATCCTGCGCAGAGCGGTGGAATACTGTGCCGAGCAGATCGATCATATCCGCATTGACACACATCACGACAACCATGTTATGCAGAAGGCTGTGGCAAAGCTGGGTTTCCAGCGCAGCGGCATCATTCATCTGGCCAACGGTTCTCCCCGGATCGCTTACGAATTGCTTGTACAATAAGAAAACACCCGGCATCCTGTGATGCCGGGTGATTTTTTTGAGATCAGGACATGCGGCGGGCGCCGTAGTAGTGCTGTGCCCAGTAGCCGCTGGTCAGGTCGGAATAGGATACCGTAGACCGGGAGTTGGGGGAGTGGATGAACTGTCCGTTGCCTGCGTAAATTCCCACGTGGGAAATGCCGCTGGCATAGGTGCCTGCAAAGAACACGATGTCGCCAACCTGCAGATTATCTTTGGAGATGTATGTACCCTGATTGTACTGGGAAGCGGGCGTACGGTAGGGGGAGAAGCCCAGCTGCTTCAGAACATAGTACACAAAGCCGGAGCAGTCAAAACCAGCAGGGGAGGCACCGCCGTAAACATAGGGCGTACCCAGATATTTCTTTGCCTCTGCCAGGATCTGGCTGCCGGTGACATTGGCGGCGGTATTTCCGGAGGACTGGGAAGATCCGGTGCTGCCGTTCAGCGCAGCTGCAGAGGGAGCAACGCCGGTGGACTTGCCGCCCCGGTAGAATTTGGGGGAATTGGCAGAATCTCTGTTTTCATAGGGAATTTCGGTGAGATCCACATAATCACTGCGGATATAGCAGATGGTGGTATTATAGATCACCTTATACCAGCCCTGGTTCAGACCCAGAATATAGCACTTGCTGCCCTTGGCCGCGGTGCCTACGCTGCGGTAAGAAGTGGAGGGGCCGGAACGGAGATTCACGCCGGAGCCGTTTACCTTGCCGTAACCAAGCTCAGCATTTTCCCGGGTCAGAACATCCAGATAGTCGGCGTGCATATAGCCTTCCTGAAGGTTGTAGTTGACCTTGTACCAGTCGCCGTCTTTGCTGATAATGACGACACAGTCGTTTTTGTGTGCCGTATCCAAAATGGCGGAACCGGTGGTGGCCTCACTGCGCAGTCGCAGGGAAGTGGTGTTCACAAAGCCGATGCCGTGCATAATAGTTCCGGCAGCGGATGCGGAAACGGCAAAGCAGCTTACAAAAAGAACTGCTGCCAGCATGAGAGAGAATAATCTTCTGGTGAAATTCATGTATTGCCTCCGTTTATCTGTTTTGGGGTTATTTGCCGGCCAGAGCACGCTCCAGCCAGACACAGCCCAGATCCAGGGCGGTATAGAAACCATCTTTTTCGCTCTTTTTGACAATGCGGCTTCTGCTGCTTGCAGCAGGATCTGTCAGCTGCAGCTGAACAGAAACCTTTGTGGCGATATCCATGTCACCAAGCTTCTTGGTTTCAAGAATCTGAAGCATGATGATGTGGCTGTCGGTCATGGAACCGTAATATGCAAGGTTGTCTTTGCGCATAAGGGGACGTCCTTTATACATAAGAACTGCATTGTTTTCAGCCATTGTGAATACCTCATGAGCCAAATGTAATCAGATTGTAACATATTGTTACATAGATGTCAAGCATTATGTTGGAAAAAGTCTTGGATTGTCGGTTTTGTGCCAACATTTTGTGAAGGAAATGTAAATAAGTTTTAAACAAAAGAAATATAAGCAACAAAAAACACCCGGCATTGCGTATGCCGGGTGTGCATTTTCAGTTATCCGAGTCTGCGGGCGCCATGGTAATGACTTGCCCAGTAGCCGCTGAGGCTGGAATAGGAGACTGTGGAGCCTTCCTTGGGGGCGTGCAGGAACTGTCCGCCGCCGGCATAAATACCCACATGGGAAATACCACTGGTGTATGTATTGGCGAAGAACACCAGATCGCCGGGCTGGAGGCTGCTTCTGTCAACAGGGGAACCCATCTGATACTGATCGGCTGCAGTGCGGTTGGAAGGATAGCCGAATGAAGACAGAACGTAATAAACAAGACCGGAGCAGTCAAAGCCGCTGGGGGAGGTGCCGCCGAACACATAAGGGGTTCCAATGTATTTCTGAGCTTCAGCCAGAATCCGGGAACCGCTGATGGGTGCGTAGTAGCCGCCGGGAGCAGCCATAGCCACAGCCTCGGACTCCGTGAAGGTCAGTTCGGCAATGGCCTCACCCCGCACAAAAAACCGGGGATCCGTTTCGGATGCATCATTTTCAGCAGGGACTTCTTTCAGATCCATCAGATCACTGCGGATATAGCAGGAGGCATTGTCCTTCAGAATTTTGTACCATCCGTTACAGATACCCACAATAGCAAAATCATTGTCCCGAAAGCCGGAACTGAGAATGGAGTATTCCGTTCCGGGGCCGGACCGCAGATATGCAACGCTGGCGTTGATATTTCCCTGACCCAGCTCCACATCACTTTCAGTACGGATATCCAGACAATCCGTCCGCATATAGCCTTCCTGCAGGTTGTAGCTGACAAGACACCAGTCCTCGTCCAGCTTTTCAATGATAACACATTCGCCGCATGCAGCGGTATCCACGACATCGGAGCCGGAGGAAGGCTTGCTGTAAAGTCTGAGGAGGGATGTCATCACATAGCCCACACCGTGCACAATACCATCGGATGCAGAAGCCGTGATTGTAAAACTGCCTGCTAACAGAAACGTTATCAGAATCACGGAAATAATCCGCTTCAGTTGATTCATACAGTACCTCCGTCTTACATTTCTGTCTAATGATTATTTGCCTGCCAGAGCGCGCTCCAGCCAGACACAGCCCAGATCCAGGGCAGTATAGAAACCGTCTTTTTCACTCTTCTTAACAATGCGATCCCGGCTGCGGGCAGCGGGATCCGTCAGCTGCAGCTGAACGGAAACACGGGTGGCAATGTCCACATCGTTAATCTTTTTGGATTCCAGAATCTGGAGCATCACGATGTGGCTGTCAGCCATGGATCCGTAATAAACAAGATTGTCCTTACGCATGAGGGGGCGGCCCTTATACATGAGAACTGCATTTTCTTCAGCCATTATGGAAACCTCCTGAATAAATGTAATCAGATTGTAACACGTTGATAAATGAAACGTCAAGTGATTCATCGGCAAAGATGAGCCAAAAAGGAAAAATGTTACAAAAAGTTCAAAAATTTAAGGTTTTGCAAGACGGAGGGGAGTATGAAGTTGGAAAGATACAAAACAAGAGGCTTTTGCCGTGGCAAAAGCCTCTTGGCGGATGATTAGTCCTTCACAAACAGATATTCGCGAACCAGAACCTGCATCAGTTCATCCCGGTCGATCTTGCAGATCATACTGCGGGCATTGTTATAATTGGTGATGTAAGTGGGATCCTCGGTCAGCAGGTAGCCGACGATCTGATTGATGGGATTGTAGCCCTTTTCGGTCAAGGCCTCGTACACACTACGGAGAATACGGCGCATATTCTCTTTGTCGTCGCTGGCTACTGTGAACTTTAAGGTGCTCTGTTCCGTCATGGTCTCAGCCTCCTTAATAAAAGATTATGGTCATTATAACCGAATTTCAGTCTTCTGTAAAGTACCGAAAACGGAAAAATTTGTGAAAATGTTTATCTCAGAATGGCGTTCAGCTTTTCCTTCAGTGCGGCAAGCACCTTGGTGACAACGGCTTCGGAGTCGGTGTCGGTCAGGGTGCGGTCGTCAGCACGCAGCTCCAGAGAGAAGGCCATGCTCTTTTTGCCCTCGGGAACGCCGGTGCCGCGGTAAATATCGAAGAGCTTGACGCCCCGCAGCAACTTGCCGGCAGAGGCGGTGATCACTTCCTCAGCCTGTGCAACGGTGATCTCCTCATCGCAGATCAGGGACAGGTCGCGGTTGACACCGGGATACTTGGGCAGGGGAACATAGGTGGCTTCGGGCAGCATCAGGCTGCTCAGGCTGGTGAAGTTGATTTCGGCGCAGTAGACCTCCACATCAATGCCGTAGTTTCCGGCGACGGTGGGATGGACCTGACCGATGTAACCGACTTCCACACCGTCAATGACAACAGCTGCGCAGCGGCCGGGATGGAAGCTGGGGTTATTCTTCACAGCGTGGTAGCAGGCCTTCTTCACACGCAGACCGGCAAAGATGGCTTCCAGCTCGCCCTTCAGAGTGAAGAAGGAGGTACCGGCGCCGTAAGCACCCAGCAGCAGCATCTTGGGCTCCTGAGGCAGCTTCTGACCTTCCACGGGAACATAGATTTTGGCCAGCTCATAGAGCTTGGCGGCCTTGTTGTGGTAGGCATTGTTGCGGCTCAGGATCTCCAGCATAGAGGGCAGGGCGATGGTGCGCATGATGGAGGTATCTTCGCCCAGAGGATTCTGGATCCGAAGTGCATTGCGCAGGGGGGAGTCGGAGGGCAGACGGATCTGGTCAAAGACGGCGGGGGAAACGAAGGAATAGGTGATGATCTCGCTGTAGCCCAGGCTGCGGCAGACAGCGCCAGCCTTGGTCTCCAGCTTCATTTCGGCGGAGTAGCCACCCTGGGTGGAGGTTTTGAAGGAAGTGGTGGGGATCTCATTGTAGCCATAGGAACGGCCCACTTCTTCAGCGATGTCAGCCATCAGGTTCAGGTCGGGACGGAAGGAGGGAACCAGGATCTCATTGCCCTCCACGGGGATCTCCAGCAGATTCAGGTACTTGACCATGTCCTCTCTGGAAATATTGGTGCCCAGCAGCTTGTTGATCTTCTCCACTTCCAGAGGCAGAGTCTTCTCCTGGGGAACATAGTTGATGATGTCGATGGTGCCGCAGAGCACATCACCGCACTCCAGCAGTTCCACCAGTTCGCAGGCGCGCTGGACTGCGGGAACGGTCATCATGGGATCCAGATTCTTTTCGAACTTGCCGGAAGCCTCGGTGCGCATGCCCAGTGCCAGAGCAGTCTGACGGATGGAGGTGCCGTTGAAGTTAGCGGATTCAAAGACGACGGTGGTGGTATCTTCCATGATTTCGGAATTTTCGCCGCCCATGATACCTGCCAGACCGATAGCACGGTTGTCATCGGCGATGACCAGCATACCGGCCTTCAGATTCCGGACAGTGCCATCCAGCGTGGTCAGGGTCTCGCCCTCTTCGGCTTCCCGGACAACGATCTTCTTGTCGGTGATGTATCGGTAGTCGAAAGCGTGCATGGGCTGGCCGTATTCCAGCATGACATAGTTGGTGATGTCAACAATGTTGTTGATGGGGCGGACGCCGTTGGCCCGCAGTCGGTTGCGCAGCCACTTGGGAGAGGGGCCGATCTTGACATTGGCAACCATTCTGGCGGTATAGCGGTTGCACAGATTTTCGGCAGGAACTTCCACATCCAGATAATCGTAAATGTCGCCGGCATCGCTGCCCTTGACCACAGGCTCATGATGCTTCATCTGCGTACCGAAGGCGGCGGCAGATTCACGGGCCAGACCGATGACGCTGTAGCAGTCGGGACGGTTGTTGGTGATCTCGAATTCCACAACGGTATCGTCGTTACCGATGACCAGATTGATATCATCACCGGGCTTGCAGTCCTCGTCGTTCAGGATCCAGATGCCGTCGGCATAGGCGCCGGGCACATCGTTCTGGGTCAGGCCCAGCTCGGCAAAGGAGCAGAGCATACCGTTGGACTTAACGCCCCGGAGCTTACCCTTGGTGATATGGACACCGCCGGGCAGCCAGGAGTTGTGCAGGCAGGCAGGGACCAGGTCACCTTCCTTCACATTCTGGGCGCCGGTGACGATCTGCACGGGCTCCTCTTCGCCCACATCGATCTGGCAGACCCACATGTGGTCGGAAT
>JAFQTF010000025.1 GCA_017409205.1 Oscillospiraceae bacterium | reverse complement strand
TTTGGTGGGATTGCCAACCCTCAAGTCATCTTCAAGTCATGTCAACGGGGCTTCCGTCTCACTAGGATATGGGCTTGAGTTTGTGGACGCTTTCGGCTCTTGCTACCCTACTCCCGTGTAGCTTCTTCCGGTTGGCTTCCCTTACCTTCTGATAGTATTATACACTGTTTTCTGTGTAATTTCAATTCGCAGATTACACAAATATCTGTGTAATATTATGTTTATATTTTACATTGATTTCTGTGTAATCTTATGCTATAATACGGACAATGGAGAAGGGGCACTTTTTTAGCAGCCCCAGGAAGGGAGGAACCACAATGCCTGTTGTCTATAAGATTGACATTCTCGCCGCACTAAAAGAAGCTGGCTATAATACCAACAGACTGAGAAAAGAAAAGCTTCTGTCTGAGGGTGTGATCCAGTCTTTGCGGGAGAATAAGTACATCTCTTTGCAGAATATTTCTAAGATTTGTGAGCTTCTGGATTGTCAGCCCGCAGACCTTTTGGAATATGTTAAGGAATGATTCATTGAAAACAGTGGGAGGGACAGTTTGCGGCTGCCCCTCCTTTTCAACTTTCTAACATCTTTTTTATAAAATTCCTATATCTTTCTTTCCAGATCCCAACGAGATTTTTTCAACTTTAAAACTTCTTTTTATCCATCGGGATCTATCTTTGAATTTCGGGATAAAAATTTTTCGTTTCTCCAATAGGGGGTATATCTGACCAAATCTCCCACGAAGTTGACTTTTTATTTCGGAAAACGGTTTTCACGCCTGTTTCCGCAAATCGTCAAATCTGCCCGTCAGGACGATCCAGAAGGGAAAGACACGGAGGATCACAGAAGCTCCTTCAGCACTTCTCTAGCATCCACGGTGTTCACATCCCACTTGCGCCAATCCTCTGCTTTTGGAATCTGCGTATTCAGCACGGGCAGATACTAACGAATTAACTCGCCCTCTTTGCTGCCGATTTCTTCTTCGATTTCCGCATACCGTTTGCCCTTGGCATCATACAGCACATCGAATGTAACGGAATGACCTTTCCGGTGCGCCTCAGATAAAATGCGGTATTTCTTTTCTGTTTCCTTCTGGATTCCAACATAATGCTCTGCAACCCGCCGCATCATATTTTCGCTTTTTCCTATGTAAACGATCTAATCGTCCAGTTTGATACAGTAAATGCCTGGGTGTTCATATTTGGGGGATAATCCCCTTCGGCGCAGCATTTCGTATGTGTTATCTACATAATTCTTTGCCACTTTCTCGCCTCCTTGAAAGTTATTTTTCAATTCAGCGGGCGGGTTGCCATGACCGAACTGTAAATAGAGAAAAGGTCTGTTGCTTCCTTATAACGATCCTCTTCAATCAATAGTTTTATCCAGTCTTTGATGTAAGTGAACAGAACACTATCTACATATTCTGCATGCGTTTCGCTCAACCCTTTAACATCATATCCCTCTCCATCCAGATAGTCATTCATAATCTCAATTTCATCAATCGTAAACTGTTTCAGAAGGTCAATATAGTTTTCTCTGTCCCACTGCATAATCTTTCTGTTACCGCTCCAAGGTAAGTAAATGACTTTTTTATACATAATTTTCTCCTTTGGTATTTCTTAACTTTCTATATATATTATATCAAAAATTTTAATTAAAATCAAAATAAGCACTTTTTACGGCGTTTTCAGAACTTTTTCAAGAGAAAACAAAAAAGCGGCAGCCCGCTCCACGATCTTCCTCACAGGGGTTGTTTGATCGTAAAGCAAGCTGCCGCTTCTCTTTATTTCCAGTCCTTAAACAGATCCTTCATTGCTGAATCAATCTGTTTTTTGACCTGTTTTTCAATTTTTCTTTCAGCTTCCTTCTCTGCTTCCCGCTCCAAGTATTCACGAACCATTTTGCGGTGAACCGCATGGAGGATTTGTTCTGGCGTATAGCCATCCATGTACATAGTTGGATAGTATTCTGGAATCTGTCTGTCATAATAATCAACTAAAGTCATTTTCGTTTCTCCTTCGTCTGAAATAATACAAAAAATTAGTCGTTTTTCCATGAGCATAGCCGACGAAGGAGGCGTATGCGGTCTATGGAAAAATCGACTAATTATCTGTTCACTATTACTTGAAGTTTGGGGCATAGCATTTAATCTGATTTGATTAAACAGCCCCGCTATATATATTATATCTATCACCACTTTCTCTTATTATATATTTCTCTAAACCCTTGCGGTGGCTCTACAACGGGAGCCGTGGGAAGAAACGCCGCCCGCTTTCAAAAAACGGTAGCCGTTTACGCCTTTTCTTTCTCTTTTGGTATCTCATAGAAATCGTATATATTACTTTTCTCATGCTTGGGTACAAGATACCCTTTCTTTGCCAAAACATTGAACTGATCCCGACAAGTGGATTCCGGCATACCCATCTCATTATGGATTGCTTTTGGAGAGAATGCCAGATTGAATCCGTTCATATTTCCGGCAAGGTACAGGTACAAGCAAAGTGCGGTGGCGTTAAGATCTCTGTATGCAGCATACAGATTCTCTTTCTTGATAAGGAGAAAATTCCCTTCATTCTTTTCGGGCATATCCCGATTCACATGAACCACTTTCTGGTTCGGCACAGTGGCAGCCATCTTCATTCGTCCTTTCTATCGCAAGCGGTGTACAGTTTGATGATCTCTTTCTCAGGTAGGGCATGGAGTTCCTGAGCCGTCAGTCCATGCCCAGCCATCAAGATTTCATCGCACATAATTTCCATCTCAGCTACGGTAAACATCTTAGACAACCTCGTCAAGCTCGACAGAAGCGTTTTCTTCTACAGTCTTTGGTGCGGAGAAAGGAACCACATTCTGGCTCTTGGATGCATCTTCCTTGTTCTCTTCCTGTTCGGCAGTATCTACACCAAACTTTGCGACTTCAGGGTACTTAGCCAGGAACCACTTCTTGATAGTGGGATAGCGCAGCCGCTTGCCGTGGCACTGAGAAATCAGGATCAGTTCGTCAAAGTCATGCAGAACATTTACACGGGTTGCTTCGGTTTCGTGAGTGATGATGTAGCTTCTCATGTAAGCATAGGTCAGACCCTTGTAGGTATCCTTGTTAGGGTTGCTCTTAATCTTGCGGTTGCAAACCTTGAAGCCGGGATTCTCCATCTTCAGCTTCTGGAGCAGTGCGTATTCATCGGACATGGGGTTTTCAATCATCTTAGCAAAGGTGGTGTTCATTTCGATCAGCTGCTCAGCGTACTTTACCTTAATGGCGCTCTTGGGATTCATCATTTTATTTTCCTCCAATTTTTATCAGGTGTGGCCTGTTCTTTATGTCTTAATTATACTTTGCAAATCTCGGAACCAGTCATTTTACTGGCACTAATTTATGCGGTCTTAAGAAGTTCTTCCCGCATCTTGTGGAAATCCGCAATCTCAGTAAACTTCTTCAGGAACCAGTTTTTCACTTCGTTGTAGCTGCAAGGCTCTGCCAGGGCATCCTTTGCCGCTTTAGAGATACCGCGGAGCATTTCGTACTCAGCCATAATGGACTTCTTATTATCGTCGTGTGCCTTGATGTAGGTTTCCATGTAGGAGTAGGTCAGACCCTTGTAGGTGTCTTTCTGGGTAGTTGCCTTACGAGTAACGACACTCACCTTGAAGTTGGGGTAGTCGCGTCGGACTTCCTGAAGATCTCTGTATTCCTGGGTACCATACTTGCTAGCAGCGGCATAAAACTTCTTAGAAACCTCAATCGCCATCTTCTTCTCATTGATAAACATAATTATTTCCTCCAAATTTATATTTTGTTTGTGGGGTTGTCCCCTGTTCTTTATGGCTTCATTATATCAGCTATCTTAGATTATCTGTCGTATTACTGGCACCTGTTATCAGGCTGCCAGTAACTTCTCACGATCTTCATGGAACTTAGCAATTGCGGGGTAGGTCTTCAAAAACCAGGCTCGCATTTCCAGATAGGAACAAGGCTCAGCCAGTGCTTCCTTTGCGCGTTCGCTCAGACCACGCAGATCCTGGTACTCTGCCATGATTTTGCCGTCTTCGTCATGGCTGGAAATATATTTTTCCATGTATTCATAGGTCAACCCCTTGAAGTTGTCCTTCTTCGCAGTAGTTTTGCGGGTAACGATGACCTCCTTGTAAGAAGGGTAATCCTTTCGGACTTCCTGAAGATCCTTGTACTCCTGGGTTCCAAACTTATGGGCAGCGACAGCAAACTTCTTGGTCATTTCGATAGCCATCTTCTTCTCATTGATAAACATAATTATTTCCTCCAAAATTTTATTTTTCTTTTTTGTTTCGGGGTTTTGTTTTCCCCTGTTCTTTATGTCTCTATTATATCAGTTCGTTTTGAGAACCTGTCGTTTTTGTGGTACTTGTTTTCTTTAAGCAGCGAAGTTATTGAACTCAGGGAACCTCGTTAAGAACCACTTTCGGATCTGTCCGTAATTGCAGCCATACTCACGCAGCTTCATATATTCTTTCATAAGAGAATCATCTTTATTGACATCGGAAATATAGGAATACATATATTCGTAAGTCAAACCCTTCGTGTAAGGCTGGCGACGCTTTGGGGCAGCCTTGATTACTAACTTAAAGTCAGGCAAATCCTGCATCGCAGTTCGCAGCAGATTGTATTC
Organism: Oscillospiraceae bacterium; assembly: GCA_017409205.1. Lineage (GTDB taxonomy): Bacteria > Bacillota > Clostridia > Oscillospirales > Oscillospiraceae > Faecousia. The sequence continues at coordinate 44,435 of JAFQTF010000025.1, read as the reverse complement.
CTCAGAACCAAAGTGGGAAGCCTTTACTGCAAAAGTCTTTGTTACCTCAATAGATCTCTCACTAAACTTGACCTTCATTTTGTTTTCCTCCTGATAAAAAGATGTTAATAAGTTCTTACTTTTGGATTGGTTTTTGTTTGATTTGGGTTAGATTCTTACTAAAGAGTTGTTGTTTTCTGAGGTGTTGTGTTCCTCTCTCTTTGTGCCTTTATTATATAATACTTCCTGAAAAATCGGTCATATTCGAATGACTGGTATTCTGTAAAGACAAAAGAAAAACGAGGCAAAAATGCCTCGCTAAAAATTCGGTGTGGCGGCAGCCCTAACTCGCCTCAGAGCATCGCTCCGGCGCACTTCAGACCTTACTTCCGCAGTTGTAAAATAGTTGTTCCAGAGTTGTTTGAATCCACTTATCGATTTGTTCACTTCTGGATCATAAGTAGTAAAAAGTTATTATTTGTGTTTTAGAAAATAACGGTTTTTGATTTTACAAAACTCTCATAAAAGTTTTAGTTATCGTTTTTTCCAAAGAGTTCATTGGTTTTTAGCACTGCTTTTGGTTTGAAATGTTCCGAAAAATCTTTTTTCAAGTATTCATTGGTATGAAACTTGACTTAAAAATTAGAATTTACTATAATAGTGCTACAAGCCCGATGAAGAAAGGAAACACCGGGCAACGAATAAAGCTATCAATCCTTCACAAAAACCCTTCCAAATTACCCACTTCTGGAAGCCCCTCCAACGGGCTGACAAGCCCGTGAACGCCATCACCAAAGTATTGTACCCCCAGGTGGCGAAAACATTCCAGACCACGCCGTCCAGAGTAGAGCGGGCCATCCGACACGCCATCGAAGTAGCCTGGGACAGAGGGGATCTGGATACCTTGCAAAGGTTCTTTGGCTATACTGTGAGCAACACCAAGGGAAAACCCACGAATTCCGAATTTATCGCGCTTATCGCAGACAAATTGCAGCTTCAGCTGAAGTCTTCTGAGGTTGCCAATTTCTGAACAGAAACACGCCTGACTTTGTCAGGCGTGTTTTTTGACAAGCACAGGCCATGTCCCGTTGGGACATGGCCTGCTGATCTGTATATTATCCGCTGATGCCTGTCAGGAAATTTCCTCTGCGGTTCATGGCGGCCAGGCACTTTTCACAGTGATAGGCAGACCGGAACAGGATCTCCGGAGCGCCTGTCTGACCGCTGCCGCAGCGGGTGCAGGTGGGGATGGAGGTGACTTTCTTTTCGTAGATCCAGTAATACTGGCTGGCAGGACTGATGCTGCCGCGGGTGTGGGAGTCTCCCTCATGGGCGGAGATCCGCTTGTAGTTGTAAAGGTTGGAATCCCGGACCACATAGCGGCCGTCTTCATTCAGGGCGATCATGGCCAGATAATGTCCGCCCCGGGTCCAGTAGCCGGCGGTCTGCAGGGAGACCACTACCTGACCGTTTTTCAGTGCGGCATCCATTTCCTCCCAGTTGTAGCTCCGCTTTACCAGATGGAAGCCCATTTCTGCCGGGGTGTTGTCGAAGAGGACAATCTCCGTACCCCGGACACCGCAGTAGTAGCCGTACCGGGCGGCCAGTTCCGGGGGAGTCAGCTCCTGGTCCGTCATGTAGCTGGCCAGCATGGCCAGGGTGGTGATGCCGCAGCCGTGGGAGCTGAGCTTGTAGTCGCCGTACATGGCTTCCGGGTAGTCCTGCTGCAGGTACAGCGGCATATCCGGGAACCGTTCATGGGCCACATCGGGGTACAGCAGGTCGGAGGCTGTGACGAAGGAACCGTTGTCCTCTGCCTGACCCAGACGGATAAGGCTGTAGTCCGCATCCATGGGATAGCGTGCCATGGCATCCGTTACCAGATCGGTATACATCCGGGCCAGAAGACCGGCTTCGGCTTCTGTCTGCCAGCCCTCGGTGGAACCGGCGAAGAAGAGAATGTGATATCCGGCGGAACTGCGGATCACGGCGGAATCGCCGTACTGACGGGCGTCTTCAAAGCACCAGGCATCCAGCTCCGGCGCCAGCTGGCCCTGACGAATGTTTGCGTACAGACCACCGATGAGGCTGGAACCAGGATCCTGAGAATTCTTTTTGGCAAACTCAGAGAACCGGGCCTCGGCGACCTGATCGGGGATATACTTGGCGAAGCGGGTTTTTTTAACGGCGGTCTGCCACTGAGTTACCAGCTCCTCCGCCTGTTCCAGGCAGGCGTTCCACGCGTCATCACCGGCGGTAACGGTGCCGTCAGCGGCGCAGACACCGTCAGGAATCATCAGGATATGGCGGATATCCACGGTTTTTTCGGCAGCGCCGGGGCAGAGCGCACTGTTCTCACGGTACCAGGCTTCTATATCTTCGGCAGTGGGTTCAAAATGATAGCCCATTTCCGTGAAGTACATGTAAGCGAGATTTGCCGTATGGGTATAGCTGATCAGATCCCGGCCGGAGGCACCGGCACCGGCAATGGCCCTTGCCTGGGCATCGTTGTCTGCAAACCCGTTGTCAGAAGCCAGTGTATTCAGCAGATCAGGCACAGAATCCAGATAGGCCTGATGGAGGCGGTTGGGGGAATAGCTTTTCTCCCATCCGTAGAGGTATGTGGTGGCAGGCATACCAGTCATATATTCCGCATGTTTTTCCAGATCAGGCTTGTATGCCTCCTCAGTGGGAACACCTTCGGCTTCGCTCATCAGCACCAGCGCCTGATGGGCATGCCAGGCGGTCAGGGCTCTGTCCAGAAAATACTGCTGCCAGCTGTTGACACCGGTATCCAAAGGGCAGGTCTGGGTATCCAGGCTCCGGCTGTAATCCGGCTGCTGGGGATGATCGGACATCCGGTGGTCAGCCACTTCCAGCCAGTAGTAGATCTGAAGCTGGCTGTTGGTGAGGTTGGCACCTTCCATGGATGCAACCACGATATCTGCCGCGGCGGCGATGGCATCATCGTCGGCGGAGTAGCTGCCCCGGCAGGTCACATCCTCCGGATTTCCATCTGCGGGGACTGTGGCGGGAATGGTGGCTTCGGTGGTTTCAGCTGTTTCTGCGTGAGGTTCGGGACCATCGCTCCCACAGGCAGTCAGGCCCATCGCAAGAAGTACACACAGCAGCAGCGCTGCTAATTGATTTCGCATACGGGATCATCCTTTATTTCGTCTTATTTCATTACTTTAACATGGTTTTCCGCGATTTTCAAGAGTAGGAAATATTAAGGTTTTGCGATTGCGGCATCCATGATTTTCCTTGCTTTTCTGCACCGGATAGGGTATAATTCAATCAGAAATCAACCAACATAAGGAGGAACCATCATGGAGAACGAAAACCTGATCCCTGAGGAAGAAGTCAGCGTCCTCACCCTCACCGATGAAAACGGCAAGGATGTGGAATTTGAATATCTGGACTGCATCGAATATGAGGGCAAGGAATATCTGGTGCTGCTGCCCATGGAAGAGGAAGCTGCCGAGATTGTGATTCTGGAAGTGGAGCCTGTGGACGAGGAGAACGAAAATTATCTGGCTGTTACGGATGAAGCAAAGCTGGATGCCGTCTACGCCATTTTCAAGGAGAAGTTCCAGGACGTTCTGGAGTTTGAAGACTAAAAAGGAAAGGCTCTCCATAGGAGAGCCTTTTTTATCGGAGGAAAGAATATGAACGAACAGTTTCTGCGCACTGCCATGCTGCTGGGAGAAAATGCTGTAGACCGGCTGCGGCAGGCACGGGTGGCGGTGTTCGGCATAGGAGGCGTGGGCGGCTATACTGTGGAGGCTCTGGCCCGGGCCGGCATCGGGCAGATCGATGTGATCGACAATGATACCGTCAGTGTTTCCAATATCAACCGCCAGATTCTGGCCACCCATTCCACTGTGGGGATTCCCAAGGTGGAGGCAGCCAGAAAGCGGATCCTGGATATCAATCCGGTGTGCATTGTCCGGACACACCAGGTGTTTTACACCCCGGAAACCGCGGCAGGATTTGACTTTACAAACTATGATTACATCGTGGATGCCATCGATACCGTCACCGGCAAGCTGGCACTGGTACAGCAGGCTTACGCAGCAGGCACCCCAATTATCAGCTGCATGGGCACCGGCAACAAGCTGGATGCTTCGGCCTTTCAGGTGGCGGATATCTCCAAAACCTCCATGTGTCCTCTGGCCAGGATCATGCGGAAGGAGCTTGGGAAAAGGGGCATCAAACATCTGAAGGTGGTCTATTCCCAGGAGGAGGCCCTGACCCCCACCGGCTGGGAGGAAGAGGCGGCGGCACTGGGCAAGCGGCAGATTCCCGGCAGTGTGGCCTTCGTTCCCGGCACAGCAGGTCTGATCCTGGCCGGCGAGGTCATAAAAGACCTTGCCAGGGCAGGTAAATGATCGTTTATCTTACCAAACGGATGTATGCCCTTTTCTTGTTTCGGCAAGAAAAGGGCGAAAAGAAGCCGATACAAGGGGGACTTTGCAAAAAGCCGTCCCCCTTGTATATCCCCCTCCTGAACCATCAGGCCCGCAGATATTAACACGAAGGCGGGAATGTACCGATTCCCGCCCATCCGTTCTCAGCACCACCCTATTTGGGCAGAAATCGGCACATTTCTGCCCAAATGGGGATCTAAGTTAAGGTGCGCCGGTGCTTACGGCGATGCGTACTGAGGATTTCCAAAGGGCACGGCTTTGCTTGCGGCTGCGCCCACAGGCGTGTGCAAAGCGCAACCGGGCATAGGCTCAGCTCTTGGCACGGCGTTGAGCAAGCAACTCAGCATCCTTTTGGTATTTTTCTTGCAGAAACAAGAAAAGTATATTCCATCCAATAGGGTGAGAAACGACCATTTTTAAATATTCAGAAAAACAGTGCGCACCCGGTGGGTGCGCACTGAATGTTATTTCTGATCTTCCCAGAAGGGTTCCAGCTTGTTTTCGCACCGGGAGCAGTCGCCGCTGCAGTTTCTGGTCTTCATCTGCAGTTCCTGACTTTTGACGCTGACGGTGGTGCAGGCAGGGATGGAATGGGTGATGAATACGTTGGAACCGATGACACATTCCCGGCCGATGACGGTGGCACCGCCCAGAATAGAGGCGCCGGCGTAGATGGTGACGTGATCCTCGATGGTGGGATGACGCTTCTTGCCCTTCAGACTCTGGCCGCCCCGGGTGGTCAGTGCGCCCAGGGTAACGCCCTGATAGATCTTCACATGGTCACCGATATTGGTGGTTTCGCCCACGACGATGCCGGTGCCGTGGTCGATGAAGAAATACTTGCCGATGGTGGCGCCGGGGTGGATGTCGATACCGGTGATGGAGTGCGCGTGCTCGGACATGATCCGGGGCAGCATGGGAACGCCAAGCTCATACAGAATGTGGGCCAGCCGGTAAACAGTGATGGCAAACAGGCCGGGATAACTGAAAATGATCTCGTCCACGCTGTAGGCCGCCGGGTCACCGGCGTAAAAGGCTTCCACATCGGTCTGGGCGATGGCCCGGACACCGGGAATGGAGCGGAAAAATGCCAGACTGATCTGCTGCGCCCGTTCGGCGGCAGTCTGTTCGTCCAGCTGGGTTTTCAGTACGAGGGTGATCTGCTTGTTCAGATTGTACATGACATCTTCGATGAGCATGGACAGATTATGCCGGGCGTTATAAATGCGGTAGGTCTTGTCCCGGGCGGAGCCGGGATAAATGATCCGCATGAGCTTGCCGATCATATCGATTATGACAGCTTTGTCGGGGTGCTGGAACAGATCCATCTTGTCGATGTCCCTCCCGTGGCAGTAATCCAGCAGAATGTTGTCAACAATGCCTTCAATTTGCTGTTCGATGGGGTTCATGGCGTTCCCTCCTTGCGTGATGGACATTAGTTTACCATAGAAGGAAAAGAAAGTCAATTGACACCCGTCGAAGTGGGATGTATAATTTGAAATATCTTTACAGCGATAAATGATCGTTTATCTTACGAAGGTTCTGCCTGTACTTTTCTTGCTCCTGCAAAAAAGTACCAAAAGAAGCAGGCACAAGGGGTCCTGAAAGTCGCGCTCCCGCGCGCCCCAGCCGTCCCCTTGTGAATCCCCCGGCCGCATCGCCGTCAGTACGGAGCACCTTAACTTAGATCCTGATTTGGGCAGAAATGTCCCGATTTTTGCCCAAATGGGGTGGTACTGAGGACGGATGGGCGGGAATCGGTACATTCCCGCCTTTGTGTTAAAATTTGCCGGCCCGACAGCACAGGAGGGGGCTTCTTAAGGGGGACGGCTTTTTGAAAAGTCCCCCTTAAGACGACTTCTTTGGTTACTTTCTTGTTCGGAGACAAGAAAGTAACATCTCCTTGCTAAGCTAAACGATTATTTACAGGTTCATTGGAGGTTTCATTATGGCAAATATCAAAACATCCGTTTCCCAGCTGATCGGCGGCACGCCGTTGCTGGAGCTTTGCAATATCGAGAAAAAGGATGGATTGTCCGTCCGCCTGCTGGCCAAAGTGGAGGGTATGAATCCCGCCGGAAGCGCCAAGGACCGTGTGGGTCTGGCCATGATTGAAGATGCGGAAAACAGGGGTCTGCTGCAGCCCGGCAGCACGATCATCGAACCCACTTCCGGCAATACCGGCATTGGTCTGTGCTGTGTTGCTGCGGCCCGGGGCTACCGCTGCATCATCGTCATGCCCGACTCCATGAGCATCGAGCGGCAGAAGCTGATGACCGCCTTTGGCGCAGAGCTGGTGCTGACTCCCGGTGCAGAGGGAATGTCCGGTGCCATTGCAAAGGCCGAAGCCCTGAAAGCGCAGATCCCCGGCGCCATCATTGCCGGACAGTTTGTGAATCCCGCCAATCCGGACGCCCATTACCGGACCACCGGCCCTGAGATCTGGGCCGACACAGACGGCGGGGTGGATATTTTTGTGGCAGGCATTGGCACCGGCGGCACCATCACCGGTACAGGCCGGTATCTGAAGGAGAAGAACCCCTCTGTACAGATCATCGGCATGGAGCCTGCAGATTCTCCCCTGTTGACCAAAGGCACGGCAGGCCCCCATGGCATTCAGGGCATCGGCGCCAACTTCGTGCCCGAGATCCTGGATATGAGCGTTGTGGATGAAGTGGTGACCTGCCCTCTGGAGGGAGCCTATGCCTGCGGCCGCCGTTTGGGCCGGGAGGAAGGCATTTTGGCCGGTATTTCCTCCGGCGGTGCCCTGTGGGCGGCGCTGGAGATCGCAAAGCGGCCGGAAAACCAGGGCAAGACCATTGTGGTCCTGCTGCCCGACTCCGGCGAGCGGTATCTGTCCACTGCCATGTTTGCATAAACCGGGTGGTCTGATGGATCAGTCATCAGGTGAGGTGCAACCGCATCCTCGCGCCTTTCGTACAGACCTTGGCCGGGTGCAGCGCCTGCGCAGGTTATACCGATGTCTCTCAGCAACGATTTCAGGCAGCCCGTAAGGGCTGCCTGATTGACATTTGTGGGTAATGATCCGATTCTGTCCCGGCAAGACGGATCGCACCATGTCTATGGACGGCATCACCGCAGCCGCCCGGCGTTCGGTCCCGGGATCCTGCGGTACCCGGTGACGCTGGCGCCGGTGATCATAATGGATGTATCGGCTGTGTCGGGGCAGATGTGGGATCACCCTGTGTGGTTTTATTTGCGGAAGAATTCTTCAATCTGTGTCCGGCAGGCAGATACTCTGCCCTGCTGGAAGATGGGCTTGCCGCCGCCCCGGCCATTGAGGGCCTTGGTCATCTCTTTCCCCAGCTGACGCAGATCGCCGCTGCGGGATACCAGACAGAAGGCATAGCCGTTTTCATCGCTGCCGCTGAATACGGCTGCGGTGCCGCCGCACAAGCCTGCAATGGCGTCTGCCAGTTCCCGGACGGCCACATTGTCCAGTCCTTCTTCGAAATGCAGCACATCGCCTTTTTCGGCGTAACCGGCAGAAATACCGGCAAAGATCTGCTTTTCCAGCCCGGTGATCCGGTATTTCTGGGCGGCAAGGGCTTCGTTCATTTTCCGGGCGGCTTCACCGGTCTCCTGCATTTTGGCCGAGAAGGCCTGAGAGACCTGCCGGTTCTGCTCAAAGGCGGTGTTCAGGATGTTGAGGGCCCGTCTGCCACAGGCCATTTCCATCCGGGTACCACCCCGGAAGGGAATGGCAGACAGCAGCTTGATAAGACCCACCTCGCCGGTGAAGGCAGTATGGGTGCCGCAGCAGGCGCAGCTGTCATAGCCCGGCACCTCCACGATCCGCACCGGCCAGGGCAGCGCCCGCTTGGTGCGGTAGGCGACACCAGGCAGTTCATCGGGAGTGGGGATCCAGCATCGGACAGCAAGATTCTTCCAGATTGCCTCGTTGGCCTGCAGCTCAATACCGGGCAGCGCCTCCGGCGGGATCACTCCATCAAAATCGATGGTGGTAGACTCGGTGCCCATGTGAAAGCCGGTGTTGTGGAAGCCCCAGCGGGCGTTGATAAGGCCGGAGACGATGTGCTCGCCGGTGTGCTGCTGCATCCGGTCAAACCGGAGGTCATAGTCGATGATGCCTTCCACCGTGTCCCCAACCGTCAGGGCTCCATCGCAGAAATGAATGATGGCATCATCCTTCTCCCGGGTATCCAGCACCCGGACGCCTCCCAGCGTGCCGGTATCGGCAGCCTGGCCGCCGCCCTCCGGATAGAAAGCGGTTTGATCCAGAATCACTTCGAAATTCGCTTCCCCGGCTTTGCAGGACAGTACCCGGGCGGAGAACTGTGCCATGTGGGGGTCTACATAATACAGTTTTTTGGTTTCCATAACACACCTCGAGGAAGTTTTTACCATTATATCACAGGAAATAATTCATTGCAACGGCGGAAAAATCCGAGAATTCAAACAAAATTTACGGAAAACCACTGGAAAAACCCGGACGGATGATGTAAAATAGTCGAAACTTTCCGGAGGTGACCCCTATGCCCGCAAATTATGCTCTGCACCGCTTCGGCGCGGAAGCTCTGCGCACCCTGCCGCAGGCCCAGCAGCGGCCCATTCAGCGGTTCCGTCGGCTGTACAACGGCGGCCTTCATGGAATCGACCTGTTTTTCTACTATCAGCCCATGCTGCGCAGCGCAGTAAGAGAGCTGTACCATACGTATGGAAGCATGACCGGCCGGGAATTCTTCACCCAGGCCTGTGAACTGCAGAAGCAGAATCCCTCTGAAGGCGGTATTGCATGCCTGTATGGTCTGCTGGGCAGCTACTGTCTCAACACCCAGCTGTCCCCTCTGTTCCGGGATGCCATGGCTCAGGGCATCAGCCGGACAGAACTGGAAGTAGAGCTGGACCGACACCTTCTGTGCCAGGATGGCAAAATGCCTGCCCACACGCAGGATATCAGCGCCAGTCTGAAGCTGACCCGGGGCGAGTGCGTTACCGTTGCCCAGTTCTTCCCGCCTGCTACGGCAGCCAATGTCTATTCTGCCCACAGCAGTCTGATGTTCTGGACCCGGCGGTTTGCTTCCCCCAAGCGCAGAACGGCGAAGCTTTTGCAGAAAGCCATGAAGGGTGGGTTTGCCCATCAGATGATGCCGGATCACGCCAATCACAGGTGCATGCATCTGGATGACGCCATGGTAGCCTGCTGCAGCCGTGCGCTGGAAGTATATCCGGAGATGGCACGCCAGCTGACCGACTATCGGGAGACCGGATCCCCCCTGGGGGAGCTGTTTGACGCGGCCTTCCACTAAACATGCAGAACGCCGCAGGAGCTATCCTGCGGCGTTTGTCATTTTATATGGCTTTTTTCTTTTTCAGCAGGATCAGAGCTGCTGCGGACAGGGACATGGCAGCATAAGCTGCAGCAATGGGGTCGCCGGTTTTGGGATTGATGTAGGTTTTGGGGGGCACATAGACCACTTCCTCGCAGTTTCGAACCCGGATGACAGTTTCGCCGGCAGGGGTCAGATGCAGGAGGCCCATGGCCCGGATCTTGCGCCCGCTGCGGATCTCCTCATGGAGGGTGTTTTCACCGCTGGCTCCGGAGAAAATACCGTCTTCGATCAGGACCCTGGCAGTTTGGCCTGCTTCATTTTTCAGAAGGATACCGGAAAGCGTTCCGTCGTCCCGGAAGAGAACACCATCGCAGATCCCTTCGATCTCCACCAGCATGCCGCCGTTTTCGGCATAGTCCAGCAGCGTTTCCCAGCTGCCGGTGCGGGGCTGGTACTGATACATGGCGGCATCCAGGATTTCGTGGGAGATGGGTTTCAGGATCCGGCAGCCGTCCCGGATTTCTGCATATCCTGTGACCTCCAGCGGCGTACCCACCCGGATGCCTTCGGCAGTAAAGGGCATCACCGCAATGCCGCCGGTGTCATCCTGCAGGTACAGGGTCTCGGGGAAGGTATTGTAAGGATTGGAGGTGCCTGCGGTGACGAAGCCCCGGATCCGGAACAGCTGGCCGGATTCTCCGGAACGGGCCTGGGCAATGGTGCTGACAGGAAGGGTTTCTCCGCCGATATTCAGCAGATTCCGTAAAATGGTGCGGTTGGCATAGGGTTCCTTCCAGCGGGTTTCCGGCGCGGGAATGTTGTCATCTGAGAAGAACAGGCTGCCGCAGGCAAATACCGTGCCGCCGGACAGCAGTTCTTCGCAGGCGAGAACCACATTTTCTTCCTTTACCAGCCATTGTCCGCCGCCGGGATGGACGGTGCAGGCATTGGCAAGACGGTAGACCTGATTTTTGGAAATACCGCTGCACCAGGGGGATTCCATGTTGAATTCGGCGGGGTAAAGAGGCGCATCGGTTCCCAGAGCATCCGGCTGAAGCCGCAGGGAAGCACCAAGGGAGGACAGGATCCGGTTCAGCTGGAAGGCAGTTTCATCCTCTTCTCCGGTATTTGCCTGGCCGCAGAGTATGATGCTGCCGCCTGCGGCTGCATAATCGGAAAGGATCGCCAGGAAGGTATCGGAGAAGGGGATCTGCGGGGTTGTGACCACCAGGAAACGGCACAGGTCCAGAGAATCGGCGCTGATCTCCTCCGCGACCCTCACCCGGATATCATGCTCTGCTGCAAGATCCGTCAGAAGGGTCAGCTCCTGGGTGCCGGCATTGCCGTGGCTTCCATCCACCAGAATATCCGTCACCAGTGAGGACTGGCGGAAGCTGAGGTTCAGGGCGGTCTCATAAGCCCGGGGCTCTCCCTCCAGAGTGCCGATCAGCTTTGCGGTGATCCGGGTCTGGCCCATGCAGCCGCAGGAAACACTGAGGCGGTAACTCAGGTCGCTGTTGGCGGGGATGCCGGCCAGCCCGGTATCCGTGAAGATCACATGGCCGTCGGCCAGAATTTCCAGCCTCTCCACGATGAAGTCGGCAGGCTCCCGGTTATAGAGGGACAAATTCAGGGTAAAAGGTTCGTTCTGCACCGGAACGGGGGTTTCGCAGGTCATGGATGCAATGCCCAGATCTTCGGTATGGCTGACCCAGATGGGCGCCGTGAGGGCAATGTCTCCATCCGGCTGGGTGACCCGCAGGAAATAGTAGGCGTGGTTGGGGGAAAGGGAAAAGGAAAGCGTGGCAGCGGCGCCGACAGGTGTCTGGGCAGCCAGAACCGCGCCGCCCTCTACAATGACTTCCACCTGTTCTGCTGCGGCATCGGTGGGATCCTGGAGGAAAACGGTGATATCCGCGGTATCTCCCAGTGTGCGGCGTTCCAGCCGGGAACCCATGTCATGGCCGTCCAGGGTATAGGCGATCTCCAGATCCGGATCAGCAGTGGCATAGACCCGATGGCTGCGCAGAGCCTGACAGATTCCCTGTTCCGTCAGAGACTCCGCCCGGACTGCGGTTCTTCCGTTGCCGAAGCTTCCGGTTCGGGAACCGGAGGCCCAGGAGGGAGCCAGATGCCAGCCGGCATCCAGCGCCTTGACATAGGACTCCGTGGAGCCATCGGTTTCCAGCAACACCATGAAGCTGTCGGCGGCTTGGGAGTAATGGGAAAAATCACAGAAATTGCCGTAGTGACTGTCGGGGTGATGGAACTGGCCCAAAGCGCCGGGGGTGGACGCCATGGCTGTGTAGAAATTTTCCAGAGCACCGTCATAGGCGTCATAGCCTGCCTGCCAGCTGCAGAAGCCGGAGGTGCCGAAGACACCGATGTGACCAAGCTGCATCCGGGCAGGCCAGTTCATTTCATAGCCGAAGCCGGCGGCAAAGCCGGTGGCGAAGGCGGCCTCTGCGGCTGCTTTTCCGGAGGCCCAGTCCTCCTGGGTCAGGGAATCGCCGTGATCCGTCAGAAACAGAAAATCCAGGCCCTCCTGTGATGCACCGGCAAATGCAGCATCTGCCGTCACAGTACCGTCGGAAAAGCTGCTGTGCGCGTGGAACTGGCCGAAATACAGTCCAGGGCCAAGGGGATCCGGGGAAAGGCGCATCATGGCGGCGTCATCGGCGGAAAGCGTTTGTTCCGGCTGGGATTCCCCGGGATCGGGCTCGTCAGGAAGGGGCTGCTCCGGCAGGGGATCTGCGGGGTCGGTTTCCTCCGGCAGGGTATCCGCCGGAACGGTTTCCTCCGGCAGAGCCTCTGTGGTTTCCGGAACGGCGGGGTCGGCTTCTTCCGGAATTTCCGGTTCGGTGGAACCGGAATCGGATGGTGCAGTTTCTGCTGGCTCTGCGGCAGGCTGTGTCGTTTCTTCCGGCAGGATCGTTTCTTCAACTGCCGGATCCGTCACATCCGGCAGCTCCTCTGCCAGGACGCCGGAGGGCAGCCAGGAGAGGCAGATCGCAACAGCCAGAAAAAGGGATGCAAATCGGAGGGAAATAGAGGAATACATAGTTAAAACCTCGACAAAATGATGTTTTCCAATAAAGTATAGCATGTATTTCATTGCCGGACAAGAGGCTTGTTCGCAGAAAGGAAAACCCGGACAGAAAAACCCCGCCGTGTGAACGGCGGGGAAGAGATCAGATGAGATTGACCATCAGAGGCAGCAGAACTGCGGTCAGAAGTCCGGCGACCACCAGAGACAGGCTGCTGACAGCACCGGTGAGGGCGCCCAGCTCATTGGCTTTGGAGGTACCGATGACATGGCCTGCGGTGCCAAAGGCAACACCCTGGGCGACTTTGTCAGTCAGCCGGAACAGCCGGCAGAAGGCCGGGCCCATGATGCTGGCGAAAATTCCGGTGAAGACGATGGCGGCGGTGGTGACGCCGGTCATGCCGCCGGTCATTTCGCTGAGGGCCACGCCTATGGCGGTGGTGATGGATTTGGGCAGCAGAGAGACGGTCAGCACCGGCTCAAAGCCCACCAGAATACCGAAAACGGCAACCATGATCAGGCAGGAAACTGCACCTGCAGCCACACCGGCCAGGATCATGGGAAGATTCTTTTTCAGGATCCGGAACTGCTCATACATGGGAACGGCGAGACACACGGTGGCAGGGGTCAGCAGCCAGGAAATGGTGTTCATACCGGCCTTATAGCTGCTCACCGACATTCCGGTCAGGAACAGGAAGCCCAGCACCAGAACCACGGCCACCAGAATGGGATTCAGCAGCGGGGATTTCAGCTTCTGCTGCAGCTTCTGACCGGCCAGAAAAGCCATCAGGGTCAGGGCAACCGGCAGAATACCGATGGAAAGCAGCTCAGTCATGGCGGCCTCCCTTCTGCATAAGCCACTGGGTGACCCGTCCGCTGATTCCGAAGGTCAGGCAGGTGGAGGCTGCCAGCAGCAGGAAAATGGGGAGCAGCCGGCTGCTGATCAGATCCCAGTTTTCCACGATGCCCACGGCGGGGGAGACGAACATCACCGGCATGATGGAGATCAGGAATGCGGAAGCATCCTTCACCTGTTCCGGTTTTACGATGCCGAGGCACAGGGCGATGAACAGCAGGGCAAGTCCCCACACGGAGGCGGGGATGGGCAGCGGCAGCAGCCGCTGCAGCGCTTCACCAACGAGGGTGAAAGCCAGAATGATACAGAATTGGGATAAATATTTCATACATGTTTTTCCGACAGGGCAGCGGCGATGCGCTGCAGATTTGCATCACTGGATTCCCGGTTGCGGTGCATGTATTCCTGGAACAGAATATCCTGCAGCACCAGCTGGGCCACCTTGGCCGGAACGGAGCCGAACTGGAAGGGCGTTTCATTGGAGCCGCAGTGCAGCACCACATCTGCCAGCTGCGCAGCAGGGGACTTGGGATAACGGGTCACCAGAATGGAGGGAACGCCCCGGACCTTGGCCTGCTCCAGCACAGCGATACCGTTGTGGGTGGCGCCGGAATAGGAGAACAGCAACACTACGTCTCCGGGATCCATGGTGGCAACGGCAGAGATCTGCATGTGGGAATCATTCACGGCGAAGAACTTATTGGTAACGGTGGAGAACAGGTGGGCACATTCCTGAGCCAGCACCATGCTGCCGCCGGAGCCCATGCACAGGACCTTGTTTGCCCGCTCAAACAGGGAAACAGCCTTCTCGATGTTCTGGGGCTGTATCAGGTCGATGGTCTGCTGAATGGCCTCCTGAGCCAGACGGGCTGCTTCCAGACAGCGTCCATCCAGAGAACCGGAATCGACCCGGCGGGGCGCAATATAGCCGGTGGCGTTTGCGGTGGCCACATGGCGGGCCATTTCCAGCTTGAAGGCGTTGAAGCCCTTCAGTCCCAGGCTGCGGCAGAACCGGGAGACCGTTGCCTCGGCAACACCACATTCATCGGCCAGCTGGGTGATGGACATAAACTGTACCTGTGTGTGCTGGGACAGCACATAGTCAGCAACCTTTCGCTCAGCGGCGGAAAGCTGATAGTAAGAAGCGTGGATACGCTCCAGGATGTTGATGTATTGTTCGACCATCCGGGAACTCCTTTCTGAAAGCCGTGCCGGGGAAATATTCCTTTAGTTTACATAGAACGGCATTATCTTATATAATATCATTTTGAGGAACGATTGCAACTGAATTTCGAAATAAAACTTTTTTCTTTTTCCGGTGACATTGAAAAAAATGTGTGGTACAATGGGCCCAGAATGACCTGGAGGTATGTGTTATGTTTCGCAATCTTCTCAAGCCTGACAGCCCCCTGATGATCACCATGACCCAGATCACTGATGTGATCTTCCTCAGCCTGTTCTGGCTGATGGGCTGTTTTCCGGTGGTTACTGCCGGCGCATCCTTTGCTGCACTGTATGATGCGGTGTACCGCTGCTTCCGGAAAGGGGACAAGCATCCCTGGCAGCGTTTTGCCTATTCCTTCCGGCAGAACTGGAAGGCGGGGCTGGTACCGACGCTGGTGCTGCTGGCGGGCGGCGGACTGCTGCTGTGGGGCGGTATTCAGATCTGGAATCATGCCGTGTGGGGCAATGTGTCCTGGGCGGTGTTCGCAGGCTTTGCCTTCGCGGCGGTGGTGATCGTGGGCATCGGCAGCATCCTGTTTCCCCAGCTGAGCCGGTTTGAGAATCCCACGCTGGTGCTGCTTGCCAATACCTTCCGGCTGGGCATGGCGAACCTGCCTCTGACGGTGGGGCTGGGCATGCTGAATACAGCAGGCATTTATCTGTGCGTCCGGTATATTTTTCCGCTGTTTTTCCTGCCGGCACTGCTGGCACTGATCTCCACACTGTTTATCGAGCCCATGTTCCGGCCCTATATGCCGGAGGAAACCGAAGAATAAAGAAGCCGCAGGGGCACAGCTGTACTGCCCCTGCGGTTTTTTTGATTATTTGATGAGGTCGGGAACGGCGCTGGCGAGGCTTGCAGCCAGGGTGGCATGGCCCCTGGCGGTCAGGTGCATATAGTCCACGGTATTGAACTCGGCACCCAGATCCTGGGCATCCAGGAAGTGAACGCCGCACAGGTCGCACTGCTCCCTGTAGTATCTGGCCAGTTCCTGAGACTTTTTCACGCAGCCGGTGCCCATGGTGGCGGCTACCGGGCTGGAGAGCATACCTTCCCCGATGTGAGGCGGCGCAATGACCAGAATGTTGGGCTTTTTACCGCCCCAGCATTCTGTGGCCTGGGCCTTCTTCACCAGCCGCGCCATGCCCAGTGCGATACAGGCGGCGCTGGCATAGAAACGGTCCTTGGTATCATTTGTACCCAGCATGATGATCAGAAGATCCACGAATTCATGGCTCTTCAGGCAGGGATAGATATAGTTCAGCGCATTGAGACCTTCGTGGATGGGATCGTCAAAACATGTGGTGCGTCCGCTGAGGCCCTCTTCGATGACCAGGTATTCATCGCCCAGATGCTTCTGCAGCAGCTGGGTCCAGCGCTGTTCCTCGGTGAAACGGATGCCGCCGTCCAGGCAGTCCGCAGGGTCAGCGCAGTAGCCGTGGGTATTGGAATCACCCAGACAAACGATATGCTTTTTCATGGAAAAACCCTCCCAATTTTACAAATCCTATATGATAAGTATATCATAGGAAATGATAAATGGCATATTTTTTCCTTCGTCATAATACAAAAAATGGAAGTGCTGGATTTGTAAGCAATTTACAAATATATTAAGCGGTCGGAAATAATTTCCCGGCAAAGGTTGACAAGAGAACTGGGTTGAACTAATATAAACGTGGTATTTGTTCAGGATTTGTATTCTGCGGAAAATGCCAATTTCCCGGACAGGGATCATATTCCGGCTTTTGCGGCGAAAGCCGTTGAGCATACACAATTAATTAGGAGGAAAACAAATGAAGAAGTTAATCGCACTTCTGCTGGCCCTCGTCATGGTGCTGTCTCTGGCTGCTTGCTCCGTCGAGACCGTCGAAGAGGCTCCCGCAACCGAGGCTCCCGTGGCCGAGGCTCCCGCTGCTACCGAAGCCGCACCCGCTGCTCCCGCTGCTGCTACCGAAATTTCCCTGTGGACCTATCCCATCGGTGGTTGGGGCAACCAGGAGACCGTTGACGGCCTGCTGGCTGCTTTCGAAGCTGAGACCGGCATCAAGGTTTCCGTTGAGTACCTGAACTACACCGACGGCGACGACAAGGTCAACACCGCTATCGAAGCCGGCGCTGCTCCCGACCTGATCATGGAAGGTCCCGAGCGTCTGGTCGCCAACTGGGGCGAAAAGGGCCTGATGGTCGACCTGTCCGACATCCTGGTCGCTGAAGACGTTGCTGAGCTGAATCCTGCTGCTCTGGCTGCATGCTACGGCACCAACGGCGCTATCTACGAGTACCCCCTGGTCATGACCGCTCACTGCATGGCCATCAACAAGACCGTCTTCGAGGCTGCAGGCGCAATGCAGTACCTGAACGAAGAGACCCACACCTGGAACTCCGTTGCTGATTTCCTGGCAGCTGTTGACGCTGTTTACGCTTACACCGGCGCTCAGGTCGGCGCTGTCTTCTGCGGCGGCCAGGGCGGCGACCAGGGCACCCGTGCTCTGGTTAACAACCTGAACGGCGGCACCTTCACCAACGCTGAGCACACCGCTTACACCTGGGATTCCGCTGAGAACGTTGCTGCTCTGCAGACCCTGGTTGACTGCGAAGGCATCGAGTTCGACGCCGGTATCGTTGGCGGCGACGAGATCGCTCTGTTCTACAACGGCACTCTGAACATGGCCTTCTGCTGGAACATTGCCCAGCAGCTGGATCCCAATACCGCTGGCACCGGCGCTGAGAAGACCGCTTCCGGCGATGACATCCTGTTCATGGCATTCCCCTCCGACGCTACTCCTCAGCTGTGCGGCGGTATCTGGGGCTTCGGTATCTTCAACAACGGCGATGACGCCAAGGTTGCTGCTGCCAAGACCTTCATCAAGTACATGTGCGACTCCGCTGCCACTGCAGACGCTGTCAAGGCTGCCAACTACTTCGCAGTCCGCGAGACCGCTGAAGGCGCTGACCTGTCCGGTATCTGGGCTGACAACGCTATCATGAACGAGTACAACGTCCTGATGCCCATGCTGGGTGACTACTACCAGGTCACCACCGGTTGGGCTGAGGCTCGTACCGCATGGTGGAACATGCTGCAGGCTGTCGGCTCCGGTGAAGACATCGCTACCGCTGTTGCTACCTGGGCTGCTGAGGCCAACGGCTAATTCCCTGGCTGAGCAAGCTTTCATAATCTAAAAAATGCCCCTTCCCTTCCGAGGGGAGGGGCATTTATCAAAAATGGAAAGAACCGGAAGAAGAGCGAATAGGTAATGTGTCCGCTCTGCGGACATAGCCATCTGCCCCGGGAGGGGACGCAAGATTTATTCGCTTTTCTTCTGCTGAAAGTATGAGAGGAGGATATCCTTGGCAACCAAAAACGTTGTTTTGAATGCGAGGAGCCGCAAGCTGATGATGCGGGAAACAGTGACATCCTACCTGTTCCTGGCACCCTTCCTGCTGTTCTTCATCATGTTCGTGGTGTATCCCATGTTCATGTGTGTATACACCAGCTTCTTCGATGCCACCATGGGCCGCGAAGATGTGTTTATCGGCTTCGCAAATTATAAGGAGCTGTTCAACGATCCTGTTTTCTGGAAGGCCCTGAAGAACACCATGATCATCGTTGTGGTGTCTGTGCCTGTCACCTGTGCATTCTCTCTGTGGGTGGCTTCTGCCATTGCAAAGATGCCCGTTGTGGCTACCTCTGCTTTCCGCTGCATTTTCTACCTGCCCGTGGTCACCGGCTCTGTTGCTGTTACCGTGGTCTGGAAGTGGATGTTCAACAACTACTATGGTATTTTCAACTATCTGGGCAAGGATGTTCTGGGTGTCATCGATAAGAACATCAACTGGCTGGGTGATGAAAAGTATGCCCTGTGGTGCATTATCCTGATCCTGCTGACCACCTCTGTGGGCCAGCCCATCGTTCTGTACGTTTCCGCTCTGGATAACGTGGACAAGTCCCTGGTGGAGGCTGCCGAAGTGGACGGTGCCACTCCCATGCAGGCTTTCTGGAAGATCAAGTGGCCCCAGATGATGCCCACTACCCTGTACATCCTGGTCATCACCACCATCAACTCCTTCCAGTGCTTCGCACTGATCCAGCTGCTGACCTCCGGTGGTCCCAATAACTCCACCATGACCATCATGTACTACATCTATTACAACGCCTTTAAGCTCTACCGTTACGGTTACGGCAATGCCATGGGCGTCATTCTGGCAATCATCATTGCCATCCTGTCCGCCATTCAGTTCAAGGCCGGACAGGAAAAGTAAGGAGGTGCGGATATGAACAATCTGAATCGATCCCAGCAGTATGAAAAGATCTACCGCATCGCTTCTGCCGTTCTGGTTTCCATTGTTGCATTCCTGTTCGCATTCCCCCTGTACTGGATCATCACCGGTATGTTCAAGACCGGTGCGGAGATCAATGCCAGCCAGCCCGTGTGGTGGCCCACCGAATGGACCACTGCCAACATTGAGAAGCTGATGAGCAAGCGCTCTGCGCCTCTGTTTGATATCACTATCCCGGCCCTGCAGCTTACCTTTGGTAAGTATATCATCCGTCTGGGCAAGACCTTGGTCATCACCGGTCCCACCGTTCCTGCCGCCATCCGCTGGCTGCTGAACACCGTGTTTATGTCTGTTACCTCCATGCTGCTGACTTGTCTGACCGCAGCCATGGCCGGTTATGTTCTGGCCAAGAAGCGGTTCTGGGGCAAGACCATTATCTTCTCTCTGGTGGTCTGCGCCATGGCTCTGCCCAAGCAGGTCATTCTGATCCCCCTGCTGCGGGAGATGAACTCTCTGGGCCTGTATGATACCATCTGGGCAGTTATCTTCCCCATCGTTGGCTGGCCCTTTGGCGTGTTCCTCTTAAAGCAGTTTGCTGAGGGCATCCCCACCGAAATGGTGGAAGCCTGCCGCATCGACGGCGCTTCCGAGTGGCGGACCTTCACCGATGTCATGTTCCCCATGATCAAGCCCGGTGTCGGCGCCTGCGCCATCTTTACCTTTATCAACTCCTGGAATGACTACTTCATGCAGCTGATTATGCTGACCGCCAACAAGAACCTGACCATCTCTCTGGGTATCGCCACCATGCAGGGCGAATCCTCCACCGACTATGGTCTGCTGATGGCCGGTGCTGCGCTGGCCTCCGTGCCCATCATCATCGTGTTCCTGATCTTCCAGAAGTACTTCACCAAGGGCATCACCATGGGTGCCGTCAAGGGCTAATTTCCAACTTCAAAAGGAGAAAACATATTATGAAGAACATCAAGAAGTACGAAGGCATTATTCCTGCCCTGTACGCCTGCTATGACGAAAACGGTGTAGTCTCCATCGAGCGCACCAAGGCTCTGACCCAGTGGTTCATCGACCAGGGCGTCAACGGCCTGTACGTTGGCGGTTCCTCCGGCGAGTGCATCTACCAGACCAAGGACGAGCGCAAGGCCGTTCTGGAAGCTGTTATGGAAGTTGCCAAGGGCAAGATCACCATTATCGCCCACATCGCCTGCAACAACACTGCTGAGTCCTGCGAGCTGGCTGCCCATGCTGAATCCCTGGGCGTGGATGCCATTGCTTCCATTCCTCCCATCTACTTCAAGCTGCCTCCCTATGCCATTGCCAAGTACTGGAATGACATGAGCGCTGCTGCTCCCAACACCGAGTTCATCATCTACAACATTCCTCAGCTGGCAGGCGTTGCCCTGACCACCGGTCTGCTGAATGAAATGATGAAGAACCCCATGGTGGTTGGCGTCAAGAACTCCTCTCCCGCTACTCAGGATATCCAGATGTGGCGTGACGAGGCCATCAAGGCAGGCAAGGAATTTGTCGTCTTCAATGGTCCCGATGAGCAGCTGATCTCCGGTCTGGTCATGGGCGCCACCGGCGGCATCGGCGGCACCTACGGCGCTATGCCCAAGCTGTACATCAAGCTGTACCAGCTGGTGAAGGCAGGCGACTTGGCTACCGCTCTGGACATCCAGAACGAGTGCTGCCGCATCATCTATAAGCTGTGCTCCGGCCATGGCAACATGTACGCCATGATCAAGGAATGCCTGCGCAAGATGGGCTGCCCCGACTGCGGCTCTGTCCGTGCACCTCTGGCCGAGCTGATCGAGAGCGACTACGCCATCGCTGACGAGTGCGTCGCTATGATCACCGCTGCCCTGGCAAAGTACTGCTAATGTTTTGAAAGCCGCCAGGGAGGATTCCCTGGCGGTTTTTTGGAGATTTTATGGAATTTTTAGAACCGTTACAGATTATTTGGGACTACCTGGGTATGCATCAGACCCCGGCAAAAGCGGACTGCATTGTGGGCTTTGGTAATTTCAATACCAACATTGCCCGCCGGGCTGCAGAACTTTACCACCAGGGCTATGCCCCGAAGATCCTGTTCACCGGCGGCCTGGGCCGGAATACTTCCCGTCTGTTTACAGAGCCGGAGGCCGTCCGGTTTGCAAAGGTTGCCATGGCCTGTGGTGTTCCAGGGGAAGATATTATCCTGGAGGACAAGTCCACCAACACCAAGGAAAATATTGATTTCATGCGGGAGATCTTTGAGAAGCAGGGAATTCCCCATGATCATGTATTGGGTGTCCACCAGCCCTTTATGGAACGGCGCATCGTTTCTGCCCTTGGTGTTTACTGGCCGGAGCTGAACTTTACAGTTACCTCTCCCCAGGTTACCATCCCTGAATATCTGGCCTCTGCGAAGGAGCAGGGCATGACGGAGGAGGCTTCCATTTCTGTCATTGTGGGGGATTTCCAGCGGATGGACCTCTATGCCAGACTGGGCTACCAGATCCCGCAGGAGATCCCGGAACGGTGCTGGGAGGCTTACCACAAGCTGGTGGCCATGGGCTACGACAAGCAGCTGGCCAGATGATTTTTCGTGAAAATGTGCAAAAGCAGAGTCGATAATGCTATTGCGGCCTGTCGATTCTGTGGTATAATGAAACCATCATTCAAAACTATGAGGAGGAATTTCCCATGCAGTACTTAGGCATTGAATATCAGATGAACCATGCCCCCAAGCTGGATCCCACCTTTATTCCTTTCGGCGTCTGGCGCGCTGCTTATCTGAAGGACGCCAAGCAGCCCATTGCCATCGCTGTTGAGCGTGACAATGGTCAGATTTCCGTTCACAAGACCTTCATCCACGGCACCCCCGAAATGGCAGAAGCTGACTACCGCTATGTGGAGCGCTATGTGAAGTTCCTGCTGTGGTCCATCGGCGGCTTCAAGGTCTTCATCTGCGGCTGCTCCGATCTGGCAAAGAAGCTGCAGGCCGCATACAAGGTCGGCGGCGAGCGTGAATTCGACTTCACCTTTGTTGACCAGCTGTATGAAAAGGTCCTGGAGATCATTGATCTGCCTCTGGAAGAGTGCCCCGCCGCCAACGAAACCGCTGTCCCCATGGGCGGCCACATGGACGGCTGCCGCATCGGCTTCGACGCTGGCGGATCCGACCGCAAGGTTTCCGCTGTCATCGACGGTGAGTGTGTCTACTCTGAGGAAGTTATCTGGTTCCCCAAGCTGAATGAGGATCCCGACTACCACTACGGCCACATTCTGGAAGCTTTCAAGACTGCCGCCTCCAAGATGCCCAGAGTTGACGCCATCGGCGTTTCCTCTGCTGGCGACTACATTGACAATGAGCCCCGCGTGGCTTCCCTGTTCATCAAGGTTCCCCGCAGCAACTGGGACAAGGTCAAGACCATCTACACCCGTGCCGCTGCTGCCATCGGTGATGTTCCCCTGGTGGTTGCCAACGACGGTGACGTTTCTGCTCTGGCCGGTGCCATGGGTCTGGGCAAGGGCAAGATGATGGGTCTGGCTATGGGCACCTCTGAGGCTGTCGGCTACGTCGATGCTGACAAGAACGTGCTGGGCTGGATCAATGAGCTGGCCTTTGCTCCCGTTGACCTGCAGCCCGGTGCCATGCAGGACGAGTGGTCCTTCGACTTCGGCGTTGGCTGTAAGTACTTCTCTCAGGATGCCGTTATCAAGCTGTGCCCCGCTGCTGGTATCGAGCTGGACGAGAGCCTGTCCCTGGCTGAAAAGCTGAAGGCTGTCCAGAAGCTGATGGAGGCCGACGATCCCAGAGCCCAGGCTATTTTCGAGACCATCGGCGCTTACTTCGGTTACACCGTAGTGCTGTACTCCCAGTTCTATGATCTGGACTACATCATGCTGATGGGCCGCGTCATGTCCGGCAAGGGCGGCGATACCATCCTGAAGGTCTGCAATGACATTCTGGCTGAAGAGTATCCCGAACTGGCTGCCAAGTGCACCGTTACCCTGCCCGACGAGAAGATGCGCCGCGTTGGTCAGGCTGTTGCCGCTGCCTCCCTGCCCCAGATCAAGTAAATCCTGTAGCACCAAAGCACCTGCCTTTCGGCAGGTGCTTTTTTATGCTTCTGTTATTCTGTAAAGACAGATGTTTCCTGAAGTTTTACGGCCTGGTACAGAAGCATTGCGGCATCGCCCCGGGTCAGGACAGCGGAAGCATCCAGCAGCATACCACCGCCGGAGAGAGCAGCCAGAGAATCCTCGGCCCAGACTGGCGTGTTCTGGTGGGTGCAGGCTTCGCCGGAAACGGTCAGATCCAGCGCATTGTGCAGCATGACGGCAGCCTCCGCACCGGTGATGGATTCCTGGGCGCCGAAGACCTCCTGCTGAGGCAGTCCTGCGGTAAGGCCGGAGCGGACTGCGGCCGCCAGATAGGGCTGCAGCCAGCCGGGGATCTCATCGATATAGCCTGTGAAGCTGACTTCCTCATCCACAGGCAGATCGAGTGCCTTTACCAGCATGGAGGTGAATTCTCCCCGGGTCACTTCCCGGTCAGGACTGAAGCAGGCATTTCCTGCCAGGGTTTCCCCGGCGAAGATCCCGGTGCTGCGCATCCACTCTGCGGCAAAGCGGCACTCCCTGCCGATGGTGTCCGTGTACTGCACATTGGCTGTGGGCTTCAGGATGGTGACGGTGACGGTGGCCTCACGGCTGACTTTCCCGGCGGGGTCTGCAGCGGTATAGGTGAAGGAGTCCACACCCACCTTATTCTTTTTGGGCGTATAGGTGAAACTGCCGTCCTCTGCGATGGTGACGGTACCCCGGCGGGGCTGCCGGGAGACGGTGAAGGTCAGGGACTGGCCCTCCGGGTCGGAAACCTTCAGCCGGGCAGTCAGGGGCAGATTCTTGTAAGTCTCAACGGCCAGATCCTCTGCAACCGGAGCCTTGTCCTCCTTGCCCAGTACGGCAATGGACAGGCTGGAAGCGGGGGCCACACAGTCCTCATAAATGGGAAGATAGCCCACGGCTGCGCTGCGGTCTGTCTCGGTGCGCAGGGGACAGAAGGTCATCCGGCTGACCTGGTCGGCCGTAAGGATGTCACCGGGATGCAGGACACGGGTGCCCAGCATGACGGTGCCGATATTGGGAGAGGGGAGCGCAGTGATGCAGATGCCTGTCAGATCGGCGTCTTCGGAGAAATCCGCTGGCGAGAAACAGTAAACACTGTCGCAGGAGATTTCTGACGCGGCGGCCGGAAGAACCGGGACGGAAAGGCACAGCAGCGCCGCAAGGATAGATGTGACACGGGTTCGGAACATGATGATACCTCCAGAGAAAAGATTTCCGGTGGTATTGTTTGCCAGCCGGGGAAGATTTATTCATTTTCTTTCCGGATAAAAAATATATCAGCGGGGAACAGTTCACTTGAAATTGCTGTTGATTCATAGTAACATAAACACAATTCACCCAGAAAAAGGAGCCGAATCATGATTTCCAGAGAAACCTGCTGCCGCGTTCTGCAGAAAGCCCTCTCCACCGGAGGCGATTATGCAGAGCTTTTTGCAGAAAATACCGTCAATCATTCCATTCACATGATTTCCGATGCCGTGGATGCCATCCGCGATACTGTTATTGCCGGTGCTGCCGTACGGGTCTATAAGGGCATGCGCAGCGTCATGGCATCCACAGTGGATACCAGCGAATCAGGGCTCCTTGCCTGTGCCGAAAAGGCTGCCGGTGCCCTTGGCGAAGGAACCGCTCCCATGGATATCGTGCTGAAGGAGCGGATCTTTGGGGACATCCATCCGGTAAAGATCGTCCCCAGTTCGGTTTCCAACCGGGAAAAGGTGGCCATTTTGAAAGAGGGCTATTTTGGGGCCCGGGAGTATGACAGCTGCATTTCTCAGGTCAGCGGCACGCTGGCGGAGGTGGACCACCGGATCCAGATCGCCAATTCAGAGGGGCTTTTGACTCAGGACCGCCAGATCCGTACCCGGATCGCCATTGAGGCTGTGGCGGAAAAGGAGGGACAGACCCAAACCGGCGGCAGCCGCCCCGGCAGAAAAATGGGTCTGGAGATGTTTGAAACCATTTTGCCTCAAGAGGTGGGCAGGGAAGCAGCCCGTCAGGCTGTGACCATGGTAAATGCAGGCTACTGTCCCGCCGGAATCATGCCTGTGGCCATTGAGAATGGCTTCGGCGGCGTGATTTTCCACGAGGCCTGCGGCCATTCGCTGGAGGCTTCCGGCGTTGCCTATGGCAGAAGCCAGTTTGCAGGCAAGCTGGGCCAGCAGATTGCCTCTCCCAAAGTGACCGCCATTGATGACGGCACCATCCCCAACGCCTGGGGTTCCATCAACATTGATGACGAGGGTACGCCGGCCCGGAAGAACGTGCTGATCGAAAACGGCATCCTGAGATCCTACATGGTGGACAAATTTAACGGCCGCCGGATGGGGATGGCATCCACCGGCAATGCACGCCGCCAGAGCTACGCCTATACGCCGACTTCCCGGATGACAAACACCTATATTGCCCCCGGCGAGGACGGGAATGAGGATATCATTGCCTCCATGGAGTATGGCCTCTATGCCAGGGATATGGGCGGCGGCAGTGTGAACCCCGTCACCGGCGAATTCAATTTTTCCGTCAACGAAGGCTATATGGTCCGCAACGGCGTCATCTGTGAGCCGGTTCGCGGCGCCTGTCTGGTGGGCAAGGGCAGCGAGATCATTCAAAATATCGATATGGTAGGCACCAACCTGGACATGGGCCAGGGTATGTGCGGCTCCTCCAGCGGCAGCGTCCCCACCAATGTGGGCCAGCCTCTGATCCGGGTCAGCAGCATCACCGTGGGCGGCAGATAAGGGGGAAACGGCATGAATTTTCAGGAGTTTAAGCATCACGTGTTCGCCCGCTGCGAAGCGCTGGGCGTTGCCGATTATGAACTTTACTATCAGACGGCGGAATCCACCTCGGTATCTGCCTATCAGCATGAGATCAATCAGTTTTCCGGTGCGCTGGAGGGTGGCGTCTGCTTCCGCTGTATCAGCGGCGGCAGGATGGGCTATGCCTCCACGGAATGTCTCAGCGCCGAGACGGCACAACTGGTGGTGGAGCGTGCGCTGGACAATGCTGCCTGTCTGGAGGCGGCAGAGCCGGTGTTTCTGGGCGAAGGGGGCAAGGTTTACAAAGAACTGACTGCGCCGCGGCCGGAACTTCCCTCCGCGGAAGCGCTGGTGGCCAAGGTGCTGGCTGTTCAGGAGCAGCTCTATGCTGCGGATCCCGGCGTCATTGATGGCTGCACCACCCAGGGTGTGGCGGAGCGCAGCGAGATCGCCATTTACAATTCCCGGGGACTTGATCTGCGGGATGAGACTACTCTGGTGGGACTGGTGGCAGGTGCAGTTGTCTCCGATGGAAAGGAAATGGCCAATGACTATCAGATCGCGCTGGGGAAGCTGGATGCCATCGACACGGAGAGCCTGACGAAGAAGGCGGTCCGGACAGCGCTGGCAAGTCTGGGCGGTGAACCGGCTCCCACAGGTCAGTATCCGGTGGTGTTTGATCCGGAGGCTATGAGTGATCTGCTGTCTGCCTTTTCCAGCATTTTCTCCGCGGAAAATGTCCGGAAGGGTCTGAGCCGTTTGGCAGGACAGGAGGGAAACACCGTGGCGGCACCCTGCGTGACGGTGGTGGATGATCCCGCATACCCCGGCTGTTTCCTGCAGCGCAGCTTTGACGCCGAAGGCAGTCCCACCTTCCGCAAGGAGGTCATTTCTGCCGGAAGGCTGAATACGCTGCTGTATGATCTGAAAAATGCGGCGCTGGCGGGCCGGGAGACCACCGGTAATGCCGCCAAGGCCAATTATGATTCTCCCGTGGGGATCCGGCCCTTTACGCTCTATCTGTCCCCTGGCAGTGTGACCGAAGAGGAACTGCTGCAAAAGGCGGGGAACGGCGTGTATATCAACGCACTTGGGGGCCTGCATGCCGGTGCCAACGCGGTATCCGGTGATTTCTCTCTGCAAAGCGCAGGCTTCCTCCTTGAGAACGGTGTGAAAACAGCCCGGGTGAAGTCCTTCACCGTGGCAGGAAATTTCTATGATCTGCTGAAAAATATCGTTTGTCTGGCGGATGACCTGACGTTCCCCGGCATGGGTACTGTAGGCGCCCCCACCACGCTGGTGCAGGGCCTCACCATCGCCGGAAAATGACCGTTTCTCTTATGAAGGTTGCTGTGGCGCCGGAGCGCCTTATCGCTTCCCACGGGGGAAGGTATTGCGGCTTCGCCGCTTTGTAAGCTGAACGATTATTATATTACCGACCGGGGCGGGGAAACGGTGGAAAGCGGACCGCACCTGTGCTATACTGAATAGAAACAACCATCGGAGGATATGTTATGCTGCCGGAAGCATTTCTGGAACGAATAAAATATCAGCTGGGGGAGGAATATGATTCCTTCCTTGCCAGCCTGGAGCGGCCCCGGGCAGTGGCACTGCGGTTCAATCCCCTGAAGGGAACGGCACCGGAGCTGCCTTTTGTAAAGGAGCCGGTTCCCTGGGAGCCGGAGGGCTACTATTATGACCCGGATTCCCGGCCTGGTCTGCACGTTTATCACGAGGCCGGCGTATACTATCTGCAGGAAGCCAGCGCTATGGCGCCGGTTGCCCTGCTGGATCCGCAACCTGGTGAAAGGATCTGTGACCTCTGTGCCGCCCCCGGCGGCAAGACCACCCAGATCGCCGGACGGATGCAGGGAAAGGGCTTCCTGCTGTGCAACGAATGGAGTCCCAAGCGGGCCAGGATCCTGTCCCGGAACATCGAACGGATGGCGGTCAGCAATGCCCTGGTGACCAACGAGGAAACTGCCAATCTGGCAAAACGGCTGCCCGGTTTCTTTGACCGGGTTCTGGTGGATGCCCCCTGCTCCGGCGAGGGCATGTTCCGCAAGGAGGAGGCTGCCGTCACTGACTGGAGCCAGGACACGGTGGAAATGTGCGCCCGGCGGCAGGCCGAGATCCTCCACAATGCCGCGCAGCTGGTTCGGCCCGGAGGACGGCTGGTGTACTCCACCTGCACCTTTGCGCCGGAGGAGGATGAGCAGGCAGTTGCTGCGTTTCTGGAAAGCCATCCGGAATTTGCACCGGAAATCCTGCAGACCCCCTGGTTTGTTCCCGGGGAAAACGGCAGCCACCGGATGTGGCCCCATAAGCTGCTGGGCGAAGGCCATTTTGCCGCCGTGCTGAAAAAGTCCGGAGGCGAAGAGGAAGACATACCCTCTGCCCAGGGGGAAAAGCTGCCCAAAGAATGGCTCAGTTTTGCCAAGGAACTGGGGATCTCCCTGCCGGAGGGAAAAGCGGTCTGCTTTGGACAGAACCTTTTCTGGGCTCCGGAAGAGATGCCCCAGCTGCGGGGACTGAAGGTGCTTCGCCCCGGTCTGGAGCTGGGAGAAGTGAAGAAGGGCCGGTTCGAGCCTGCCCATGCTCTGGCCCTGTGGCTGAAGGACTGCAGCTGTACCCAAAGCCTGTCCCCGGAGGGAGAAGAAACGAAAGCCTATCTCCACGGCGATGTGATCCCCTCGGAGAAAAAGGGCTGGTGCCTCGTCAAAGCCGGAGAATTCTCCATCGGATGGGGCAAAGGTGACGGAATTCGCCTAAAAAATCATTATCCAAAGGGCCTGCGGCGGTAAAAATACGAATAAGCCTTTACATAATCCGGAAAATGTGATATACTACTTTAGCATACGCACTGAAATGAATTCAACGCAAGGAGAGGATATCCTTGGCCAGATATGTTATTAATGGCGGCAAGCCCCTGAATGGCACCGTCACCATCAGCGGCGCGAAGAACGCGGCTGTGGCCATTCTGCCTGCAACGCTGCTGGTCAGCGGCAAATGCCGGATCGAGAATGTGCCTTATATTTCCGATATCGACGCAATGGGAAACATTCTCTACGAGATGGGTGCCAAGATCACCTGCCCCGAGCGGAATGTCCTGGAGATCGACTGCACCGGTGTCCAGTGCACCGAACCCAATCCGGATCTGGTGCGCAAGATGCGGGCCAGCTATTATCTGATGGGCGCCCTGCTGGGCCGGTTTGGCAAGGCCAAGGTGGCGCTGCCCGGCGGCTGCAGCTTTGCTTCCCGCCCCATCGACCAGCATATCAAGGGCTTCCTGCTGCTGGGCGCTGATGTGGATGACACCGATGAATTTGTAGCACTGGAGCCCGGTCCTGAGGGCCTGCAGGGCAACCGGATCAGCCTGGACATGGCGTCCGTCGGCGCCACCATCAACATCATGCTGGCAGCCTGCCTGATTCCCGGTCAGACCATCATCGAGAATGCGGCCAAGGAGCCCCACATCGTGGATCTGGCCAACTTCCTGAATACCATGGGCGCACGGATCACCGGCGCCGGTACCGATACCGTGAAGATCCGGGGCGTCAATGCCCTGCACGGCGGCACCTATACCATCATCCCCGATCAGATCGAGGCTGGTACATACATGGCAGCCGTTACCGCCGCCGGCGGCAATGTGCTGGTGCAGAATGTCATTCCCAAGCACATGGAGTGCATCACCTCCAAGCTGCAGGAAATGGGCGCCCGGGTCATCAATTACGATGATTCCATCCGGGTCATCCGTACAGGAAAGCTGCGTCGCAGTACCGTCAAGACCCGTCCCTATCCCGGCTTCCCCACAGATATGCAGGCTCAGGTCTGCGTCTGTATGGCTCTGGCCAACGGCGTCAGCCGTCTGACGGAGAGCGTCTATGAGACCCGGTTCTTCGGATACTGTGCCGAACTGGAAAGCATGGGTGCCAATATCAAGATCAGCGGCAAGACAGCCACTGTCACCGGTGTGGAAAAGCTCCGGGGCGCAACGGTCTGTGCCCACGATCTCCGGGCAGGCGCGGCGCTGGTGATTGCCGGTCTGGCAGCCGAAGGTGTGACCCATGTGGAGCACATCCATTTTGTGGAGCGGGGCTACGAGAGCCTTGTCCGCAAGCTCACTGCTCTGGGTGCGGATATTCGCAGAATTGAAGATTAACGTGCAGACCCGGCAGAGTTCCTCTGCCGGGTTTTTTCATGGGCATTATCTGGGTCGATTCCATGCCAGGGCTGTCAGGGCATGATCCATTTCCTCACAGGCGGACAGGTAACCTCCGGAATATTCCGGTTCCGGCCGCTTTGACATATATTCGCAGAGTTGTGTGCATGGCTGTAAAGCGTTTCCCGATCCGAATTGAAGAGGAAATGCTGGACAAGCTCAGCTATGTGGCCAACTACGAAGGCCGCAGCGCCAACAGCCATGTGCTTGTACCAATCCGGGAGAATATCCGTGCCTTTGAACAGGTCAATGGGAAAATTGAAGGTATGATCAATCCTGATATCAATGTGAAAGCCGGCAAAAATAAGGAAAAGCAGCGGCAGCGCCGCTGCTTTTTTGTATTTTGTTTTCCGGCAGCAGGTGAAAAGATTTTTACGCAGATTTTTACATTCTGGGTATTCACATTTGGTTTCAGATTTGGTAAAATAGATTTTATCCAAAACCATAGAAAGGCAGAATGTTATGGATATATTTGATATTCTAACCATGATTGGCGGTCTTTCCCTGTTCCTGTTCGGTATGAACGTAATGGGCGAATCTCTGGAACGGGCTGCCGGCAATTCCCTGCGTACACTGCTGGGCAAACTCACCACCAACCGTATGATGGGCTTCCTCACCGGTATGGCGGTGACTGCCGTCATCCAGTCCTCCTCTGCCACCACGGTCATGGTGGTCGGCTTCGTCAACTCCAGTCTGCTGACCCTGGGACAGGCCATCAATGTCATTATGGGTGCAAACGTGGGTACTACCGTCACCGCCTGGGTGCTTTCCTTGAGCGGCATCGAAGGTGACAGCATTTTCATCCAGCTCTTAAAGCCCACTTCCTTTACCCCCATCCTGGCTCTGATCGGCATTGTGTATTACATGTTCATCAAGGACAGCAAGAAGAAGGATATCGGCATGATCCTGCTGGGCTTTGCCGTGCTGATGTTCGGCATGGATACCATGTCCGGCGCGGTGAAGGGTCTGCGGGATGAGGCCTGGTTCACCGACCTGTTCCTGCTGTTCACCAATCCTGTGCTGGGCGTTATTGCCGGCGCTGTGCTGACTGCTGTCATTCAGTCTTCCTCTGCCTCTGTTGGTATTCTGCAGGCTCTGTCTGCCACCGGCGCCGTCAGCTATGCCGCGGCTATCCCCATCATCATGGGTCAGAATATCGGTACCTGCGTTACCGCCATGCTGTCCTCTGTGGGCGCTACCAAGAACGCAAAGCGGGCTGCCTATGTTCACCTGATGTTCAATATCATTGGTACTCTGATTGGCCTGATTCTGTTCCTGGCAGTCAGTGCCCTGTTCTCTCCTGCTATCCTGGGAGAGGGTGCTACCCATCTGGGCATCTCCATCTGCCACACCGTGTTCAATATTCTCTGCACCGCACTGCTGCTGCCCTCCGGCAATCTGCTGGAAAAGCTGGTATGCCGGCTGGTACCCGACGCCAAGCAGCCCGAGGCTGTTTCCGAGCTGGACGAGCGTCTGCTGACCACGCCTCCCGTGGCGCTGGAACGCTGCCGTGTCCTCACCGGCGAAATGGCCGACTGCGCCCGGAAGGTATTCCGGGACAGCGCCTCTGCCTTTGGTGAGCTGACTCCGGAGCTGGCTCAGGCTGTCCGGGATGGTGAGGATCGCACCGACCACTACGAGGATATGCTGGGCAGCTATCTGGTGAAGCTCAGCGGTCTGAAGATCAGCGCACAGGACAGCGCCGAGGCAGCTGTTCTGCTGAAAGCGCTGAACGACTTCGAGCGCATCGGCGACCACTCCCTGAATATTCTGGAATCTGCTGAAGAACTGCAGGAAAAGGGATTCGCCTTCTCCAGTGCCGCATGGCATGAGCTGCGGATCCTCATCAAGGCCGTTGACGAGATCATCAGCCTGTCCTTCACCGCCTTCCGGAACAACGATCTGGAAATGGCATTCCGGGTGGAGCCTCTGGAACAGGTCATTGACGACCTGAAGGAGAAGCTCCGCATCCACCACATCCTGCGGCTGCAGCAGGGCACCTGCTCCATCGAGACCGGTTTCGTCTGGTCCGATCTGCTGACTGCCCTGGAACGTATCGGCGACCACTGCTCCAATATCGCCGGCTGTGTCGTGGATATGGCCCATAACAACATGAATATGCACGAAGCCCTCCGTTCTGCCCGTGTGGAGAACGAGAACTTCGCCCAGCAGTACAAGGACTACGCCGCCAAGTACAGCCTGAAGTAAAGAAACAGAAAAACCCCGGCAGGATCACCTGCCGGGGTCATTTTGTTTAGTGGTCGCAGTTCAGCGGGGTATATGTGATGCTTAGGATCTCTGCTGCCCGGTCATTCATCACGATCACGGCTTCGCCCACACGGGTCAGAGCCTTATGCTTGGAGGCCGGTGTTTTTTTCAGTTCCCACAGGTCATCGGTTACTTCTCCCTCCACGGCATAGTAAGCCACATTGTAGGTGGTCTCCCGGCTCAGGAAGGGCCTGTAGGCGGATTCGATGATGGAAACAGACTGGTGGGTATCGATCCCGGTATCCTCTGTCTGCTCGATGATATGGTCCATCTGCTGATTCTTTTCCGCCCGTTCCTCGGTGGTGTAGCCGGTGGTGAGAGAGGTGGTGTCATAGTGGTAGAAGAGATATCCGGTGACACAGCCGCAGCCGAAGACAAAGAGAAGCACCAGCAGGGCGATCTGCCGGGAGGAGAACAGACCTCTGGATTCCGGTTCGCAGGCCGGCTGCGCCGCTTTGCGGCCCGGATCATAGGTCAGCTTCATCCGGTAGGTAAGCGGCTGAATGGCAACAAGGAAGAGCGTCAGCACCACAGATTCAATGGGGAACATGAACAGGTTCTTGATGATCTGGGGAATGGTGAGCACATAGCTGGCGCCGCCCATCATGACTTTGTAGTACAGCATCATAATGGGGGTCTGCAAAAACACGTTGACGAACAGGCAGATGCAGAACCGGCTTAATATTACCCGGGTGGGGGTAAGCCTTGCCCGGTAAAGGAACAGGGCAAAGATCATACTGCCTGCGATCTCGGTCAGGGCGAAGGGCGGGAAGTAGATATCGCCGCTGATCAGCACGCCCAGTACATCGGATACCAGAGCGGAGGCGGCGGCCACCACCGGTCCGAAGACCATGGCGCCCAGAGCGTTGGCAAGGAATGCGGTGTTGATCTTCAGATTGGGGGCCAGGGGAATGGCGATGAGTTTCATAGCCACCCGCAGGGCCACCATGAAGGCAGCGAACACCAGCATTTTGGTGTCCTTCAGCTCCGCACAGGCATCCTGCCAGTAGGCCCGGGAAAACGGGGTTTTGTAAAGGTTGGTTGTTTTGTTGACTTTGGACATGGATCATCCCTCCTGAATATTCGGACAGACAAATCCACTGACCCCAGGAAACGCAGGAAAAAACATCCCCCGGCGGCAGCGACCGCTGGGGGAGTATGAGTATTCCATGCGTATGGTTTCTCCGTGGGTTGGAAAATCCTGTGAGCGCAGCGGGTGCGGACATCCCATCGCGGATCTTGCGATCCTTCGTCCGCCCTACAACTCCCCATTCTGGCGGCACTTCACGCGGGATCTCCTACTCTGTACTGCCCTTACTATACACGAAAACCGGGGCGTTGTAAAGAGAAAGCATTAAAAATCCGGGATAAATCCCTTGTCCGCGGAGTCTGCTTCCTGGGTAAAGCCCTCCAGATCATTCAGGTACATCCAGCTCAGGACCGCGTTGTATTCCTCGTCCGTCACCCGGCGGTCCAGAGGAGCGGGCAGACCGCCCATGGGGGTATACTGCCGCATGAGGCTCACCAGCACCTCGCCGGGGGCAAAGGTTTCGCCGATCCAGTCCAGAACCTTCAGGGAATTGCCCACAAAGCCCGGCAGGATCAGGTGGCGGATGATGACACCCTTTACGATTTTATCCCCATCCCACTGCACCGGGCCGGTCTGACGTACCATCTCCCGGATGGCGGCGGTGGCGACGGGGAAATAGTCCCCGGCGCCGGACAGGGCGGAGGCCAGCCGGGCATCGGCATATTTCAGATCCGGCAGGTAAATATCGATCTTTCCTTCCAGCTTTTGCAGCGTTTCCACCCGCTCGTAGCCACCGCAGTTGTAGACCACCGGAACAGGGAGCTTCGGTTCCAGAGCAGGCAGAATGTCCGGCAGAAAATGGGTGGGGGTCACAAGGTCGATATTTTCTGCACCCTTTGCGATGAGCGCTTCAAACAGTGTCCGCAGTTCCGGGTGGGTCATGGCTTTTCCGGCGGCATGGCCGCTGATGGCGGTATTCTGGCAGTACTTGCACCGCAGCGTACAGCCGCCGAAGAAGACAGCGCCGCTGCCGCCGTTTCCGGCCAGCGCCGGTTCCTCCCATTTGTGGAGCATGGCTTTCGCCACCAGAGCAGTGCCGGGACATCCGCAGAAGCCGGTCTGGCCGGCTGCACGGTCAACACCGCATTGCCGGGGACAAAGCTTGCAGTTTACATAATTCATGAGCGTCACATCCTTTGGGTATAGGATAACAGTTTTTTTGACTTTTCTCAACCCCGGGTTTACGGGATGCAAAAATTGTGCTATGATAAATAATTATGAAAATAAATGATTGTATATCTAACACGACGGTTACATGTCCTTTTTTGATTCGGAAAGAAAAGTACGTTATCTCATAGAAAGCGAAACAATCATTTATCACAGAAAGGAGCCTGATTGTTATGGAAATCCGGCTGGCAACCAAAAGCGAGATCCCCGGTATGATCGAATTATTAAAGCAGGTGGGGGAAGTCCACCACCAGATCCGTCCCGATCTGTTCCGGTCCGGGGCCCAGAAATACAATGAGGCAGAGCTGGAGGAGATCCTGCAGGATGGTACCCGGCCCATTTTCGCGGCTGTCGAGAATGGAAAGCTGCTGGGCTATTGCTTCTGCATGATCGAGGAAGTGAAGGACAATACAGTCCTGCGGGATGTGAAGAGCCTCTACATTGATGATTTGTGTGTGGACGAAGACTGCCGGGGTCAGGGTATTGCCTCAAAACTCTATGCCTGTGTGTGCGACTACGCCAGATCCATCGGCTGCCGCAGCGTCACCTTAAACGTCTGGTGCGGCAATGACAATGCCATGAAATTCTATGAAAGCCGGGGCATGAGACCCCGGAAGATCTATATGGAAGCATCTTTGGAGGATACCGAATGCTGATCAAAAATCAGATCTATGAAACCGTCATCACGGACTACACCTCCGAGGGACAGGGTGTTGCCCATATCGAGGGCTGCGCCGTGTTCATTCCCAATGCCATCGCCGGGGAACGTGTCACGGTCCGTATTGAAAAGGCCCAGAAAACCTGGGCTGCCGGCAAAATCGTGGAGATCCTGGAACGGTCTCCCCACCGCTGCAACCGGGAGTGTCCTGTGGCAAAGCTCTGCGGCGGCTGTGATTTCTGGCACATGGACTATGCCGAGGAGACCCGGCTGAAGGCGGAGCGGGTGAGAAACTGCCTGAACCGTCTGGGGGGTGAAGCCCTCACGGAAATACCCATTTTGTCGGCCCCTACCTGCCATGGCTACCGGAACAAGGCGCAGTACCCCGTGTCCCAGAAAAAGGGCCGGGCCTATGCCGGCTTCTTCCGGGCAGGCACCCATGATGTGGTGGAAAACAAACGATGCCTGATCCTGCCGGAAGAGACAGATGCCGTCAAGGATGCGGTGATGGATTATGTAAACCAATACCGCGTGACAGTATATGACGAAGTTGCCCACAAGGGCCTTTTGCGGCACATCTATGTTCGCCGGGGTGTTGTTTCCGGTCAGGTGCTGGTGTGCCTGGTATGCAACGGCGACAAGCTGCCCAGGGTGGAGGAACTGCTGAAGCGGCTGGAGCGGATCCCCGGATTTACCACCCTGGTGCTGTCTGTCAACACCAAAAAAGGCAATGCTGTTCTGGGAGATAAATTTATCACCCTCCATGGCCCCGGCTATATCGAGGATACCCTCTGCGGTCTTACCTTCCGGTTAAGTCCCCGGTCCTTCTATCAGGTGAACCACCATCAGGCCCAACGGCTGTATCAGGCAGCCATTTCGCAGGCAGAGATTACAAAGGAAGACCTGGTTCTCGACCTGTATTGCGGCGTGGGCACCATCACTCTTGCCATGGCAGGTGCTGCCGGAAAGGTCATCGGTGTTGAAGTTATTCCCCAGGCGGTTGCGGATGCCAGGGACAATGCCAGACGCAATGGCATTGAAAACGCAGAATTTTTCTGCGGTGATGCAGGTCAGGCCGCCCTGGAACTGGAAAAGAACGGCGTACACCCTGATGTGGTGGTGGTGGATCCGCCCAGAAAGGGCCTGAATGCCGATACCATCGAGGCCCTGCACCGTATGAGTCCCCGGCGGATCGTCTATGTCTCCTGTGATCCGGCTACCCTGGCAAGAGACGTGGCTCTCCTGAAGGCGCGTGGCTACAGCCTGAAAAACGCCATGGCCGCAGACCTCTTCCCCAGATGCTCCCATGTGGAGAGCGTGGTTACGCTGGTGAGGGAGTGCTGATATGGGTATCTTTGATTTCTTTGCCCAAAAGAAGAAACTGACAGAAGCGGAAGAAAAATGGAACCGGATGTGGCAGCTTTGGGCGGAGGGGCAGGCGGCAGCACCCTATGCGCAGCTGATGAATTATGAGGCAGAGGTCAATAATGGGGGCCACAGCCAGTATTTTTTCAATACTGCCAACTGCGGTGACCTGAAGGCCGAGACGCAGGTGCTGCTGTCAGTGCTGCCGGAGCCGCTGCGCAGCAATCTGCAGCGTTGCTACGAAGCCTTTTCCGGGCAGGAAGACATCTGTGACGATGAAAATGATGCGCTGTTTGAAGAATGTGACGATTTTTTCTATGTCCATGAGCGGTTGCTTATGGAACTGCTGGAAGATTACGCCCGGACCATGCAGCTGTGATTGCCCCCATGGAAACCCGGCAACGGGGAGATACGCACCATGAGGCAAGGCCGGGAAATGAGAGAAACCGCCGGAGGCGGTACAATAAACAGAAATGAGGTATTGCGAATGAAAAAGATGCTTGCATTGCTGCTGGTGATGTCCCTGCTGCTGGCAGGCTGCGGCGACGCACTGGAGCAGTCCGTTACGGGCACCCTGAAGAATGATTCCGTGGAAACGGTTGCCCCTGTTACCGGCACCGTAGCAGCGGAGGAAACGGCGCTTCCGGAAGCCGAAGATCCCGTCAGCATGGGTCGCATGGATGGCGGCACCTACATCAACGAATATACCGGCTACGCCTGCGATCTGGACAGCAGCTGGACATTCTACAGTGCAGAGGAACTGCAGGAGCTGCCCGGCAACGTTCAGGAGATTCTGGAAGGAACTGAAATTGGTGACAGCATGGAAGGCATGGAGCAGTTCACCGATATGATGGCGGAAAATGCCGATATTATGGTGACCATGAATGTGCTGTACCAGAAGCAGACCATGCAGGAGCGGATCGCCATGGCCATGCTGGATGACAGCGAGATCCTGGAGGCTACCCTGCAGCAGAAGGATCAGCTGGTGGCAGCCTATGCCCAGGCCGGCATCGAAGTGGGGACTCTGGAACCGGTCACCGTGACCTTCCTGGGCCAGGAACGTTCTGCGCTGCACATGTCCTCTGTCATGCAGGGCGTACCCTATTACACCCTGCAGATCTTTGACTATGATCTGGGCCGCTACAGAGTGACCCTGACGCTGGCAAGCTTTGTGGAGGACAATACCTGGAGCCTGCTGGAGCTGTTTTATCCTGTCGCGTAATTTCGGAGGGGGACTATGCTGGATATTCTCATCCGTGCGGGCTGCTTCGTGGCCATCATCATCCTTGGCTATGTTCTGCGCCGCACCGGCTTTTTCGGGCCGGAAACCTTCGGTGTTCTGTCGAAGGTCGTGATCAAAATCACCCTCCCGGCGGCCATTCTGGCCTCCTCAGCCGGAAAACCCATCGATGCTTCCATGCTGACGCTGGCGCTGCTGGGTCTTGGAGGCGGCGTGATCTATATGACCGCAGGCTGGCTTCTGCGGCAGAAACATTCCCGGGCGGAAATGGCCTTCGATATGCTGAATCTGCCGGGCTATAACATCGGCACCTTTGCACTGCCCTTTACCCAGAGTTTTCTGGGCCCTGTGGGCGTGCTGACCACCAGCCTCTTTGATGTGGGCAATTCCTTCGTGTGCCTGGGCGGCTCCTTCGGTGTCTGCCGGGCGGTGAAGGAGGGCGGCAGGGTGGATGTAAAGCGTATGCTGAAAGCTCCCCTGACCTCCATCCCCTTTCTGACCCATGTGGTGATGGTGTTCCTGAATCTGAACAGCCTGACGCCGCCGAAGGCGATCGTTTCCTTTGCGGAGATTTTGGGCAATGCCAATGCCTTCCTTGCCATGCTGATGATCGGCGTGGGTTTCAAGCTGTCCGGCGACAGAAGCAAGCTCGGCGCCATGGTGCGGATCCTGTCCGTCCGGTTCGGCATTGCCGCCATTCTGGCAGCCTGCTATTATTTCCTGCTGCCCTTTGATCTGGAGGTGCGGCAGACACTGGTGATTCTGGCCTTCAGCCCCATTGGCTCTGCCATTCCTGTATTTACCGCTGAACTGAAGGAGGATGTGGGTCTGTCCAGTGCCATCAATTCCGTGGCCATCGTGATCTCTATCGTCATCATCGTGACGCTGCTGATGGTGATGCTGTAAGCAGGGGAACCCCTGCAGGTTTTTCGGGCCTGAACTGCACCCGTCATCCAGCACCAATGGGTGGTCAGCCCGATACGAAACGACATAAATAATCCACCGTTTTTTGAGTTTTGCCGAATCGGGCGAGCGAAAGGACGTAGGATGAGTACTGCACCAAAGTCTCGAATTGTCAGCGGCGGTGCTCTTTGCAGCGAATCCCAATATATCGATTGCCAGTGACAATTGCACAATGATTTATGCACTGCCCGCATAAACGATCATTTATCAGTGCAGCAATACATAAAATGAGCCTGCTGAACGCTTCAGCAGGCTCATTTTGGTTACCGGTTAATGACCTTCACCTGGAAGCCGGACAGCACATCCAGCACCTTTTCGTGAAGGGCTTTGTCAAAGGAATCGGTACAGGCGGCATCCACGATGATGGTGGCCTCGGGGTATTTGCTCTGCAGGACCACGGCGTTGCTTACCACACAGATATTGCTGACCAGACCCACCAGCTCGATCTCCGCGGCGGACTCCGGAAGCACGGCGGCAGTGGCGGGATCCGTCACATCCATGCCGAACACCAGCTTGTCGATGGCCTTTGCTTCCACCTCACGAAGTGCCTTGGCGGTCTCGCCGTATACCTGCCAGCCCTGGGTATCCTTGATGCAGTGCCGGACCGGAAGGTTCTTTCCTTCCCGGGTGGAGAGGTAGTTTTCAAAATGCGTGTCCCGGGTGAAGAGAACATGGCCCTTGCCGTAGGCGCGGATCTTCTCTGCGATGGGGCCGTCCAGTTTTTCCGCACCGGGGAAGCCCAAAGCTCCGTCAACGAAGTCGTTCTGGTAATCAATAACAAACAGATAGCGGTTCATACAGATTCCTCCCATGATTTTTTGTTGATTCCACCATATCAAATCCGGAGGAAAAAGTCAACGGAGCATTGCAACCCGCGCAGATTTTTGATAAGATATAAAAAAGATAAATGATCGTTTATCTTAGCAAGGATATGTTACTTTCTTGTCACCGAACAAGAAAGTAACCAAAGAAGTCGTCCTAAGGGGGACTTTTCAATAAGCCGTCCCCCTTAAGAAGCCCCCTCCTGTGCTGTCAGGCCGGCAGGTTTTAACACGGAGGCGGGAATGTACCGATTTCCGCCCATCCGTTCTCAGCACCACCCCATTTGGGCAGAAATCGGAATATTTCGCCCAAATCAGGATCTGAGTTAAGGTGCTCCGGCGCCTACGGCGTTGCGGCCGGGGGATTCACAAGGGGACGGCTGGGGCGCGCGGGAGCGCGACTTACAGGACCCATTGTGCCTGCTTCTTTTGGTACTTTTCTTGCAGGAGCAAGAAAAGTACAGGCAGAACCTTCGTAAGCTAAACGATCATTTACAGCATCATGAAGTTCGGCAGGTGAGGGCATGAGCGGCAAAAGGGACTATATTGCGGTGTTTGATTCCGGTCTTGGTGGCATCAGTGTGCTGCGGCATCTGCTGCGGCTGATGCCCGGAGAACGGTATCTGTATTTCGGTGACAGCGCCAATGCCCCCTATGGCTCACGGTCAACGGAGGAGGTCCGCGATCTGACCCTGGCGGCAGCGGAAAGACTGCTGGGGGAGAAACCACTGAAGGCGCTGGTGCTTGCCTGCAATACGGCTACGGCTGCGGCGGTGAGGGAGCTGCGGGAGAAGTATCCTGAGCTGATCGTTATCGGCATCGAGCCGGCTCTGAAGGTGGCAGCGGACCATTATCCCGGAGGCCGCATCGGCGTTATGGCTACGGAGGTAACACTGCGGGAGGAGAAATTTGATACCCTGCTGCACCGCTTTGACGAAAACTGCACCATCTGCAAGATCCCCATGCCGGGACTTGTGCAGCTGGTGGAGGCGGGAAAACTGGACAGCCCGGAGATGGATGTCCTGCTGCGGCAGCTGCTGGCTCCCCATATCGGGAAGCTGGATGCGGTGGTGCTGGGCTGCACCCATTATCCCCTGGCAGCAAAGGCCATTTCCCGTGTGCTGGGAGATGGGGTGGTGCTGCTGGACGGAGGCGATGGCACCGCCCGGGAGACCCGGCGGCGGCTGCGGAATGCAGACCTGCTGGAAGAGGGCAGGGGAGAACTGATCCTGGAAAACAGCAAAAACGATCCGGAGCTGATCCGGCGGGCGTATGATCTTCTGAATGAGAGGTAGAGAGATGGAGAAAAAAATCCTGGTAATCGGCATCGCCGGCGGCACCGGCAGCGGCAAGACCACCCTGATGAACAACCTGATCACAGAGTTTTCCGATGTGGTCACGGTGCTGAGCCATGACAATTACTACAAGCGTCATGATGATCTGACTTATGAGCAGAGATGCCTGCTGAATTACGATGAACCTGCTGCACTGGAGACAGACCTGATGGCAAAACATCTGGATATTCTGCGCCATGGCGAAGCCATCGATTGCCCGGTGTATGATTTTACTGTCCATAACCGCTCCGATGATACCATCCGCATCACTCCGGAGAAGGTGATTATCGTAGAAGGCATCCTGATTTTCGAGAACAGGGAGCTGCGGGACCTGATGGATATCAAGGTCTTTGTGGATACCGATGCAGATATCCGTCTGGGCCGCCGGATCCTGCGGGACGTTCGGGAGCGGGGCCGCACGCTGGAAAGCGTGCTGGATCAGTACCAGAATACCGTCAAGCCCATGCACGAAAAGTATGTGGAACCCAGCAAAAAGTTTGCCGACATCATCGTGCCGGAAGGCGGACGGAATTATGTGGCGCTGGATATGATCGTGGGCCGGATCCGCCGGCATCTGGAGGAAGCATGAAATACGAGAGCCTGATTTTCGACATTGACGGAACACTGTGGGATTCCCGGGCGCTGGTGGCCGAAGGCTACAATATCCAGCTGAAGGCCGAGGGACTGGACCACCTGTGTGTTACCGCTGAGGATTTAAAGCCCCTTTTCGGCAAGGTCATGACGGAGATCGCCGATGCCATCCTGGCCTCCATTCCCGAAAATGACCGTTATGCGCTGATGGAACGGTGCATGGCCACAGAGAACCGGTATCTGGAAGAGAATCCCTGTCGGATCGGCTATCCCGGCATCCGGGAAACCGTGGCGGAGCTGGCGAAACAGTACCGACTCTTCATTGTCAGCAACAGCCAGCAGGGCTATCCCGAACTGTGCATGGAAAAGCTGGGACTGACGGAATATATCGAGGGCCACCTGTGCTTTGGCGATACCGGCACCAGCAAGGGAAAGACCATCCGCACCCTGATGGAGAAATACAATATTGGTGCCTGCGCCTATGTGGGAGATACCCAGGGCGACTACGAGGCAACTTTGGAGGCAGAGGTGCCGTTCATCTGGTGCACCTATGGCTTCGGTGTCCCGGCAGGATATGCTGCCAAGGTGGATTCCTTTGCACAATTGCTGAAGCTGTAAAAGCTTGTCGGGCCCCCAAAATACGTCATTTTTCAGGCGCTGCCTGTATTTTAGAAAGGAAGTAATCACTATGATCGTATGTCCCTGGAAAGATATCAAGAAGTATGCTTCTCTGCTGCCCGGCATTGACGAGGCTTTCGATGCCGTCAACGCCCTGACCGAGTACGAGGACAAGAAGAACTATCCTCTGTCCAACGGCAACCGTTTCTTCATTGCCGTGCAGGGCACCAAGGCTCCCGATGTGGCTGAGGCTCACCGCAATTATCTGGATATCCAGTATATCGTCAAGGGCAAGGAAGTCATGGGCTGGGCTGACCTGGCTGACTGCGAGCTGGTGGGTGAGTTCAACGAGACCAAGGACGTGGGCAAGTACTCCGGCAAGTTCGAGTACATGACCATCAACGAGGGCGTCTGCTATGTGGCTTTCCCCGAGGATGCCCACATGCCCGGCCGTCACCTGGATGTTCCCAATGACTTCGTCAAGGTCGTTGTAAAGCTGAAAGTGAAATGAGCATTGCCGTTGATACCTGCTGCCTGCAGTGTTATCTGAAGCGGAATCTGGAGCTTGTTCGTCCTCTGGGCACCGAGGAGCAGGCCATGGCCTTTGCCAAACGGCTGATGCAGCTGTATATCGATGCCCCGGAGGGTGTCTCCTCCCCCTGGTTCAGTCCGGCGGTGGCCGACCTGCTCCATGAGATGTACGGTCTGCCTATCGACCGGTTCCGGCAGGAAAAACTGGACTCCAACCGGTTCGTATTGGAGCGGCTGGATCAGATCCGGCAGAAGATCCATGGGGCGCCCGACCCGGTGTTTGCCGGACTGCAGTTTTCCATACTGGGCAATTATCTGGATTTTGGCGCCCTGCAGGGGCAGGTCAGCTTTGACAAGCTGGAGCAGATGCTGGATGATGCGCTGGAAATGGAGCTGGACCGGGCGAATTATGAGGCACTGTGCCGGGATCTGGAG
This sequence comes from Oscillospiraceae bacterium, assembly GCA_017409205.1. GTDB lineage: Bacteria > Bacillota > Clostridia > Oscillospirales > Oscillospiraceae > Faecousia. The sequence goes on along the minus strand of JAFQTF010000025.1, from coordinate 1,107 downwards.
ACGGGAAGCCGCCTGCTGTACCTGACGGACAATGCCGGTGAGATCGGCTTTGACCGGCTCTTTGCCGAGGAGATTGGGAAGCGGTATCCCGATCTCGCCATCACCTTCTGTGTCCGGGGCGCGGTTACCCAGAACGATGCCACCCGGGAGGATGCGGCTGCCGTGGGCATCCCCTTCCCGGTGATCGATAACGGAAACCGGGTGGCAGGTACGCAGCTGGATCAGCTGAGTCCGGAGGCGGAGGAAGCCCTGAAGGCGGCGGATGTGATCATTGCCAAGGGTATGGCCAATACCGAGACCATGTTCGGCTGTGGGTATAACGTCTACTACGCATTCCTCATCAAATGCCAGCGGTTCGTGACCAAGTTCGGCCACCCCATGTTTACCCCCATGCTGATCAGAGAACAAAAGTGATTCCCCCTGACGGCGGAGCGAAGGCTCCGCCGTCTTTTTGCTGCAAAACCGGAAGCAGAGCGCAGCCGATGGGAAGTCTTTGCGGACGCATTTTCGGATACTTGGGAATAGACAGCCGAAATCGTTTATTATCCTGAAAAAATTGGAAAAATATCAAGAAAAATGTTTGCAAATTTCAAAACACCATGGTATACTGTATGGGCATTCTTGTAAAGAATCCAAAAATGTAAATTATCAGGTGAAAATGACTCACCTGCAAAGATTGAAAGGGGTATTATATGTCTCACAAGTACGTTTACCTGTTTACCGAAGGCAACGGCAAAATGCGTGAGCTGCTGGGCGGCAAGGGCGCCAACCTGGCCGAAATGACCAACATCGGCCTGCCTGTCCCTCAGGGCTTCACCATCACCACCGAGGCCTGCACCAAGTACTATGAAGATGGCCGGAAGATCAACGATGATATTCAGGCTGAGATCATGGAATATGTTGAAAAGCTGGAAGCCATCACCGGCAAGAAGTTCGGTGACAAGGAGAACCCCCTGCTGGTCTCCGTCCGTTCCGGCGCCCGCGCCTCCATGCCTGGCATGATGGACACCATCCTGAACCTGGGTCTGAACGAGGACGTTGTGGAAGTTCTGGCCACCAAGTCCGGCAACCCCCGCTGGGCTTACGACTGCTACCGCCGCTTCATCC
>JAFQTF010000024.1 GCA_017409205.1 Oscillospiraceae bacterium | reverse complement strand
TCTATGGTAAGATGACTATAGCAACTCACGAGGGATACCTCCTGTCTTAGGTTTGTTTGGTCACTTACCAGTATAGCAGGTTCCCAAATGAGTTGCTATTTTATTGTCTTCAAGGTGTTGCACTTACTATGATAATCCGCCTCTGCAAGAAAAGGGCATGCAACCGTTGTGTTGGATAAACGATCATTTACCGTCATATCGACCATGCGGTATGTCCACAGGGAGTTCCCTGTTAACGCCATTTTTCGATAAGGCTGCGGATCTGGCTTGTCAGCTTCGCATTGTCCTTGTTGGTCATGCCGCGGCGGGAACGCACCAGACGCAGCAGATCTTCTGCTGCTGCCAGCAGTTCTTCGTAAACCTGCTTAGCCCGCTGGGTCCCCTTGAACACCTGGACCCGGTCGATGGGTTTTCCATCGGTATAGACCGTCATCTTGCCTGTCAGCAGATCGTATTCCGTGCCGCTGTACGGCGCTTCGGCATTGTAGCCCATATCCTTCAGCGTCTGCTGGAACGCCTTGACGCTGTCATCATCGCCATGGTTGACAAACACGGTTCTGGGCTTTTCCCGGAATCCGGCCAGCCAGTTCAGCAGGCCATCCTTGTCGGCATGACCGGAGGTGCCCTTCAGGGTGGCAATCTCCGCATTGACAGCAATCTCTTCGCCGAAGAGTTTCACGGACTTTGCTCCCTCCTGCAGCTTCCGGCCCAGAGAACCCTCTGCCTGATAGCCCACAAAGAGGATGATGCTTTCGCTGCGCCACAGATTGTGCTTCAGATGGTGGCGGATACGGCCCGCTTCGCACATACCGCTGGCAGAGAGGATCACCTTAGGCTCCGGATTCATGTTGATAAGCTTGGATTCCTCTGCTGTGACGGACAGTGTCACGCCCTGAGACCAGATGGGATTCACACCCTGCCGCAGCACAGCCAGAGTCTCCTCATCAAAGTTGCTTTCATGACTTTGCAGGAAGATGCCCGTGGCCTCCACTGCCAGAGGAGAGTCCACATATACCGGGAAGTTATAGTGACCCTTCACCAGACCCTTCTGCTTGATCTCCCGGATCAGATACAGCATTTCCTGGGTTCTGCCCACAGCAAAGGAGGGGATCACCAGATTGCCGCCCCGGTCAAAGGCCCGCTGAATGCAGTCTGCCAGCTCCTCCACCGGCCAGAGCCGCTCCTTGTCATGATACCGGTCGCCGTAGGTGGACTCGATAACCAGATACTCCGCTTCCTCCACCGGCTTGGGGTCGTTCAGCAGGGGCTGATCGGTGTTGCCCACGTCGCCGCTGAAAACGATCTTTTTCGTGACCTCGCCCTCCGTCAGCCACAGTTCAATGGCCGCACTGCCCAGCAGATGGCCAATGTCGTTCATCCGGATCACAATGCCCTCGGCAATCTGAATGGGTTCCAAATATCGGCAGGGCCGAAACAGTTTGATGGTGCCAATGGCATCCTGTACCGTATAGCTGGGCTCCACTGCCGGTTCACCGGCACGCTCTGCCTTCCGGCTGCGCCACTGGGCTTCCGACTCCTGAATGTGGGCAGAGTCCCGCAGCATGATATCGCAGAGATTGCAGGTGGCTTCGGTGGCGTAGATCTGCCCCTTGAAGCCATCCTTATAGAGTTTGGGCAGCATACCGGAATGGTCGATATGGGCATGAGTCAGGAACACCGCCTCAATCTCGCCGGGAGCCACTGGCAGCGGCATATTCTGGAATACATCCACACCCTGTTCCATGCCGCAGTCCACCAGATAGTAGCGTCCGCCTACTTCCAGCAGCGTACAGGAGCCAGTTACTTCGTGGGTCGCGCCCAGAAATTGTATCTTCATATATTGTCACCTCCGGAATTGGATAAAAATATCCCTCTGTTATTAATATATAACAACGCGCTTCATTTTACAAGATTTGATTTTGTTAATTTTGTCTAAACACCCCGATACAGGATTCTGCCGCAAGAAATCCTTTTTCCGGCAAATTTCAACGTTTCCCGGGGACCGCCATTCCTGCGAACGGTGTATCTTCCCGGAAACGAAGTTTTATCATTCCTTCTGAACAGAAAAAGCCGCCTTCATGCGAAGGCGGCTTTTGCAGATGAAATTAGAACTTGATGGGATTGATGTGCCAGATCTCATCAGCATACTGACGGATGGTACGGTCGGAAGAGAACTTGGCAGCGGAAGCCACGTTCATCAGGCACTTGCGGCCGAAGGCCATACGGCCAGCATAGTCCTGGTTGACCTTCAGCTTGGCATCGACATAGGATGCGTAGTCAGCCAGAATGAAGTAACGGTCGGGCTTTTCGCCGTTGACATCGTCCAGCAGGCTGCGGTACAGGGCATGCAGATCGGTATCGGTTTCCACAGTGCCATTGACCAGCGTATCCAGTGCACGGCGCAGGTCGGGGTTGGCGTTGTAGATGTCGCGGGGGTTGTAGGTATTCTTCATTGCGTTGATCTGGGGAACGGTATGACCGAAGATATACTCGTTTTCGATACCGGCCTCCTGTGCGATCTCCACGTTAGCGCCGTCCAGAGTGCCCAGGGTCACAGCGCCGTTCAGCATCAGCTTCATGTTGCCGGTGCCGGAAGCCTCAGTGCCGGCAGGAGAGATCTGCTCGGAGATATCGGCGGCGGGCATGATGTGCTCAGCATAGGAGCAGTTATAGTTCTGAACGAAGACCACCTTCAGCTTGTCGGCCACAGACAGGTCATTGTTGATCATTCTGGCCACACGGTTGATGTAGCGAATGATGGCCTTTGCACGGGCATAGCCGGGAGCGGATTTGGCACCGAACAGGTAAACAGTGGGCTGGAAGTTGGGCAGACGGCCCTCCTTCAGGCGGAAGTAGATATCCACAACAGCCAGAATGTTCATCAGCTGGCGCTTGTACTCATGCAGACGCTTGACCTGAACATCGAAAATGAAGTCGGGGTTCAGCTGAACACCTTCCTGCTTGGCGACCACAGCGCACAGCTGCTCCTTCTTGATCCGCTTGATGGCATTGAACTGAGCAACGGTTGCATCGTCCATGTGATCCTTCATGCCGCTGATCAGGGACAGGTCCTTCAGGAAGTCACCGCCCACCTTCTCGCGGATCAGGTCGGTCAGTTCGGGGTTGCACAGGCCGATCCAGCGGCGGGGAGTGATGCCGTTGGTCTTGTTCTGGAAGCGGTTGGGATAAGCCTCATACCAGTTCTTGAAGCAGTCATCCTTCAGGATCTGGGAATGGATCTCAGCAACGCCGTTGACATAGCTGCCCACATAAATGGACAGGTTGGCCATGTGGACGATGTTGTGGTTGATGATGAAGTTGTTGGAGTTGTGGTTCAGGCTGGGATCATGACGCAGCTTGTAGTCGATCAGGCAGATAATGTGCTCGATCTCAGGCACGACAGAGCGCAGCAGCTCCTGGGGCCACTTCTCCAGAGCCTCACCCATGACGGTGTGGTTGGTGTAGGAGAAGGTACGCTGGGCGATCTCAAAGCCTTCCTCAAAGGTGAAGCCTTCCAGCATCAGCAGGCGGATCAGCTCGGGGATGGACATGGCAGGATGGGTATCATTCAGCTGAATGGCCACGAACTCGGGGAGACGGCGCAGGTCTTCCTTGGTGGAGCCATGAGCCAGCTTGTAGGCCCGCAGCATATCCTGCAGAGAAGCAGAGGACAGAACGTACTGCTGCTTGATGCGCAGACGCTTGCCGTCCCAGGTGGAGTCATTGGGGTACAGAACACGGGTGATGTCCTCAGCCTTGTTCTTGTTTTCCAGTGCCCGCAGATACTGCTGGTTGTTGAAGGCATTGAAGTCCAGCTCGGATTCGGCCTCGCACTGCCACAGACGCAGGGTACCGATGTTTTTGGTGCCGTAGCCGATGACGGGAACATCATAGGGAACAGCCAGCACGGTGTGCTCGGGGAACTGGATCTTAACGGTGTGGTTGTAGCGGCGGTAGGACCAGGGATCGCCGAACTTGGTCCAGTCGTCGGCATTTTCCACCTGGTTGCCCTTCTCGTCAAACTTCTGCTTAAACAGGCCGAACTTGTAACGCAGGCCGTAGCCGGACAGGGGGATGTCGGTAGATGCGGCGCTGTCCAGGAAGCAGGCAGCCAGACGGCCCAGACCGCCGTTGCCCAGGGCATCGTCCTCGATGTCCTCCAGCACAGCCAGGTCAACGCCCTGCTCTGCGAACAGCTTCTTCATTTCATCCAGGATACCCAGATTGAACATGTTGGAATAGACCAGACGGCCGATCAGGTATTCGGCAGAGATATAGTATGCCTTACGTTCCTGCATACGGGCCTTCTTGGACTGGCTCCAGTTGTCGGAAATGGCCATCATAACTGCCACGCCCAGAGCTTCATGCAGCTCCTGGGGAGTAGCTTCCTGCAGAGTCACGTCATAGGTGTACTTCAGCTGCGCCTCAGTCCACTTCAGGATGTTCTGACAATCATAATTCATTTGCTTTGCTCTCCAATCTCAAAAGCGGTCATACGCCGCCATTAGTTGCTTTGTTTTTATATTCTGGCATACAGGGAGGTCAGCTCCCGGATCTTTTCAGCCAGCTCTTTGGTGATTATACCATCTTTGACCCGCCATGTCCAGTTACAGTCGGACAGGGTTCCGGGAAAATTCATCCGGGCTTTGCCGCCCAGGTTCAGGTAGTCCTGCATCTGGATGATGCAGACATCGGACACGGAAGCCATGGCTGTGCGGATCGCACCCCAGACATACCCCTCTTTTTTGCTCAGGTGCATGTAGGCGGCGGCGAAGTCCACCTCTTCCCTGCTGGCTGTCTCAAACCACTGGCGCATGGTCATATTGTCATGGGTGCCGGTGTAGCAGACAGTGTTCTGAATATAGGTATGAGGCAGGTAGTTGGAAGGTTCCTTGGGGTCAAAGGCAAACTGCAGCACCTTCATGCCGGGCCAGCCGCCGGCATCCCTCAGATCCAGCACATCCTGAGTCAGGAAGCCCAGATCCTCGGCAATCAGAGGCAGCTCTGCCAGCTCCTCCTTCAGTGCCCGGACAAAGGACATGGCAGGGCCCTTCACCCATTTGCCGTTTCGGGCGGTGGTGTCGCCGTAGGGCACAGACCAGTAGGCCTCAAAGCCCCGGAAATGATCCAGCCGGATCACATCATACATTGTTCCGGCGCAGCGCAGCCGGTTCAGCCACCAGCTGTAGCCCTGGGCCTCATGGAGATCCCAGCGGTACAGGGGATTGCCCCAGAGCTGGCCATCCTCGGTAAATCCATCCGGGGGGCATCCAGCCACCGCAACAGGGTTCAGATTTTCGTCCAGCTGAAACAGCTCCGGACTGCTCCAGACCTCCACGCTGTCCAGAGGGACATAAATCGGAACGTCGCCAATGATCTGAATACCGTTTTCATTGGCATAGGCATGGAGTCTATTCCACTGCTGAAAGAACAAATACTGCACATAGCTGTAGAACCGGATCTCCTCCGCCAGATCCTGCCGGGCGGTTTCCATAGCCTCAGGTTCGCGGTGCTTCAGGTCGGCATCCCAGTCGTACCAGGGCTTGCCGTTGCATCGCTCCTTCAGTGCCATAAACAAGGCAAAGTCAGGGAGCCACGCCGCATTCTCGCCGCAAAAAGCATCAAATGCACTGCTGCCGGAAAAACGGCTGTATGCCAGACGCAGGACCTTCAGCCGGCTGTTGTACAGGAGGCCGAAATCTGCTTTTTCCTCTTTCCGGTACCAGCGGATAGCAGTGAGTTCCTCTTTTTTCAGAAGTCCCTCCTCCACCAGAGCATCCAGATCGATCAGATAATGGTTGCCCGCAAAGGCGGAACAGGACTGATAGGGAGAATCCCCGTAGCCAGTGGGGGACAGGGGAAGGATCTGCCACAGGCGCTGCCCTGCATCCTTCAGAAAATCCACAAATTCAAAGGCCTGTCTGCCCATGGTGCCAACACCATAAGGGCCCGGCAGGCTGGTAATATGCATCAAAATACCGCTGCTGCGCATCTTTTATTCTCCTCTGATTCAGGGGCCGCACGATGCCCAAACAGCATCGTTTTTGGCCGGTGCGGGAGTCTTTTTACAAGAGAACGTTTCCATATTCACTCCGCGACACTGTAATAGATTAATACTTTTTTCCATTTTTGTCAAGGAAAATCGGCAGGATTCGCCTGGATTTTCCAACTTGCAGAGCAAATTTGGAATTATACATAAAGGAAATCGATTCAGGCGGTGTCAGTCTCATCATTCTAACCAGAAATTTAAAAAGAAAAACAGCCCTGTCTTTCGACAGGGCTGTTTATAATTGGAATTAGGCCTCCAGGTTCAGGCCGGTCTCCTTGGAGAAGACATGGCAGACATGGCCGGGGAAGTTGTAGTTGATGGTGTTGCCGTGGGACAGAGCGTTGACCTCAGCAGCGGTCATGTTCATGGTGGAAACAACCATGACAACATCGCGGCCCATGGAGGTCACGTGCAGGTGCACGGAGGAACCCATCAGCTCGGAAACGTCCACAGTGCCGGCGATGCCGGTGCCTTCCAGAGTGATATGCTCGGGACGGACGCCCAGGACGATATCCTGCTCGGCAACATTGTTCTTTGCCAGCTTCTCCTGCTTCTCAGCAGACAGCTCGACGGTCAGGTTGTCCAGCTTCACAGCGTACTTGCCGTTTTCCTTGACCAGCTTGGCGTTCTCGAACAGGTTCATCTGAGGAGTGCCGATGAAGGTTGCAACGAACAGGTTGTGAGGATGGTTGAAGACCTGCTGGGGAGTGCCGATCTGCTGCACTTCGCCGTCCTTCATGATGACGATGCGGTCGCCCAGGGTCATAGCCTCGGTCTGGTCGTGGGTAACGTAAATGAAGGTGGTATTGATACGCTGACGCAGCTTGATGATCTCTGCTCTCATCTGGTTACGCAGCTTGGCGTCCAGGTTGGACAGAGGCTCGTCCATCAGCAGAACCTTG
>JAFQTF010000023.1 GCA_017409205.1 Oscillospiraceae bacterium | reverse complement strand
CGACGATCTTGGTGATGGCCTGGGTCTGAGCCTTCAGGGAATCGTACTGCTCGGCGGTCATGACACCCAGATCCACCAGACCGTCCTTGGTGACCAGAGGATCGCCCAGAGCGTCGTTCTTGAAGGTGGTCTCTACGTAGTAGGGCAGATCCTGACCCTCGGTGCAGTAGTCGTTGTAGCGGCGGAAGAAGGAACCCACAGCCTTGCGGCGGCAGATAACTTCCAGACCCTTGCCGAAGACCTTGGCAGGCAGAACTTCCATGGTGGTATTGTCCAGGTTAGCGGAAACGAAGTGAGTACGGATGCCGGAAGCGTTGATCTTTTCGAAGTAGTAAATGCTCATGCGCAGGTTCACATCGCCCACGCCCTCAATGGTCAGGCCAACGGAATTTTCGCCGGGATCAAAGACGCCGTCCTTGCCGGTGCAGTCATCCTTGAACAGCAGCAGGCAGTTGCCGTTGGGCAGTTCATAAACATTCTTGGTCTTACCGGTGTACAGCAGCTTGAGATTTTCCATAGTAATGTACCTCTTTCTGAAATGAATGGTGTATATGTGGTAAATAAATGGATATTTAAAATGAGGATTACTTGTTCAGCTCTGCCTGCAGGGCAGCGTCCTTTTCCAGAACCTTGGCGGCATCGGATGCACGCTTGGCGTCCAGACGGGCGGCCAGTGCGTCATCGGAAACGGCAATGATCTGGGCAGCCAGCAGAGCAGCATTGACACCGCCGTTGACAGCTACGGTGGCCACGGGGATGCCGGAGGGCATCATTACGGTGGACAGCAGTGCGTCCATACCATCGAAGCAGGGACCCTTGCAGGGGATGCCAATGACAGGCAGGGTGGTATTGGCGGCAATGGCGCCGGCCAGATGGGCGGCCATACCGGCAGCGGCGATGATGACGCCGAAACCGTTGTGGCGGGCATTCAGCGCGAAGTCCCGGGCTTCCTCGGGGGTGCGGTGGGCGGAATAAACATGGCACTCAAAGGGAATATCCAGAGCTGCCAGGGTATCCATGGTCTTGCGCAGGATCGGAAGATCGCTGTCGCTGCCCATGACGATTCCAACTTTTTTCATAGGTTACCTCCCAAAAAATGAAAAACAAAAAGGGCGCACTTGTCCCTCTTCGGGATAAGCGTGCCCAGACGGTCGGCAGGTTTTTGCCCTTACTCCGTGTGGTGCTCCACTGATCCGTCAGTCATAAGGGTGCTTTTGAAATTACAAAATAATTATAACATTTCCTAAGAAATAGTCAATTCGCAAGTTTACAATTTATTCTGATTTTTGAAACCTTTCCATGTGAATCTTGACAGGGGTACGAAAATCGCCCTGAAAATGGTAAATTTTCAGGGCGATTATATACATATTTACTTAAAGAAATTATAAAGACCGTAAACAAAAAGGAAGATAATGATGGCGGGCACCACCCAGGTCATATACAGCCGCAGCCACTTGCGGGAGGAGACTTTCAGACCGCGGCCTTCGTTGGCCTCTGCCACAAAATTCTTCCAGCCCCAGCCGTAGCGGCAGACGCAGAACAGGGCGAACATCAGGCTGCCCACAGGCAGCAGGATGCTGCTGACAACAAAATCCTCAAAATCCATGATGCTCAGGCCAAGGATCTGAATGTTGCTCAGCACGGTGAAACCCAGGACACAAGGCATGCACAGAACCATCTGGCTCAGGCCGCAGATCAGGCTGGCCTTTTTGCGGTCCCAGCCGGTGAGGTCACGGACACAGGCAACAATGTTTTCAAACACAGCGAACACGGTGGACAATGCGGCAAAGCCCATGAAGATGAAGAACAGGCTGCCCCAGATCCGGCCGCCGGCCATATTGTTGAAAATATTGGGCAGGGTGATGAAGATCAGGGGAGGACCGGCAGAGGCTTCCACACCGAAGGCGGAGCAGGCGGGGAAGATAATCAGACCGGCGGTCAGGGCCACGAAGGTATCCAGACAGATCACGTTGACAGCCTCGCCGCCCAGGGTGCGGTCTTTCTTCAGATAGCTGCCGAAGATGGCCATGGAGCCGATGCCCAGAGACAGGGAGAAGAAGGACTGGTTCATGGCGGCCACAATGACATTGCCGAGGCCGATCTCAGACACAGCAGCAGGATTGGGCTTCAGGTAGAAGGCCAGACCTTCAGCTGCGCCGGGCAGCAGGCAGCTGTTGATGGCCAGAACGATCATGATGCTCAGCAGAGCCAGCATCATCCACTTGGTGACCCGCTCCAGACCGCCCTGCAGACTGAAGGAGCAGACGATGGTGGCAAGCGCCACGGTTGCAATGGTGTAGATTGCCATGGCACCGGTATTCTGGGTCATGGCGCCGAACATTTCGCTGATGGCTGCGGCGTCCAGACCAACGAATTTACCGGTGGCGGTGTCAACGAAGTACTGCAGCATCCAGCCGGCGATGGTGCAGTAGCACATCAGCAGGATCACATTGCCTGCCATGGCAACATAACCGTGAATGTGCCATTTGCTGCCCTTGGGCTCCAGCTCCTGATACATTTTCACAGGGCTCTTCTGGGAGCCGCGGCCCATGGAGAATTCCATGATCATAACGGGCAGACCCAGCAGGATCAGACAGGCGATATAGACCAGAACGAAGATAGCGCCGCCGTTCTGACCGGTGACATAGGGGAATTTCCAGACATTGCCGATGCCGATGGCGCAGCCGGCGCTTAGCAGGATGAAGCCTAAGCGGCTTCCTAAGTGTTCTCTTTGCATATAAATGCCTCCAAAGATACGAAAATCGGCATAATTATACATCTCCAAAAAACAAATGTCAATGGGCGGTGGAAAATAAACGAAAAAACCTGCAGAAAAATCTGCAGGTCAGTCAAAAGCAAAGCCAAAATATTGAGGGATTGCTGCATTTTCCCGTAATGGCCGGAACATGGCAAAGGGTTTTTCTGTTCCGGGGGTACGGAAGATGCCTCCGGTGCAGCCCAGAGCAGCCACGATACCGGCAGAGGAAGCGGTGTTTCCCAGCAGTTCGACAGCATGGAGGATCCCTTTTTCACAGTAGCCCGCCAGAAGCCAGTCTGCCCCGGAATAGAACTGCAGCTGCTCTGACAGAAAGGCAAGGCTGTGGCCTTCCTGCAGCACGGAGTCGGGAGGAAGCAGTCTGCGCCGCAGGGCTGCAAACGCTTCCGGCCCCACAGACCGAAGAGTCACTGCAGGAGCTTCGGCAGAGCACCGGAATACTGTGAGCCCGCCAAAGGAGGCGTAATCCATGCCGGCGTACATCTGCCGCAGGGATTCCTGCTGGGGCACCAGGACCGCACCGGCATAGCCTCTCCGGGCCAGCAGTTCATGGGTGCGGTTCATCAGCATCCGGCACAAGCCCCGTCCCCGGAAATCGCGGCGGGTGGCAACGGCATAGATATAGGCAAGACGCTGTTCCTCCAGAGCGCAGTCCATCCAGTACAGCGCGGCGGCAAGGCTGTCTCCGGAAAAGATACACAGGCACCGGTCCGGGGAAAAAGCAGTGCGGAAAAAGCTGTCCAGAAAAGCATCGCTGTCACCGAAGGCTTCCTGCCACAGCTGCCGCAGCTGCGGAATATGTCGGGATGCGGGATGGTCAGTCAGCATGGATATCCTCCTGTACATAAGCCCAGTATTTTTCCACCATGTGATGGGGGCGGTAGGAAAGCTTTGCAACGCGCAGCCCCTCCAGTCCCATGTCATCCTCCCGGTTCAGGAATTTCACCTCCGGATACTTTAGCCGGAGATACCGGGCAAAGAGGCAGTTGATGGCGGCATAAACGCCGGAGCCGTCGTCAAAGGCTTTTTCGAAATGAATATCCATGGTATCCTCTGACAGCCGGGAGGCCATTGCTATGGCAAGGATCTTTCCGCCTTCTGTCAGGATGATGCCGTCCATATCCAGTTCGTCAAAATGATTGCAGGCCCGGGAGAGAGCCAGACTTTCCAGCAGATAGTCCCCCTGGGGATTGGATTCTCTGCGGCGGGCATACCAGCTTTCTGCAAACTGCTTCACCCGGGGCAGGCAATCTCCGGTGATGGGGAAAACCTGGTGGTCAGGATGACTGGTGCAGAACCGGTTGAAATGGTTACGCCGGCTCTGGTACTTCCTGCCCCGCAGATCGGCAAGATCATGGATGTCGTAAACATAGTCAAAGCTGTCCCGGTTTGGGCAAAGCAGGAATACGCCGGGGAACAGAGTTTCCAGCTCCTCTTTGTCCCGTGGCGTGATGCCGGTGATGCGGCAGGGAATCCCCCGTTCCCGGGCGTCCTGGAGGATGGCGTTGAGCACGGCTTTTTTGTCGCCATGGCCGATGGGATAAGGATAGACGCTCTTGCCATGGAAATGGGAGAAAATGGCGGTGCAGTCATGCAGGAAGGCAGCCTTCTGTTTGCCCCAGAGATACAGATTGACAAAGGAATATTCGCAGCCCCGCTCCGGGGAAGAGAAGAGGATCCGGTTGTATTCTTCCCTGCGGTCGGGGGTCATTCTCTCAAAATCGATCATGTCTGTTCACTCCCTTGAAAAGCATCGGTCATAGTTTGCCCGGAAATCCGGCGCGGAAACAGGAAAACCGAATGGATGATGGTATTGTCAAAAGTAAATTTCTGCAGCCAGATTTCCGTGGACATACCAGCAGACGGCTTTGCGGATAAATTCCTCAGTAACATCAAACCGTTCTGCCAGCTCCCAGAATTCGGTGCAGCCTGTGGCTATGGCGGCATCCAGCTCCTCCACAGGTACCAGAGCCTGAATTGCCCACTTGTCCGCCCTGTTTTCGTGGCGCTGACGGCAGTCGATGGCGGTGTGGATGCTGTAAAAGCTGCCGGTGACACAGTGTCCCAGTTCGTGGCCCAGATGCACCCGCTCCTGTGCGGAGCCATCCCGGATGCTGCTGTCCAGACCGATGACGCAGGAACCTCCATCTGTCAGAACGGACATGGAGCCGTTTTCCTCCATGGGAAAGGGAATGACCTCTATATTCTGTTGTTTTGCAAAATCATAGAGTGCATTGAGTTCCATGGGGCAGTCTGGTTACTCCTTATTTCCCGGCCTCCCGCTGCTTCAGGAAGGCGGCGAACCGTTTCACCTCATCGTACATGGCGTCGGTGATCTCCCCGTCGCCGCCGAAGAGGGCAAACTTGATATCCTCATCGCTGACGGCATAGTGCCGTTCAGCACCATAAAAATCATTGGGCTGCAGCTGAAGGGCAGCGCAAAGCTTCTGAATCATATCCGCATCCGGACGGCTGAGATCCTTCTCCCAGTTGCTGATGGACGTGTTGGAAACGCCGAGCAGTTCAGCCAGCTGACGCTGGGTCAGTCCCAGAGCCTTTCTGGCGTTGCGGATTATTGCTCCAAAAAAAACGGGCATAAGATGCACCTCCATCGTTTTCTTTACTTTATCACGGAATCCGGAAAAAGTAAAGATGAAAAATCCAAGATTATTGAAATTAATCGACAGAATTCGGGTTGACAATTCAATAACTATGGATTATGATAGCAACACATTCCAAGTTACTTGGATTTAATGATGGAGAGTCCAAATAAATGAAACATCAGGTTGTCCGGTAGTATGGTATCAGAGAATATGTCCAATAAACCGGATGGGAAAGGAGCGCCCATGGAAGATGAAAGAAGGCCGGGCCTGTTCCTGGCAGAAAAAAACCGCCATCCCAACAGACGGCGGAGAAGACAATGGCAGATGGCGGCGGTACTGCTGCTCTGGGACGGTGTGCTGCTGTACATGATTGTCCGCTGCCTGATCGAGCCGGTATACGGCGGCGTTTTTATTGCTGTGGTATCGGTGTACCTTGGATATCATTTATAACAGGAGGAATTGACGATGAAAGATTTGGAAAAGCGAATGGATGTTATGATGCGGCTGTGTGTGGCGGAAAATGATGAGGACCGGGAACAGCTGCGCCGGGAGATCCGGAATTATCTTTGCCACAACCGGGCCGGCAGCAATGATCCGGAACGGGAGGTGCGGCGGATCCTGCTGGAGCTGGGTTCTCCGGATCATCTGGCCGGCCATCCTTATGTGATCCGGGCAATTTTGCTGGTGATGGGAGACCGGCTGTACATCAACAATATTACCTTCGGCCTCTATCCCCAGCTGGCAGCGGAATTTGATACTACCCCTGCCCGGGTGGAGCGGGCCATCCGGCACATGATCGAGGTGACCTGGAGCCGGGGCGATCTGGATGTGCTGGACAAATACTTCGGAAACACCATTTCCGCCAGCCGGGGAAAACCCACCAACGGCGAATTCATTGCCCGGATTGCCAATGTGGTGAAACAGAATCTGCGTCAGGCTGCGTGATTCTGCGGCTGCATTTGGCGGAACCGGAAGAATATGGATCAGTTCCGGAACAGAATGGCATCCAGCTTCCGGTGCTTCATGGCCAGATACAATGCCGTACCGGGGATCAGCAGCACAGCCAGCTCACCCAGCGCCACATACAGGGCATTGAGGAGGAATCCGCCGCCGATGTAGACAGTCAGCTCCCAGCCCACCAGAACAGCATTGGTCAGGGCAGGCAGCAGCAGCCCCGGCAGGGGAAGACCGAAAATGCACAGTTTCCGGCTCAGCCACATGCCCTTGGCTGCCAGCCAGGTGGCCAGGGTGCCTGCCAGAAAATCCAGGGGCAAGGCAGCGGAAAAGGTCAGATTGAACAGAAGACAGCCGATGCTGAGACCGGGAATCGCCGCAGGGGTGAAAAAGGCCAGGATACACAGCGCTTCACTGAACCGCATCTGAATGGCCCAGGTGGCACTTCCGGGCAGAAGCAGATTCTGCAGATGGGTCAGCACAGCGTACAGCGCGGCAATGATGGCGGCGTGGGCTATGCGGTAGGATTGCTTTGTCATGGGTTCCTCCACAAAAAATGGGCGCAGAACGTGACTGCACCCAACAAAAAATGAGCGCAATGCGCCCATCGGATCCCTAGTTTTGTTTACCGACAGGATGGTCACGAACTGTCCGATTCAATTAAGATTTTCTTAATTATACCAGTTTGCGCAAGGATGTCAAGTCCGCAGCCTTGCGAATTCTCCCTGAATCTGCTATCCTGTTTTCATCAACATGCAGAAAGCGGCAGCAGACTCAAGAAACTGGCGCGCCAGCGCAGTGAAGCGGAAGTGTATTATGAAGCTCCCGCGCAGATCGAAGAATGAAAAAGGCGCCTTGGAAACCGGCGGTACGCATAAAACAGTTAACAGTCACAACAGTGCCATCTGTTGTGACTGTTCTTGTATACTCAACCAAACTATGATAGTATTATATCAGTGAAAGAAACTTGAATTTGACGAAGGAGATGTGCGATGAGCAACAAAGACATTATAAAATATTTTTACGAAGTGGTTGTCTCCGAAAACCTGCTTGATGAGCTTCATAAATACATCTCAGAGGACTGTGTG
>JAFQTF010000022.1 GCA_017409205.1 Oscillospiraceae bacterium | reverse complement strand
ATGGATACCATCCTGAACCTGGGCCTAAACGAAGAGGTGGTGGAGGTTCTGGCTGCCAAGTCCGGCAACCCCCGTTGGGCTTATGACTGCTACCGCCGCTTTATCCAGATGTACTCCGATGTCGTTATGGAAGTGGGCAAGAAGTACTTCGAAGTCCTCATCGATGAGATGAAGGAGAAGAAGGGCGTCACTCTGGACGTTGACCTGACCGCTGAGGACCTGAAGGAACTGGCCAACCAGTTCAAGGCTGAGTACCGCAACAAGATCGGTGCTGACTTCCCCTCCGATCCCAAGGAGCAGCTGATGGGCGCTGTCAAGGCCGTTTTCCGTTCCTGGGACAACCCCCGTGCAAACATTTACCGCCGCGAGAACGATATCCCCTACTCCTGGGGTACTGCCGTTAACGTTCAGTCCATGGCCTTCGGCAACATGGGCGATGACTGCGGCACCGGCGTTGCTTTCACCCGTAACCCCGCTACCGGCGAGAAGAAGCTGTTCGGCGAATTCCTGACCAACGCACAGGGCGAAGACGTCGTCGCCGGCGTCCGTACTCCCATGCCCATCTCCGAGATGGCTGAGAAGTTCCCCGAGGCTTTTGCTCAGTTCACCAATGTCTGCGCTATCCTGGAAGACCACTACCGTGATATGCAGGATATGGAGTTCACCGTTGAGAACGGCAAGCTGTATATGCTGCAGACCCGTAACGGCAAGCGTACCGCTCCCGCTGCTCTGAAGATCGCCTGCGACCTGGTGGACGAAGGCATGATCGACGAGAAGAAGGCTGTCGCCATGATCGAGCCCCGTACTCTGGACACCCTGCTGCATCCCCAGTTCGACGCTGCTGCCCTGAAGGCTGCAACTCCTGTGGGCAAGGCCCTGGCTGCTTCTCCCGGAGCTGCCTGCGGCAAGATCGTCTTCACCGCTGAAGATGCCAAGGCATGGGCAGAGCGCGGCGAGAAGGTCGTTCTGGTTCGTCTGGAGACCTCTCCCGAAGACATCGAAGGCATGATGGCTGCACAGGGCATCCTGACCGTCCGCGGCGGTATGACCTCCCACGCTGCTGTCGTTGCCCGCGGCATGGGCACCTGCTGCGTTTCCGGCTGCACCGAGATCAAGATGGACGAAGAGAACAAGCAGTTCGTCCTGGCTGGCAAGACCTACCACGAGGGCGACTACCTGTCCCTGGATGGCTCCACCGGCTGCATCTACGACGGCATCATCCCCACCAAGGAAGCTGAAATCGCCGGCGAGTTCGGCCGCATCATGGCTTGGGCTGACCAGTACCGCCGTCTGAAGGTCCGCACCAATGCCGACTCCCCCCGTGACGCCATCAAGGCCCGTTCCCTGGGCGCTGAAGGCATCGGCCTGTGCCGTACCGAGCACATGTTCTTCGAGGAAGGCCGTATCGGTTCCTTCCGCGAGATGATCTGCGCTGACACCGTGGAAGAGCGGGAAGCTGCTCTGGAGAAGATCCTGCCCATGCAGCAGGCTGACTTCGAGGGCCTGTACGAGGCTATGGAAGAGTACCGTGTCTGCATCCGCTTCCTGGATCCCCCTCTGCACGAGTTCGTTCCCACCACTGAGGAAGACATTGCCGCTCTGGCCGCAACTCAGGGCAAGACCGTTCAGCAGATCAAGGACATCATCTCCTCCCTGCATGAGTTCAACCCCATGATGGGCCACCGTGGCTGCCGTCTGGCTGTCACCTATCCTGAGATCGCTGCCATGCAGACCAAGGCTGTCATCCGTGCAGCTCTGGCTGTCAAGGGCCGTCATCCCGAGTGGAACCTGGTTCCCGAGATCATGATCCCCCTGACCGGCGAAGTCAAGGAACTGAAGTTCGTCAAGGACGTTGTCGTTAAGACCGCTGACGCTGAGATCGCTGCTTCCGATATCGATCTGAAGTACGAAGTCGGCACCATGATGGAGATCCCCAGAGCCTGCCTGACTGCTGACCAGATCGCTCAGGAAGCTGACTTCTTCTGCTTCGGTACCAACGACCTGACCCAGATGACCTTCGGCTTCTCCCGCGATGACGCAGGCAAGTTCCTGAACGCCTACTACGATTCCAAGATCTATGAGAACGATCCCTTTGCCAAGCTGGACCAGACCGGCGTCGGCATGCTGATGGAGATGGCTGTCTCCAAGGGTAAGGCTTCCGGTAAGGAGCTGCACTACGGCATCTGCGGCGAGCACGGCGGCGACCCCATGTCCGTTGAGTTCTGCCACAAGATCGGCCTGGACTACGTTTCCTGCTCCCCCTTCCGTGTGCCCATCGCACGTCTGGCTGCCGCACAGGCTGCCCTGAAGGACTAATCCATCAGCGGGAAAATCCTGAAATACAGCAAGATCCCCGGTTCTTCGGAACCGGGGATCTTTTGCATGGGGAGGAAACCATGGGAACATCTTGCTTTTGGAAAAAAGATTGGATATACTGAGATCATCCATTGGGCCCAGTCCGACAGAAAGAATACACGGGAGGCGGGAAAATGCGCATAGCGATTGTGGAAGATGAAAATGCGGTGGCGGAGCAGTTTCAGGAGTATGCTGCCAGATTTATGGAAGAATCCGGCCACAGGATCGAGTTGACACGCTACAGCAGCGGCATTGAATTTCTGAAAGAGTTCCGGGGGCAGTATGACATCGTTATGCTGGATATTGTGATGCCCGGAATCGACGGTATGGAGACTGCCAGACGGGTCCGGCAGACAGATCCCCAGGTGATGCTGCTGTTCGTTACCAATATGGTCCAGTATGCCATCCGGGGCTATGAGGTGGATGCTATGGACTACATCCTCAAGCCGGTGAATTATTTTGTGTTCTCCCAGCGGCTGGGCCGGGCCATTCAGCGTCTGGACCGGCAGGGAAAACATTACCTGATGGTGACTTGCAAGAACGGCGGCCGCAAGCTGGAGATCGAATCCATTTACTATGTGGAAAGCCAGGGACATAATCTGCTGTATCATACTGCCGACGGGGTGTTTACCGTGCCCGGCACCATGAAGACGGCGGAGGAGAAGCTGCTGCCCTTCCACTTCTTCCGGTGCAATAAGGGGTATCTGGTTTCCCTTGCCCATGTGGATGGTATCACGGATGGCTGCGCTCTGGTGGCAGGAGAGAAACTGCTGATCAGCAGGGCCCGGAAGAACAGCTTCCTGGAAGCATTGACAGAGTATATCGGCGGGGTGATGGTATGAGTTCGGTGGTTCTGGATATTCCCCGGATCTATACGGGTCTTGCCCAGTGGCTGGCCTGCATGATTATGATCGCCTGCAGCCCCAAAAAGCTGGAAGGCCGCCGGTTCTGGATCACCGGGATCTGCGGACTTCTGATCCAGTGTGCCTTTCTGGTGGTGACGGACGACATTGTTCTCTGGCTCTGGATCCCCTGTATGGCAGCTTCCGGACTGCTGATCCTGGCGCTGATCCTGCTGCTGTGCGATCTGGATATTCGAACCGGCGCCTATACGACGATCCGGGCTTTCCTTTTGGCGGAGTTCGCGGCGGCCTTGCAGTGGCAGATCCACTGCTTTTTGTGGCCGGAGAACGACCCCGGGCTGTGCCAGCGGTATGGTCTTCTGCTGGGGGTGTATGCTGCGGTATTTGGCTTCTTTTTCCTGCTGGAAAAGAAGGCTGGCCCAACGCCTCCGGTGACAGCCAGCGAACTTATGAGCGTGGCGGTGATCGGCGTCAGCTTTTTTGCCGTCAGCAATCTCAGCTTTTATTTTCATGACACCCCGTTCAGCGGCCAGTATTCCGGTGAGATCATGAATATCCGCACCTTCGCAGATCTGGGAGGCGTGGCGGTGCTCTTTGCCTACCATCAGCAGCGGCGCCACCAGTATGCCCAGAAGGAGCTGGACGCCATGCAGACCATTCTGGAAAACCAGTATGCCCAGTACCGCATGAGCAGGGATTCCATTGAGCTTATCAACCGGAAGTACCATGACCTGAAGCATCAGATTGCGGCCCTCCGGGCGGAGCAGAATCCTGCTGTTCGGGATCAGTGGCTGGATGAGATCGAGGAGGATATCCGCAGCTATGAAGCCCAGAACAAGACCGGCAATTCGGTTCTGGACACAGTGCTCACCGGCAAAAGCCTGTACTGCCAGAAGCACGGTATTTCTCTGGCAGTGGTGGCAGATGGCCGGGAACTGCGGTTTATGGATGTGATGGATATCTGTACTTTGTTTGGCAATGCGCTGGACAATGCCATCGAATGTGAGAGGAAGATTCAGGACAGGAGCAAACGGATGATCCACCTGTCCCTGAATACCCAGAAGCAGTTCCTGCTGCTGCGGGTGGAGAATTACTGTCCGGAGCCACCCCAGTTCAGCAACGGCCTGCCCATGAGTACCAAGGGAGATGCGGCAAACCATGGCTTCGGCGTAAAGAGCATCCAGCATACCGCCCGGAAATACGGCGGGACCACCACCATGAGCGTGGAAGGGGAGTGGTTTGTGCTGAAGGTGCTGCTGCCGCTGCCTAAAAAAGATACGTCGAACTAAACAAAATGCAATTATTGGTTTTGTATAAAATAACGGTTCCTGTGAATTCTCCTTCGTGCAGAATAACCGTTTGTGCGGGAAAATGACAGTTTGTGCGCTGCTGCTTTGGGATTGCTTCCTGCCGTGATAAAATGGCAGTGCATAAGGGTGAAAGCCCCGGAACGCATAAGAAATCATTAGGAGGAGAGTCTATGTTACAAATCAACATGGAGGACGTGATCGGCGTACTGCAGACCTGCCAGAAGTACCTGATCCCCCTGCTCATCGCCCTGGCTGTCGGCATCGCTGTGCTGGTCGCGGCATCTGTCAGCAAGAAGCTGAGCAAGGAAAAGAAGTTCGTGATCCGCTGGAACGCTGTTCTGGCTATGGTGCTGGCCATCGTGCTGGTCGCCAATCTGATCTGCCTGGGCCCCATGTCCAATCTGATCAGCCTGACCATGGGCGAAGCACAGGTGGATGACGATACCACCGAGAAGGCTGCTGCCGTTGCCGAGCAGGTGGCCGCAGAAGGCTTTGTCCTGCTGGAAAATGAAGGCCTGCTGCCCCTGAAGGATACCCAGAAACTGAACCTGTTCGGCTGGGCTTCCGTCAATCCCCTGTACGGCGGTGCCGGTTCCGGCGGCATCAACGCCCTGTTCGACATTGTTTCCATGAAGCAGGGCCTGATCAATGCAGGCTTTGCCCTGAACGAAGAGCTGGAAGCCTTCTACACCGGCTATACCGGCGAGCGTCCTGAAATGTCCATTGAAAAGCAGAGCTGGACACTGCCTGAACCCCCTGTTTCTGCATATTCCGATGCCCTTCTGGAAAATGCCCGGGCATTCTCCGATGTGGCTGTCATTGTTCTGGCCCGCGCCGCAGGTGAAGGCCACAACGACCTGCCCATGGATGTGAGCCAGGTCGCTTTCGACCACAACTCCGACGAGTATCTGGACTTTGAGGCTGGCGAGCACTACCTGCAGCTGTCCCAGTCTGAAGAGAACATGGTGGAGCTGGTTTGCGCCAACTTCGACAAGGTCCTGGTGCTGTACAACGGCGCCAACCCCATTGAGCTGGGCTTTGTGGAGGAACATCCCCAGATCCAGGCTGCCATCTGGTGCCCCGGCCCCGGTAACGTGGGCTTCAATGCCCTGGGCAAGATCCTGCGCGGCGAGATCAACCCCTCCGGCCGTACCTCTGATACCTTCCTGTACGACATGACCAAGGCACCCTGGTGGAACAACGCTGCCAAGGTCAACTACGAGAACCTGCTGGACATGACCGTTGACGGCATGAACGCAGGCAAGCCCCAGACCTATTCCCCCTCCTTCGTCCATTATGTGGACGGCGTTTACATGGGTTACAAGTTCTATGAGACTGCCCATGATATCGGCATGGAAGGCTTTGACTATGATGCCACTGTGCAGTATCCCTTCGGCCACGGCCTGAGCTACACCACCTTCTCCTATGAGATGGGCGCACTGACCGAGAACAACGGACGCCTGACCGCTTCCGTTACCGTCACCAATACCGGCGATATGGCCGGCAAGGATGTTGTGGGTATCTACTTCAATCCTCCCTACACCGAGGGCGGCATTGAAAAGGCCACCGCAAATCTGATTGCGTTCGGCAAGACGGACATTCTGGAACCCGGCTCTTCCCAGACGCTGGAGCTGTCCTTCGCCATCGAGGATATGGCTTCCTACGATTACCTGAAGGAAGAGGCATACGTTCTGGAGCAGGGCGAGTACATCATCACTGCCCGCACCAACAGCCACGATATCGTGGGCGAGACTGTCTATACCCAGGACAAGACCGTAGTTTATGATGAAAACAATGCCAGAACTTCCGATGACACCGCTGCCACCAACCTGTTCGGCGATGTCCACGGCGATGTGACCTACCTGTCCCGCACCGGAAAGTTTGCCAATTTTGCCGAGGCCACCGCAGCACCCGCCAGCCTGAATATGGCTGAAAAGTATATTCCCACCTATCAGCTCAACGCAAACTTCGACTATGAGATGTACATCGATCCCAGCGATGTGATGCCCACTACCGGCGCGGACAATGGTCTGGTGCTGGCAGATCTGCGGGGCGCCGACTATGACGATCCCCGCTGGGAGCAGCTGCTGGATCAGCTGAGTGTAGCGGACATGGTCTACATGACCTCCCTCAGCGGCTACCAGACCCCCGGTGTGGAATCCGTGGGCAAGGCTCAGGCCAACGATGCCGACGGCCCTGCCGCCATCAACAATAACTTCACCGGCGCCGGTTCCATCGGCTTCCCCGTTGCCACCGTCATTGCCTGCACCTGGAATCAGGAGCTGGCCCACGAGTATGGCTCCATTATGGGCGAGATGGCCCGTGAGATGGATGTTGCCGGCTGGTATGCCCCCGGCATCAACATGCACCGGTACCCCTTCGGTGGCCGTAACTACGAATACTACTCCGAGGATTCCGTCCTCACCGGCCGTATGGCTGGTAACGCCGTTGCCGGTGCTGAGGAGCATGGCGTTTATTCCTACATCAAGCACTTCGCCATGTATGACGGCAACTACAAGATGGTCAGCATCTGGTCCAATGAGCAGGCCATCCGTGAGATCTACCTGAAGCCCTTCGAGATCTGCGTCAAGGAATTCGGCGCTGACGGCGTGATGGCTTCCTGGAGCTTCCTGGGTACCACCTGGGCTGGTGAATGTGGTCAGCTGCTGAATACCGTCCTGCGTGATGAATGGGGCTTCCGCGGCACCGTGGTCTCCGACTTCTTCCGCAACAACGGCCACGGCTTCATGAATGCTGACGCCGCTCTGGCAAACGGCATGGATGCCATGCTGGCTACCTACGGCGAAGGCCCCAACCGTCCCCACGACTGGGAGAACCCCAGCGCAAGCACCGTCAAGTACCTGCGCAACGGCTGCAAGAATATCATGTATACCCTGGTGAACAGCTGGGAGTATGAAGAAGCTGTCCAGAATGCCGGCATGCCCGGCTGGAAGATCGCTGTTTATGCTCTGGATGTGATCCTGGCAGCAGCCCTGATCGGTGCGGAAATGATGATTCTGCGCAAGACCCGCAAGAAAGCCGCAGCGGAAAAGAACTGATTTTGAGTCTGTGATTGCCCCCTGCCGGACGGCGGGGGGCAATTTGCCCGAAAAGGAGCATCAGGATGACTATTGACGCTTATCTGAAACAAATGACACTGGAAGAAAAATGTGCCATGGTACAGGGCTGGAGTACCTGGACTACCCGACAGATCCGGCATCTGAATATCCCGGCAGCTTTCCTTTCCGACGGCCCCCACGGACTGCGGAAGCAGGCAGGCGCCGGAGATCATCTGGGACTGAATGCCTCCGTGCCTGCCACCTGTTTCCCCACCACTGCAACGGTAGCCAATTCCTGGGATACGGCGCTGGGCGAGGCGGTGGGCAGAGCCCTTGGCCGGGAAGCGGCAGCCAATGATGTGCATGTGCTGCTGGGTCCGGGCCTGAATATCAAGAGAAGTCCTTTGTGCGGCCGGAACTTTGAATATTTTTCGGAGGATCCTTATCTGTCCGGTAAAATGGCAGCCGCCTATATCCGGGGTATTCAGGAAAACGGTGTTGCTGCCTGTCCCAAGCATTTCGCTGCCAACTCTCAGGAGCTGCGGCGCATGAGCATGGATGCTGTGGTGGACGAGCGGACCCTGCGGGAGATCTACCTGACCGGCTTTGAGATCGCTGTGACGGAGGGTAGGGCCAAAACCATCATGTCCAGCTATAATATGGTAAACGGAACCTATGCCAATGAAAATGCCCACCTGCTGATGAATATCCTCCGGCAGGAATGGGGCTTTGAGGGCTTCGTGGTGACGGACTGGGGTGGAGACAATGACCATGCCGCCGGTGTTCGCGCCGGTTCTGCACTGGTGATGCCTGCCCCCGGACCCAACTGTGCCCGGGAGCTGTGCCGGGCTGTCCGGGAAGGGAAACTTGCGGAGTGGGAACTGGATGACCGGATCCGGGAGCTGCTGGGGGTTCTGCTGCCTGCCGTGGAGGCTGTGGCGCAGCAGCCCAAGACCTTTGACCGGGAAGCCCATCATGCGCTGGCACGGCGGTGTGCGGCGGAGTCCATCGTGCTGCTGGAAAATGACGGGATCCTGCCTCTGAAACAGCAGACGGAGGTGGCGGTGATCGGCGAGTTCGCTGCCCAGCCCCGATATCAGGGCGCCGGCTCCAGTCTGGTGAATCCCACAAAGCTGGATACCCTGCTGGAATGTCTTCGGGAATCCGGCCTTGCAGTAACGGGCTATGCCCGGGGCTTTGACCGGAAGGAACCGAAGCCGGATGAAAACCTGATCCGGGAGGCGGTAGAGCTGGCAAAGAATGCCCCGGCGGTACTGCTGTGCGTGGGTCTGGACGAGATCATGGAATCCGAAGGTATGGACCGCAGCCACATGAACCTGTCTGAAAGCCAGAATGTCCTGATGGAGGCGGTGTGTGCCGTCAATCCCAACGTGGTGCTGGTGCTGTCCGGCGGTTCTCCCTTTGTGATCCCCCGGCAGCTGTCTTACCGGGCCGCCGTCCACGGTTATCTGGGCGGACAGGCTGGCGCAGGCGCCATGGCGGATGTGCTGACCGGAAAGGTCAATCCCAGCGGCAAGCTGAACGAGACCTGGCCCCTGCAGCTGGAGGACAATCCCAGCTATCCCTGGTTCCCCAGCAGACAACGCACCAGTGAGTACCGGGAGGGCCTCTTCGTGGGTTACCGGTACTATGATACAGCCGGAGTGGCTGTGCGCTACCCCTTCGGCCACGGCATGAGCTATACCCGGTTTGCTTATTCCGGTCTGGAAGCGGACCGGGATCAGGTCAGCCTGACCGTTACCAACTGCGGTGATACAGAGGGCGCGGAGGTCGTGCAGATCTATGTGTCTTGCCCGGAAAGCCGGGTCTATCGTCCCCGGAAGGAACTGAAGGGATTTGCCAAGGTATTCCTGAAGCCGGGGGAGAGCAGACGCATCACGATCCCGCTGGATGCCATGGCTTTCCGTTACTTCAATACGGCCCATGACCGCTGGGAGACGGAGACCGGCACCTATGAGATCCATGCTGCCGCCAGCCTAGCGGATGTTCGCCTGACAGTGCAGCTGCAGATCCGGGGGGACGCACCCTGGGAGGATGGGCTGGAATGTTATCATGCCTGCCGCATCCAGGATGTTTCCGATGAAGCCTTTGCCAAGCTGCTGGGCCGGCCCATTCCCGATGGCAGCTGGCAGGGAGCCCTTCAGGAAAATGATGCCATCTGCCAGATGTATTACGCAAAGTCCAGGGCTGCGAGACTGGTTTGCCGCCTGCTGAACCATCTGAAGGAAAAGGCAGAGGCCTCCGGAAAGCCGGATCTGAATATCCTGTTTATCACCAATATGCCCTTCCGGGCCATTGCGAAAATGACCGGCGGTATGGTCAGCAGCCAGATGGTGGCGGATATCCTGACCATCGTCAACGGGCAGTTCTTTGCGGGGCTGGGACGGCTCATCCGGGATTTCTTCCGGAACCGGTCAGAAAACCACCGTTTTATCAAGGCTTTGGAATCTCTGGAGGTGGAACATGAATCAGTATAAAGTCTGGGCCGAGAAGCACCCCAAGGCAGCCAAATGGCTGCGGGAGGGCGGCCTGTTCTTCCTGTTCAGCAATCTGGTCACTGTGATCCAGTACATCATCTATGCGTTCCTGCCCAATCTGCTGGGTCTGGAACTGGCAGGCATGGCCTGGAGCTGGCCGGCAGTACCCCTGCGGCTGCTGGGCATTGACTTTACCTGGAATGCCATTGGCTACGATGTGTTGTATGATGCGGCGGGAAATGTGGTCATCGGCGGCGGTGTGGGCTATCTTATTGCAATGCTGGCCGGTTCCTTCCTGGCGCAGGTCATCAATTTCCCCCTGCAGCGCAACATCACTTTCCGCAGCAAGGGAAATGTGTGGTATCAGATGCTGTGGTATTTCCTGGCCTGGGTGGTCATCACCCTGGTGGTGAATTCCATCAACTGTGTGTGGCTGGCTGTGGCCTCGCAGCTGCTGCCGGGTTGGCTGTACAACATCGGCACCACGGTGCTGATGGGCGGCATCTCCATGGTGGTGTTCTTCTTTGTGTTCAAGATCATTTTCCCGGAGGGGAAAAAGGCCGAATAATGAAAAGATCCCCGGTTCTTCGGAACCGGGGATCTTGCGTACTATAATAATTATACTTTGATCTTGAAACAGGCCTTTTGTACCAGTGCACTGTCGCCGTCCAGGACCTTGACCATGTGAATATCCTCGGGGTAGACGATGAGGATGTCCTCGGTGGTCATGGGGAACCAGACTTCCACGGGGCCGTCAAAGCCCTTGAAATCCTCATCCGGTTTGAAAACAGTCTCGGTGAGGGCTTCCACATTGGTGACGCCGATCTTTTCGTGGCCGGACAGCAGAACGTGCATATCGGCGTACTGCACATGGCCCTCCCAAATGGCCTGCTCCTGAGGCATGGTCTGGTAGTCGAACCGGTTGATGAATACCTGGTCGCCGTCCACCTCATTGCGGCCCTTGGTCAGGGCGGTCAGATCAGCGGTATCCAGATAACGGATGGCAGTGTCCAGAGCGGCACTCTGGCCCAGATAACGGTGCAGGTGCTTGCGTTTTGTGTAGATCATAGCGTCTCCTTTTTTGTCAAAGATTTCCAGAAAATGTTATTCTTAATAATACCATGTCGCCGGAGGGAAAGCAAGACCGGGAAGAAAAAAGAAAATATGGCAAAATGCACAAGAATAGATGAAAATTTTTTTCTTGGGCGAGAGCAAATGTTTGTTGACTTGATAGTTGCCTTTGTGTAAAATGAACATGAAAGGTGGAAATTATTTCCCGAATTCCTGCAAAAAGAGCAGGAATTCTGAAAATGTTTTCATCTTTGAAAACGTCCGCCGGAAGAGAACGGCGGATCCATTTCAGAAATATTAGGAGGAAAACAAATGAAGAAGCTGATCTCTCTGCTGCTGGTTCTGGCCATGGCTCTGACCCTGGTCGCCTGTGGTGGCACCGCTGAAGCTCCCAAGGCCGACGCTCCCGCTGCTGATGCTCCCGCAGCCGAAGCTCCCGCAGCACCCAGTGCTGACGAGGGCGTAACCTACGCACACCCCCTGCAGGACCCCCGCGTCCGTCAGGCTCTGTGGTATGCCATTGATATGGATGCCATCGTAGAAGGCCTGTGGGACAACACCGTTGTTGCTGCCAAGAAGTCCCTGGTTCCCGAGGGCACCTGGCAGGCTGACGGTCTGACCGAGTACTCTTACAACCCCGAGCTGGCCAAGCAGCTGCTGGCCGAAGCAGGCTGGGACGGCTCCTACACCATCCAGGCTGTTTACTACACCGCTAACCTGCTGGACACCATCACCGCTATCCAGGGCTACTGGCAGATGGTCGGCGTCAACATGGAATTCCAGCTGCTGACCGACAACCTGACCGCTCTGCTGTGGACTCCCTCTCCTGACGGCGTCACCTCCGCTGTTGACTGGGACATCGCATTTGCCGGTACCAACGCTCTGACCCTGGGCGAGTTCTACAACCGCCATCATTCCACCGCTGCCAACAACTCCACCGTTAAGTGGAACGACGAGCTGGACGCTCTGATCGACACCGCAAAGGTCGCTGTTACCGCAGAGGATCAGAAGGCTGCTTACGATGCCATCCAGCAGTACGAAAACGCTGACGCAACCGTCATCCCCCTGTTCTACATCCCCTCCTGGGTTGTCACCTCTGACAAGCTGGATATGGCTGGCAACGCTCCCGGCAATGACCAGTTCGCTTACCAGAAGAACATTCTGGACTGGACCATCGACCGTGAAGACAACACCCTGTACACCAACACCGGTGCTGTCAACTTCCTGGAGCATCCCGCTACCAACCCCGCTCTGTTCTGGCATCAGGAACTGGTCTTCGAGCGTCTGCTGAATGCTGATTCCTCCCTGACTCCCACCGACGGCCAGCTGGCTGAGGCTTTCGAAGTCTCCGAAGACGGCAAGACCATCACCTTCACCATCCGTGAGGGCGTTGTCTGGCACGACGGCACTCCCTTTACCGCTGAAGATGTCAAGTGGACCTTCGAATACTATCCCACCGTTCCCGGCGCCAACACCGTTATGACCGATGTCATCAACGATGCTGCTTCCATCGAGGTCGACGGCAACAATGTTGTCTTCACCTTCAACAATCCCCAGCCCAATGCTCTGACTGTCTTCTCCCAGTGGCCCGTCCTGCCCAAGCATGCTCTGGAGAACGTTACTCCCGAGAACTTCGCTGCTGACACCTTCTGGCAGGCTCCCATCGGCACCGGCCCCTTCAAGGTCGAAACCGTTAAGCTGGGCGAGTACACCACTCTGGTCAAGAATGCTGACTACTACATGACCGGTACCGGCAACATTGAGAAGATCTACATGTATCCCTCCACCGACGCCGGCGACACCAACCTGATCACCAATGCTCAGGCTGGCAACATCGACTACGCATTCTGCAAGGACTCCGCACAGGTCCAGCAGCTGCAGGCTATGGAAGGCTACAACGTTGAGACTGTCAACGTCACCTTCCCCCGTTATATCTTCATCAACATGTTCGAGAGACCCGCTAAGTAATCTCCGTACAACAATTAGGGGGCCAGCTCTGCTGGCCCCTGAATGTTACTGATGATTTGGCAAAAACTGCCAGATCGGCCAATGATCTTCTTAGAAAGGCAGACAGTATCTGACTGCTTTTTCGGAGGATCATTGGAATGCTACAGAAAGGGGCTATCCCATGGTAAACTTTACGCTTAGAAAACTGCTGGGCATGATCCCGATGCTGCTGATCATCACATTCCTGATCTATGCAGGTATCGAAATGATGCCCGGTGATGTTATCGACTTCCTGATCCCCATGGACCAGCTGGCCGAGATGTCCGAGGAAGAGATTGCAGCCTTCCGCGCTGCAAAGGGTCTGGACGGCCCCATGATCGTCCGCTATTTCAACTGGCTGGTGGGTGTCTGCAAGGGCGACCTTGGCTATTCCCTCCAGAACAACATGCCTGTTGCAACGCTGATGATGCAGAAGCTGCCCGCAACCATCGAGCTGTCTCTGGCATCTCTGATCCTCTCTTCTTTCCTGGGTATTCTGCTGGGTGTCGTTTCTGCACTGAAGAAAGGCAAGATCGCCGATAACGTGCTGACTGTTGCCGGCATGGTGGGCGTTGCTATTCCCCAGTTCCTGTTCGGTATTTTCTGTATCATCCTGTTTGCACTGAACCTGCAGTGGTTCCCTGTAGGTCAGAGAGGTGACGGCGGACTCATCAGCGAGCTGCATCACCTGTTCCTGCCGGCTTTCGCCCTGGGCATTTCCCAGACCGCCGGTGTTATGCGTTACTCCCGCTCTGCCATGCTGGATTCCATGAACTGCGACTACGTCAAGACTGCGCGGGCCAAGGGCCTGGCGGAGTGGAAGGTCAATATGTTCCACGGATTCCGTGTGGCCTGCACCCCCGTCATGGTTCTGATCGGCTTCCGTCTGCCCACACTGATCAGCGGCGCTATTGTTATTGAGAATATCTTCCAGTGGCCTGGTGTTGGCGTGTGGTTCACAGATGCCATCAAGACCCAGAATACCCCGATTATTATGTCCGTTGGCCTGTTTATGGTGCTTATGGTACTGCTGTCCTCCCTGTTGGTGGATATTCTGACTGCAGTACTCGATCCGAGGGTGAAGTTGTCATGAGTAATACGATGAAGAAAACAGCGCTTGATCGAAAGTTGGATAAGATCAGAGCGGCTGAAGAAAGCGGAAAGTTGGGCACCAAGCTGACCAACAGAACTCTGCGTAAACTTACCTCCAACAAGCTGGCCGTTATCGGCGTGCTGCTGTTCGTTGTGATCTGCGTGCTGTGCTTCGGTGCACCTCTGTTTAGCAAGTATGATCCCATGATGTTTGACCTGCGGGCCAAGATGGCTCCTCCCAGTGCGGAACATATCATGGGTACCGACCAGATGGGCCGTGATATCTGGACCCGTATCCTCTACGGTGGCCGGATCTCCATCATTGTCGGCCTGGGCTCCGCCCTGGGCGCCGCTCTGGTGGGTGTTACTCTGGGCCTGTATGTTGGCTACAAGGGTGGCATTGTGGACAGCCTGCTGATCAAGATCTCTGATATCTTCCAGTCCATCCCCCAGATGGTCCTGATTATCATCATCGTGGCACTGGTTGGTCAGAGTATGGAAAATCTGATTATTATCTTTATTCTCACCGGCTGGCCGGGCATGTACCGTATGACCCGTTCCAAGGTGCTCAGCCTGAAGCAGCAGGAATTCGTGCAGGCGCTCCGGGCCTTTGGTATTTCCGATGCCAAGATCGCTTTCAAGCATCTGCTGCCCAATACGCTGGGTCCCGTGGTGGTCAATATTACGCTGTCCACCGCCATGTTCATCCTGCAGGAAGCATCCCTGTCTGTGCTGGGTTACGGCGTTCCTCAGGAGATCGCAACCTGGGGCAACATTATTAATGTTATCACCAACGGTGGCACCATCCGTTTTGACTGGCTGGAATACTGGTGGATGTGGCTGCCCTGCGCCATTATGCTGATCCTGTTTGTTCTGTCCATCAACTTCATTGGTGACGGCCTCCGGGATGCATCCGACCCCACTCAGATTGGTTAAGAGGTGAGAGACATGGCTGAAAAAAATAATGATGTTGTTCTGAGCGTAAAAGACCTGCATGTCTATTTCTATACCAACCAGAGATGCAACAAGGTCATCCGTGGTGTCAGCTTTGACATCAAGCGGGGCAGAACCCTGTGCGTGGTCGGCGAGTCCGGCTGCGGCAAGTCTGTTACCGCCAACTCCATTCTGCGGCTGCTGCCTGATCTGAGCCGCATCGAGAGTGGCTCCATTACCTACTATAAGGAAGATGGTCAGGAGATCCGTCTGGATCAGCTGGAAAAGAACGGCAAGCAGATGCGTAAGCTCCGTGGCGAAGACATCGCCATCATCTTCCAGGATCCCATGACCGCTCTGAATCCTGTGTATACCGTTGGCTCCCAGATCGAGGAAATGCTGAAGGAGCACAAGAAGGGCATGACCAAGGCCGAGTACAAGGCAGCTGCCATCGAAGACCTGGCCGACATGGGCATCCCTGCGCCTGACATCCGCTACGGCGAATATCCTCACCAGTTCTCCGGCGGTATGCGTCAGCGTTCCATGATCGCCATGGGTATGTCCTGCGAACCCAAGATCCTGCTGGCTGACGAGCCCACCACTGCGCTGGACGTTACCATTTCCGCCCAGATCTTTGATCTGATGAACAACCTGAAGAAGGAACACGACACTGCCATCATGATGATTACCCACAACATGGGCGTCGTGGCAGAAATGGCCGATGAGGTTGCCGTTATGTACATGGGCAACATCGTGGAATACGGTCCTGTGGAGAAGATCTTCACCAATCCTTCCCATCCCTATACCAAGGCCCTGCTGCGGTCTATCCCCGTTCTGGGCAAGGGCAAGAATCAGCAGCTGGAGCCCATCCGGGGTTCTACCCCCGACCCCTTCAAGCGGCCCAAGGGCTGCCAGTTCTGCCCCCGCTGCGATTACGCCTGCGAGCGCTGCCAGAATGAGATGCCTCCCGAGGAATGGGTCACCGAGGGCCATTACGTGCGCTGCTTCAACTATAAGGAGGTAACGGCAAATGGAAAATAAGGAAAAAGAAGTCCTTCTGAAAGTCAGAGGCGCCAAAACCTACTTCCCCATCAAAAAGGGTCTGATGAAGCGCACTGTGGGCTATGTCAAGGCTGTTGACGATATCAGCCTGGATGTCTACAAGGGTGAAACTCTGGGCCTGGTTGGTGAGTCCGGCTGCGGCAAGACCACCCTGGGTAAGTCCATTCTGCAGCTGGTGCCCATCACCGACGGCTCCATGGAATACAAGTTTGAGGACGGCTACAAGAATCTGAGAACCCTGACCCGCAAGGAGATCGACAATGCCCGTCAGAAGATCCAGATCGTGTTCCAGGATCCCTACTCTTCTCTGAATCCTGCCTTCACCATCTTCGGCTCCCTGGAGGATCCCCTGATCAAGTTCGGCATGAAGAATAAGGATGACCGTATCAAGAAGATCGGCGACCTGCTGGAATCCGTCAACCTGCCCCGGGACTACATGACCCGTTACCCCAACGAGTTCTCCGGCGGCCAGCGTCAGAGAATCGGTATTGCCCGTGCCCTGTCCGTCAACCCCGAACTGATTATCTGTGACGAAGCGGTTTCTGCGCTGGACGTCTCCATTCAGGCTCAGGTTCTGAAGCTTCTGAACCAGCTGAAGGAAGAATATCAGCTGACCTACATCTTCATCACCCATGACCTGTCTGTGGTTGAGTACCTGGCCGACCGTATCGCCGTTATGTATCTGGGCCGGGTGGTGGAGCTGACCACCTCTGAGGAACTGTTTGCCAATACGCTGCATCCCTATACCAAGGCTCTGCTGTCCGCGATCCCTGTTGCTGATGTGAATCAGACCAAGAAGCGCATCCCCCTGCAGGGCGACGTTCCCTCTCCCGCCAATCCTCCCAGCGGCTGTACCTTCCATCCCCGCTGCCCCGAGGTCTGCGACAAGTGCAAGACCGAGCGGCCCATGCTGGAAGAGTATATCATTGATGGCGTCAGCCACTTCGTTTCCTGCCATAAGGTGAAGGAAGAACTGGCTGCCAAGGGTCTCCACCCCGTGGTGAAGGAATAAGCCTGGGGAGGCATTACAATGAGCAGAGATATTCTGGATTTCAAAGGTGTGATCCCTGCAGTCCTGTCTGTATTCGATAAGGATGAGAATCTGGACGAGCAGGGTACCCGTGAATTTAT
Source organism: Oscillospiraceae bacterium (assembly GCA_017409205.1). GTDB lineage: Bacteria > Bacillota > Clostridia > Oscillospirales > Oscillospiraceae > Faecousia. Next base: position 43,595 of record JAFQTF010000022.1, on the reverse strand, counting down.
CCGCCATCTGTTGACTTACGACATCGGCGGTCTGTATGTCACCGGTTCCACCGGCGAAACCTGGCTGATGACCGCGGAAGAGCGGATGCGTCAGGTGGAGATCACCATGGAAGAAGTGGGTGACAAGGTTCCTGTGGTGGTCCACGTGGGCGCCATGTCTACCCGGGAGGCCATCCGATTGGCAAAACACGCTGAGCAGCTCGGTGCTGCCGGTGTTTCCAGCGTACCTCCTTTCTACTTCAAGTATAACCCCGATCAGATCTTCCATTATTACAAGGATGTGGCCGAGGCCACCAGCCTGCCCATGATCGTTTACAACATTCCTCTGGCCGGTATGATGACTGTGGATCAGATCATTCGCCTGTCTGAGATCGAAAACGTCAAGGGTGTGAAATACACCGGCACGGCTTTGTATGAAGTTATGCAGATCAAGGAAGGCTGCAAGCCAGGCTTCCTGGTCTACGGCGGCTGTGATGAACTGGGCAGTTCCAATATTGCTCTGGGCGTGGACGGCGTCATCGGTTCCTTCTACAACGTGATCCCGGACCTGTATGGTAAGATCTGGGCTGCAGTGAAGAGCTCTGATATTGCGGAAGCCACCCGGCTCCAGCGTCAGGCTGTCCATGTGATCTTTGCGGGCATCCGCAGCGGCAGCATGATGGCCTGTATGAAGGTCTGGCTCCGGGCCGCCGGAATTCCTGCCGGATATTCCCGCCGTCCCTTCTCCAACTTTACGGAGGAAGAGGAGCGGAAGCTGGTTGATGAACTGGTTGCCATCGACAAGGCAGACGAAATTGGTCTGGACATTGTCAGAAGAATCCAGTAAAATAACATTGTAAATTGGAAATACGCCGGGAAACAGAACAGAGTTCTTTCCCGGCGTATCGTCCGTATCTATTTTACTTCAATGGAGGTAATTCATAATGGATCGCAAAAAGTTTTTGGCTGAGCGCCAGTGGATCCGCAACCAGCTGAGCAATGTTGCGGATTTCTGGCTGAAGAATGGCTGGGATCACGTCAACGGCGGTGTTACCACCTGTCTGGACCGCACTGCTCAGGTCTATTCCACTGACAAGAGCGTCTGGATGCAGGGCCGCTGCGGCTGGACCTACGCATACCTGTGCAACATCTATGGCGTCCGGGAGGACTGGCTGAAGTTCTCCAAGAGCTGCATCGACTTCCTGGAAGAGCACTGTGTCAACCACGATGCCGATGGCCGTCTGTATTTTACCGTGGAAGCCGACGGCACCCCCCTGCGTCAGCGCCGCTACTGCTACTCTGAGGCCTTCTACTGCATCGCCAATGCCGAGTATTATGGCATCACCGGTGAACGGGAACATCTGCTCCGTGCCCGCCGCGCCTATGATATGTACTGGAACCTGAACCATGGCATAGAAGACCCCACCGGCATGGGCCCCAAGTCCACCCGCACCGGCCGCGCCCTGGGTATTCCCATGATTATTCTGAACGTTACCGGCGTCATGAAGCGTGTTGACCCCGAAATGAAGGAGCTGTACGATGAGCGCGCCAAGGAATGTGTCCATGATATCTTTGCCTACCATGTGAAGCCTGAGCTGGGCGTCACGCTGGAAAGCGTTGCTCTGGACGGCACCCCCCGTCTGCACGTTACCGAGGGCCGCATGGTCAACCCCGGCCATGACATCGAGTGCAGCTGGTTCCTGATGGACTATGCCAACGAGATGGGCGACAAGGAGCTCCATGCCAAGGCCATCAATGTCTTCGACATGGCCTTCTCCAAGGGCTGGGACGATGAGTTCGGCGGCATCCTGTACTTCATGGACTGCCTGGGCAATCCTCCCGAAGCTTACGAGCATGATATGAAGCTGTGGTGGCCCCACAATGAGGCCCTGATCGCTTCCATGATGATCTACCGCGATACCAAGGACGAAAAGTATCTGGATATCTTCTACCAGATCCTGGACTACTGCAAGAAGTACTTTGCTGACGAGTACGGCGAATGGTATGGTTACCTGCGTCGTGATGGCCAGCCCACCCAGCCTGCCTGCAAGGGTTCCACCTTCAAGGGTCCCTTCCATGTGCCGCGTTGCCTGATCCTGGTGGATCAGATGATGACTCAGGTGCTGGGCGAATAAATTTTTCAAGCCAGCCGGAGAAGCTTTTCTCCGGCTGGTTTTGTTGTGTCTGAAAAGTGGCTGAATTGCACAAAACGGAGATAAAAAAATATTTTGGGTTTATATAATATGTGAAATCATTTTTGTAGAAAATGGACAATTATATGTAACTTGAGGATAAATATATGAAGACCCAAAAACGTAATAAAGGTATAATTTATTTATAAAGGCAAGGTGAATTAAGAATTTTGCCGAAATAATAAGGAGGAATACAAGTATGAACAAGAAGATTCTGGCATTCCTGCTGGTTCTGGTTATGGTCGCCAGCATGTTTGCTGGCTGCGGCGCATCCGAATCTGCAGGTAACGAACTGACTCTGTGGATGGCACCCATGGCTGGTTCCGATGCGGAAATTACCGACGAAGAGTTCTGGACTGAGATCGGTAATGAGTTCGGTGCCGCCAATAACTGCACCGTTAAGGTCGAGATCATCCCCTGGGACAGCTATGAAGAGAAGTATCTGACCGGTGTTACTTCCAGCGACGGCCCCGATGTCGGCTGGCTGTACATGGAAATGTTCTATGACTACATCGAAATGGGCGCTCTGGTTGATCTGGATGCACACTTTACCGATGCAGAGAAGGACAACTATCTGTACTATAATCTGGGCAATATCCAGGGCGGTCAGTATGCTCTGCCTTTCATTGTTGGTAACCCCAGAATTATGCTGGCAAATATGGACATTCTGGCTCAGGCCGGTGTCGAAGCTATTCCCACCACCTGGGAGGAACTGGCTGCTGCCTGTGACGCCGTGCTGGCAAACTGCCCCGGTGTGATTCCTCTGGTTCAGGACTGGGGCAACCCCCACTATGGTTCTCTGAACGAGATCTTCTGGCCCTACTTCTGGTCTGCCGGCGGTGAGATCGTTGATGATGCAGGCAATCTGACCATCAACTCCGCAGAAGGCCTGGTGGCTACCGAACTGCTGTACGATATGGCTCAGAAGGGTTATCTGGGCGCCAACGCCACTGCATGTGACGACGTGAAGGTTCCCTTCAGCAATGGCGAGGCCGCATTCGTGTTCATGGCTTCCGGCAATGCACTGAAGCTGGAAGGCATCAACTGGGAATATGTCACTGCTCTGCAGGGTCCCCAGGACGCTGAGACCTTCGTTGCTGCCGACTCCCTGGTTATGTTTGAGTCCTGCGAGAACAAGGAACTGGCTGCAAAGCTGATGAAGTATCTGACCAGCAGCGACGTTATGAGCCGCTACCACAAGACCATCACCGATCAGCCTCCCATCACTGCTGATGAAGAATACACCGGCAGCGAGAAGTATGCAGGCCTGTTTACCGATGACGCTGGCATGCTGCGTTCCCTGCCCGTCTTCAAGGGTGCAAGCTCCATGTACGATGCTCTGTATAAGAACATTCAGTCCATGATGCTGGGTGAACTGACTCCCGAAGAGGTTCTGACCAAGACCACTGAGTACTACGATTCCAATCTGAAGTAATCATCATAAGTGATCCATGCGGTCGGGAGAATCTATGGATTCTCCCGATTGCAGGTTATACCTATTTTTACAAAGGAGCGAACTTATGAAGCAAAAACGACTGGAAGCCACTCAGGGTTATATCTATATCCTCCCCAGCCTGATCCTGATCCTGAGCTTCAGTATCATCCCCATCTTCATGTCCGGCGTATTCAGTTTTACAGAATACAATGTCATGAATTCTCCCAAATTTGTGGGCCTGGAGAACTATGAGAAGGTATTACGCGATGAATATGTTCGTGCAGCTCTGGTCAACACACTGAAGTATGTTCTGATCACGGTGCCTATTCAGACCGCTCTGTCACTGACCTTTGCCGCCTTCCTGGCTGTGAAGATGCAGAATAAGTCCGGTGAATTCCTGCGCAGTGTTATGTTTATTCCCGTTATCGCTTCTGCGGTTACTTCCGGTACTATCTGGAGAACCATTCTCGGAACCGATGGCGGTATTCTGAACAGTATCATTGGTATTTTTGGTTTTGATCCTGTCAACTGGCTGGGCGATTCCAAAACCTCTCTGATCAGTATCTGTATTGTTGCCATCTGGAAGAACGTAGGCTATTTCCTGGTTATCTTCTATGCGGGTATTATGGATATTCCCAAGAGCCTTTATGAGGCAGCCCGTGTGGACGGCGCCAATACCTACCAGCAGTTTTTCCGGATCACCCTGCCCATGCTGAAACCGATCACCTCTCTGGTGGTTACACTGGGCATTATCTGGTCCTTCCAGGTCTTCGACCTGTCCTACCAGATGACCGGCGGCGGCCCCGGCTATTCGTCCGTTACCATCGTCATGGCAATTTACAACGCAGCATTCAAGCAGTACAAGATGGGCTATGCCTGTGCGATGGCAATGCTCCTGCTGGTGATCGTTCTGATTATCAATGCGGTGAAGCAGCGTGTCTTCGGCGAAAAGGAGGATTAAGCAGATGGAAAACAAGAAATGGACAGTTTCCTCCGTACTTGGTCTGCTGTTGGTGATCGTGTTTGCAATCACCTGTATTGCGCCCTTTATTTACATGATCCTGATGTCCTTCACCAAGTCCACGACCCTGACGCTGCGGATGCAGGATATCAACTTCTCGGATTTTTCCAATTTCTCTCATGTGTTTAACAAGAGCGGGTTCTTTGGTGCGCTGAAGAACAGTATCATCGTGGTTTGCTGCTCCTGCTTCTTCAACTGTGTCGTTGCTTCCATGGCAGCCTACGGCTTTGAAAAGAAGCGCTTCCCGGGCCGGGAGAAAATCTACAACATGTATGTTGCCACAATGATGGTTCCCGGTCAGGTCACCATGATTCCCGTGTTCATTATCATGAAGAAGCTGGGACTTCTGAATACGTATTTCTCTCTGATCGTTCTGATCATCAACGCCTTCGGTGTTCTGCTGATCCGTTCCTTCATGGCGGGTGTTCCGGATGAGCTTCTGGAAGCGGCCAAGGTGGACGGCTGCCCGGAACATAAGATCTTTATAAACATCGTTCTTCCTCTGATCAAACCTGTTCTGATCAGCCTGATCGTGTTTACCTTTGTTACCTCCTGGAATGACTTCCTGTGGCCTCTGGTTTCCACTACGGATTCCGATATGTATACGCTGACGGTGGCGTTGTCACTGCTGAAGACCCAGTACGGTACAAACTATGGTCTGATCATGGCAGGTGCGGCGGTTTCCTTTATCTTCCCCTTTATTCTGTATGTGTTCCTGCAAAAGCAGTTTGTGGAAGGCATTGCCCTCAGCGGCGTGAAGGGATAATCACTGAAAAGAGTATTGAAAGGATATTGCAATGGGATTTGTTTATAAAGTTGTTTCGTCCATGGAAAAGATCTTTTCCAATGCCAAGGATGTTCTGGAACTGGAAGAGAAAACCTTGTCCGGTCTGAAAGGGGAGACCGTCTCCTTCCAGATAGCCTATTACTGGGACGGTACCCGGAAGACACCAGGCTTCTGCCATGTGGAGTCTGAGCTTGCAGAACAGGTCCGGATCCGTGAGGTCCGGCTGGTACCCTGCGAATATCCATGCCACATGAAGCGTGACAGCGGCTACCTGGCCACGGAGTCCGGCCTGTATCCCGACCTTCTGACGGATCTGAATGAATTCGGATTCCCATTGGTTTCCGGCCAGTGGCGCAGTCTTTGGGTGGATGTGGAGCTGACAGAGGATCTGGCAGCTGGAAAATATCCTGTGAAGATCGTACTGAAAACCAAGGAAGAACAGCTGGGCGAAGCCACTGTTCTTGTGGAGGTTATTGGTGCGGTGCTGCCCAAGCTGCCGGTTCCCCGTACAGAGTGGTTCCACTGTGACTGTCTGTCCAATTACTACAATGTGGAGATCTTCTCCGAAGAGCACTGGCGCATTATTGAGGAATATGTGAAGACAGCGGTGAAGCACAAGTGCAATATGCTGCTGACGCCTGTGTTTACCCCGCCGCTGGATACTGCAGTGGGCGGCGAGCGTCCCACGGTCCAGCTGGTGGATGTGACAGTTGCTGAGGATGGCTATGTCTTTGGCTTTGAGAAATTTTACCGCTGGGTGGAAATGGCAAAGCGCTGCGGCATTGAATACTTTGAGATATCCCACCTGTTCAGCCAGTGGGGTGCTGCCGCGGCACCCAAAGTTATGGGTACCAGGGATGGCGTGTATCAGCGTCTCTTTGGTTGGGAAACCAAAGCTGCCGGACCTGAGTACAGCGAATTCATGCACCAGTTCCTGACTGCGCTGAAGAAGGTGCTGGAGGAACTGCAGATCGATAAGGTCACTTATTTCCACATTTCCGATGAGCCGGCTATGGAGCACCTGGATAATTACCGGGCTGCGCTGAGCGTGGTGTCGGAGGATCTGAAGGATTATACCATCATCGATGCGTTGTCCAATTATGACTTCTACCAGCATGGCCTGGTGAAGCAGCCTATCTGCGGTCTGGATCACATAATGCCCTTCCTGGAGGAGGGTCAGCGGCCGGATAAACTGTGGGGTTATTATTGTACTGCGCAATGCGTGGATGTGTCCAACCGGTTCATCACTCTGCCCGGCTTCCGTACCCGGATTCTGGGCGCGCAGATGTATAAGTACCGTCTGGACGGGTTCCTGCAGTGGGGCTATAATTTCTACAACTCTGAGTACTCCTGGTATCCCATTGATCCCTACCGCTGTACCGACAGCGCCGGCGCTTTCCCCTCCGGTGATCCCTTCCTGGTATATCCCGGTGCGGATGGAAAGCCTGTGGGATCCCTGCGCCTGATGCTGATGGACGAGGCTATGTCCGATCTGTGTGCCATGTATCTGCTGGAGGAGCTGGCCGGCCGCGAAGCGGTTATGGACTGCATCGAGAACGGCGAGACGCTGGAAATCGATGTGTATCCCCAGAGTTCTGCCTGGCTGCAGAACATGCGCCTGCGTATCAACAGGAAGATTGCTGAGTTTGTCAACGCCTGATGATCGTCTGAAATGGAAAATACCGCATCCGAAAGGATGCGGTATTTTTTGATGCTGGGAATGAAGGGGTCACAGACCCGCGGCAGCAGTTACGAGAACAGGCAGATTGTTCTGCCAGATCTGCTGGAACTGGCTGACAGGCAATGGATTGACGCCCATTCCGGCCTCAATGGTAAAACCCGGACGGCGGAACCGCTGTATGAACCAGTCCTTGTAGCCGGCAAAGGAGGATTCATAAGGTACATCTGCCAGTTCGTAGCCGCTGAGCCGGGCAAATTCTTCCCCCAGCATCTGGGCCCCCGGCACCTGATAATCCCGGAACTGCCAGTAGATTACCTGCCCCTGGGTATGATAGGCCAGAACCAGCGCCGGGTCGATCTGCTCCGTGTATTCTGCCAGCGCCATGGTCTCCTGCTGATTCAGCGGAGAACGGCCAACATAGTCCCGGGGGGCAGGGCGATCAAAGCCCTGGGAAAACTTCAGTTCCCGGGCGATCATCCATCCGGCAGGGTACTGCAGATTCAGATCCACTCCATTCAGGTTCGCCTTCCATCCCTCCGGGAAGGGGATCTCCGGGAAAGCCGCTGCGATCTTTGCGGCCCGGGCATATTCCTCCGCGTCCGGTCCGATGGCGCCTGTTACCAGATCCACCCCATCCGGATCCACCATGGGTACCAGATGGATGGTGGCCTTTTCCAACAGCTGATTTGCAGAAACTCCGCCAAGCGCCCCGCCGGACTGACATGCTTCTGCCAGTTCCTCCGTAAATTTCAGCAGAAGCGTCGCTGTGATCCATTCGTTGGCATGATGGGCCGCAGTATACAGCACATGCCGCTCGCCGGCTCCCAGGGTAATGGCCCATACCGGGCGGCCGAAGGCTGTATCCGCCAGCCGCTCCACTGAAATAAAGGGATACATTTCTGCCAGCTCCTGAATACACTGGGTGCACAGTTCGCTGGTCATTGGTACATCCGTTTTGACGACAGACAAAAAATCACCTCTGGGCAGGATATGCACCAGAGGCGATGATTGTGATGAAATTATCGGCTTTCCAGCCAGATCAGCAGCACGGCAATATCTGAGGGGCTGACGCCGGATATCCGGCCTGCCTGACCGATGGACATGGGCCTGATCTGCTGCAGCTTTTCCTTGGCCTCCAGACGAAGACCCACGATGGAATCATAGTCGATGTCCACAGGGAGCAGCCGGGACTCTTCCTTCTTGAATTCCCGCACCTGCTTTTCCTGCCGGGCCAGATACCCGGCATATTTGATCTGGATCTCCACTTCCTCGGTAACGGAGACAGGCAGATCGGGCCGGTTGGGATCAAAGAGCGCAATGTCTGCGTATGTGATGTTGGGACGGCGCAGAAGGTCGGCAAGCCTTGCGGAATTTGCAACAGGCGCGCTTCCCTTTGCTTCCAGCATGGCGTTCAGTTCGGGGGAAGCGGGTACACCGTTGCTTTCCAGGCGGCGAACCTCCCAGGCGACCCGGGCATATTTTTCCTCCACTTCCTGCAGCCGCTCCGGTGAAACCAGTCCCACCTTCGCGCCCAGATGGGTCAGCCGCTGGTCGGCATTGTCCTGCCGGTGGAGCAGCCGGTATTCGCAGCGGCTGGTCATGATGCGGTAAGGCTCGTTGGTACCCTTGGTCACCAGATCGTCGATGAGAGTGCCGATGTAGCTGGTATCCCGGGTCAGGATAAAGGGTTCTTCCCCCTTCAGCCGCAGCGCGGCGTTGATACCGGCGATCAGACCCTGGGCCGCAGCTTCCTCGTAGCCGGAAGTTCCGTTGAACTGGCCGGCACCGTAGAGATTGCGGATGCACTTGGTCTCCATGGTGGGCAGCAGCTGGGTGGGGTCCACACATTCATACTCGATGGCGTAGGCAGGACGCATCATTTCCGCTTTTTCCAGTCCCGGAATGGTGCGCATCATGGCGATCTGAACATCCTCGGGAAGCGAAGAGGAGAAACCCTGGATATACATTTCCTCGGTGTCCAGACCGCAGGGCTCGATGAACAGCTGATGGCGTTCCTTATCCGCAAAGCGGACGATCTTGGTCTCGATGCTGGGGCAGTACCGGGGTCCCACGCCGGAGATGGTGCCGTCATACATGGGGCTGCGGTGCAGATTGGCCCGGATGATGTCGTGGGTCTTTTCGTTGGTATAGGTCAGATGGCACACGGCGGAATTGTTCACCTTATGGCCGGTCTTGAAGGAGAAGGGCTCAACAGTCTCGTCGCCGGGCTGCAGCTCCATTTTTGAAAAATCGATGCTGCGGCGGTTGATCCGGGGCGGTGTGCCGGTCTTGAACCGGCGCAGGGAAAGCCCCAGCTCACGCAGATTGTCTGCAAGGCCGATGCTGGGGTGCATGCCATCGGGTCCGGAGGGGATCACACTTTCACCGGTGATGATGGTGCTGTCCAGATATGTGCCGGTGGCAATGATAACGGCCTTGGCGCCGTACTCCGCGCCCAGCTGGGTGCGGACACCGGAAACTGCGCCATTTTCCACCAGGATTTCCACGATCTGGGCCTGTTTCAGTTCCAGATCCTGCTGCAGTTCCAGCGCGTGTTTCATGTACTGCTGGTATTTCCGCCGGTCTGCCTGCGCCCGGAGGGAATGGACGGCAGGGCCCTTGCCCCGGTTCAGCATCCGGTACTGGATACAGCTGTGGTCGGCGGCAACACCCATTTCACCGCCCAGGGCATCGATCTCCCGGACCAGATGGCCCTTGCCGGTGCCGCCCACTGCGGGATTGCAGGGCATATTGCCCACAGTATCCAGATTGATGGTAAAGAGGATGGTGTGCATGCCCAGTCGGGCAGCTGCCAGGGCTGCCTCAATGCCGGCATGGCCGGCGCCGATGACCGCAACATCACAGGTTCCTCCATAATAGGTTGTCATAGTCGTTCCTCCGGAAATAAGATATTTTCGATGCACCGCATCCAATATCTTATATCTCTTCTGTCTTTTCCTTTTTCTCCTCAGCAGGAAGCACAAAGGGCTTGCAGACCACTTCACAGCGGTTGATGGGGGTACCCAGACCGTGGAATTTTTCTTCATAGCCGGTCATGATGCCCACGATGCCGTTTGCGTGCAGATCACGGGTCAGATTCTTTACCTCCAGACCGCAGGCGGCAAACTCTTCCACGCTGAACTCAAACAGGGGGGCATTGTCAGTCTTGAAGTGGAACTCGCCGCCGGTTCGTACCACCCGGCAGTACTTGTCCAGAAAGCCGCGGTGGGTCAGACGGCGCTTGGCGTTCTTCTTTCGGGGCCAGGGGTCGGGGAAATTGATGAACAGTCGGTCGATCTCCTCACCTTCGAAGATCTCCTCGATGTTGGCGACATCCATATCGATATAGAATACATTTTTCAGGCCCATGGACTGTGCCTTCTCCATAGCCACTACCATGGCCTCCCGGCAGCGCTCCACGGCGATCATCAGCACATCGGGATTGGCTTCGGCAGTCTCGGCAGTAAATTTGCCCTTGCCGCAGCCCACTTCCACCCAGAGGGCGGTGCAGTCCGGTTTCAGGCTCCGCCAGTTACCCTTCAGGGCAGCAGGCTCGGCGATGCGAAGGGCGGCACACTTCTCCATCCGGGGATCCAGATTCTTCATTCTGCGCATTCTCATAGAATTATCCTCCAAAAGGGCAAAAATGCCCACATTTTTCATTTTATCATTATAGCAGATAATGAAAGAACAGTCAAAGGAAATATCCGCAAAGAAGCCCGGGAGGAATTCTCCCGGGCTTCTTTGCACATATTATTGATTTACAAATTCCACGAACTTCAGGAAAGCGGCCTTTCCCGCGTCTGTATTCTTGTAGACGCCGGCATCCTCCAGAACGGCGGCAAAGACCCGGCCGGTTTCCTGCAGAATGATGTCCAGAGCATTTTCTGCGGTGAAGGTGTAAGCTTGTTTCAGCTCCTCCACCCATGTTGCGTGCTTGCTCAGCAGGGCATCACCGGCGATATCCCCGCCGGAAACGATGGCCTCAGCCAGTGCAGTGAGTTCGCTCTTCAGACGGCTGGGCAGCACAGCCAGACCCATGACCTCGATGAGACCGATGTTTTCCTTCTTGATGTGGTGCTTGTCTGCATGGGGATGGAATACACCCAGAGGATGCTCCTGAGTGGTGATATTGCACCGCAGCACCAGATCCAGCTCGAACAGGTCGCCCCGGCGGCGGGCGATGGGGGTAATGGTATTGTGGGGCTCACCGTCGGAGAAGGCGATGACACCCACGCTTTCATCGCTGTAGCCCCGCCAGGCAGCCAGAATCTTGCCGCCCAGTTCTGCCAGCCGCTTGGGATCGGTGCCATCCAGACGGATGACGCTCATGGGCCACTTGACGATACCGGCCTGCACATCCTCAAAGCCCGCAAAGGTCAGCGCCGTCTCCACGGGTGCAGTCTCCATGGCAAAGGTATAATGACCGCCCTGGAAATGCTCATGGCTCAGGATGGAGCCGCCCACGATGGGCAGGTCAGCGTTGGAGCCTACAAAGTAGTGGGGGAACACTGCCACAAAATCCAGCAGCTTTTCAAAGGCTCGCTGGTCAATCTTCATGGGAACATGCTGGGAATTAAACACGATGCAGTGCTCATTGTAGTAAACATAGGGGCTGTACTGCAGCCGCCAGTCCTCACCGCCCATGTCGATGGGAATAATCCGGTGGTTTGCCCGGGCAGGATGATTCATCCGTCCGGCATAGCCCTCATTTTCCACACACAGCTGGCACTTGGGATAGGCGTTCTGAGGGGCATTTTTGGCGGCGGCAATGGCTTTGGGGTCCTTTTCGGGCTTACTCAGGTTGATGGTAATGTCCATCTCACCATATTCGGAAGGATACTTCCAGCGCATATCTTTGGCAATGCGGTAACGGCGGATATAGTCGGTATCGCAGGAGAATTTGTAGTACCAGTCGGTGGCGGCCTCCGGGCTGAGGGCAAACTTTTCCCGGAAGGTATGGATCACTTCCCGGGGCATGGGGGTAACGGCGCCCATGATGCGGGTGTCAAAAATATCTCTGGCAGTGATGCCGTCATCGCAGAGGCCCTTCTCCACGGCATAGGCCAGAATACCGGCCAGGATCTCCTCCAGATCCTCGCTCTGAGGTTCGTCAGAGGGCTCGTAATCCTCTTTGTGCAGCAGATCCAGCAGCCGGTTTACAAGTACCACATGATCGCAGGGTTCAGCCAGACCGCAGTTCATGGCATAGGAAATCAGGGAATCAATATAGGTTTCAATTTTCATATCTGCGCGCCCCCTTCTTATTCAGCAGTCACTGCCGGCACACCGCCCTGGGGACGGATGGACAGTATATGGCAGGCGCCTGCACCCAGAGCACCGTCGATACCGGCAACAAAGCTGTCCAGAATATCGAAGGGTACAAAAGCCTGTACCGTTCCGGCAAAGCCGCCGCCATGGACGCGGTAAGCACCCTGGCCCTGAAGATAATGCTCGCACAGTGCCAGCGCCACAGCCACATCCTGATGCTGCTTATAGCCTGCGGGAATCACATTCTGCAGGTACATCCAGGAGGAATAGCCGCTCTGCTTTACAAGAGACAGGAAGCGGTTAAAATCTCCGTTTTCCAGAGCTGCCACCTGCAGGGGAACCCGGGCATTTTCCTGATAGAAGTGCACTGCCCGCATAACAGCCCGGTCGCCGCAGGTCTTCCGCAGCGTGGGAATCGCAGCATAGAAGTCAGCTTCCTCAATCTGGGTCAGCACTTCCTTGCCAAAGTGAGCGGCGATGGCTTTGATTTCTCCGGGAATGGCGGCGTATTCATCGGTCAGGTCGGCATGGTCGGCGCCGGAGTCGATGATGCACAGGGCATGGCCATAGGCGGAAAAATCCACATTCAAAGGCTGAATGACAGGGTTCTCCTTATCAAAGAAGTCGATGGTGATCAGATTGCCCACGCTGGATGCCATCTGATCCATCAGGCCGCAGGGCTTGCCGAAAAACACATTTTCCGCATACTGGCCGATCATGGCCACCTCGGGCTGAGATACCTTCCCCTCGAAGAACAGGTGGTTCACGATGGTGCCGATCAGCACCTCATAGGCAGCGGAGGAGGAAAGACCGGAGCCGGGCAGGACGGTGGATTCGCAGTAGGCATCGAAGCCCTTCACGGTGCAGCCCAGCTGGGTGAACCGGGCAGCCACGCCCCGGATCAGGGCAGAGGTGGTATTGATCTCAGATTCCACAGGGGTCAGCTCGGAAACATTCACCACGCTCATGGGGTAGCCTTTGGACAGGATCCGGATGGTATCAGTGCCGTTGAGCCGGACAGCCGCTACCGTATCCAGATTCACGGCAGCTGCCAGAACACGGCCCCGCTGATGGTCAGTGTGGTTGCCGCCGATCTCGGTACGGCCGGGGGCGGAAAAATAGCGGTCAGGCGCACCGCCGAAGGCAGCGGCAAACCCGGCATCCAGAGCCGATTTCTTTTCGGAAGACAAAACAAGGGTTCTGACAGACATAGATCGTTCCTCCTGTATTTTCCTGGTTTTTAACCATAATTTTCACAGCTATCATACCATCTTTTTTTGCTGCTGTCCACAGGAAATATGCTGGGCCGACAGGCGGGGAAAACAAATCATATTGCATTTTCGGCGTTTTTTCGATAGAATAAAAGAAACCATTTTTGGACGAAAGGACTATTCCCATGCGCGATACCTTGGACTACAACAGCACACCGATGGGCTACTTATCCGGATTTTGTGAACTGATCCTGCTGAACCTGTTCTTTCTGGTCAGCTGTCTGCCAGTGGTTACCATTGGCGCGGCGGTCTGCGGCATGTATCATGTCAATCTGAAAACGGTCCGGGGAGAAAGCGGCAGTGTCTGGAAGCTCTACTGGGAGGGATTCCGGAGCAACTTCAGACAGGCGACATTTTTCTGGATCCTTTTTCTGGGTCTGTGTCTGCTGCTGGCGCTGGACTGGTGGGTGATGCCTGTGATGCTTCCGGCATTTTACCAGATTCCGCGGGTCATGCTGATAATGGTCTTCGCAGCGGCCTGCTGTATGGTGATTTATGTATTTCCAATTGTGACCCGTTTTGTCTGCACGACACGGCAGGCAGCCGGGAACGCACTGCGGATGATGGCAGGCCATTTTCCCTGGACAGTGCTGCTTCTTCTGCTTCATGGTGTGATCCCCATACTGTGCGGGCTGTCGGAATTGTTCTTTCTGTATGCTGCCTGCGCATTCCTGATCTGCGGATTTTCCACCATCAACCTGATCGCCAGCCATATTTTTAACCGGATACTGAAACGCTATGAAAGAATCTGACTGCATGCTTCCCAAAAAATATAAAAACTACAAAAGCATTTCCCTGATCTCTGTGTTTGACATTACGGATATCTACACTGTCCACTACTTTGAATATGACTGCGACTATGTATTCAAAGGAGAAAAACATGATTTTTGGGAGCTGCTGTTTGTGGACGCCGGCGCGGTGGAGGTCACTGCGGAGGAACGAAAGGTGATCCTTGAGAAGGGCGCGATCATTTTTCATCAGCCCAATGAATTCCATGCGCTGCGGGCAATCGGCAAAAATGCGCCCAACCTTATCGTCATTTCCTTCCGCTGCGATTCGCCGAATATGAAGATGTTCCGGGAGAAAACGATCCAGGCCACGGAAACGGAGATCCACGCACTGGGACGGCTGGTGGATGAAGCCCGCAAGTCCTTCTGTCTGCCGCTGTCCAATCCCCTGCGCCATCGGTATGATGCACCCTTCGGCAGTGAACAGATCTTCAAGATGTATCTGGAGCTGTTGCTGATCAGCCTGTACCGCCGTCTGGCAAACACACCAACGGGCATCTCTGACAGTGCATTCTCTTCCGGAAACGGAGTCCATATCCGCCTGATGGGGCAGATCACGGCTTACCTACAGGAACGGGTGTACCAGAACCTATCTGTGGGGGAGATCTGCCGGGATAATAACATCAGCAAATCCCTGCTGCAGAAAATCTTTCATGAGCAGAAGGGCTGCGGCGTGATCGAATATTTCAACCGGATGAAGATCGACACCGCCAAGCGGCTGATTCGCGAAAACCAGTATACCTATTCCCAGATCGCCAGTATGCTGAATTATTCTTCCTATCAGTATTTTTCCCTGCAGTTTCGAAAGTACACCCGGATGTCTCCATCGGAGTATCATTCCTCGTCTCAGTATTTCCACTGATGAACATGCACCGCGGCTTTGCCCGCGGTGCTGTTTTTTCTTTCAGGAAACAAGGGGAGATGTTGTTTTTTCACAAAATATATTGCATTTTATTTGACAATGTGCTATATTTTTAAGTTGGTAGATTATGAATTTTTTAGGACTCAAAGGAGACTTTATAAATATGGCATCTCAGGAAAAAATCAGAAATATTGCCATTATTGCCCACGTTGACCATGGTAAGACCACTCTGGTGGATGAGCTGCTGAAGCAGGGCGGCATTTACCGTGAAAATCAGGCCACTCAGGACCGGGTTATGGACTCCGGTGATCTGGAGCGTGAGCGTGGCATCACCATTCTGGCCAAGAATACTTCCGTCCGGTATAAGGACTACAAGATCAATATCGTGGATACCCCCGGCCACGCCGACTTCGGCGGCGAGGTGGAGCGCATCCTGAAGATGGTCAACGGCGTTATCCTGCTGGTGGATGCTGCCGAGGGCCCCATGCCCCAGACCCGTTTCGTGCTGCAGAAGGCTCTGGAACTGGGCCACAAGGTCATCGTGGCCGTCAATAAGATCGACAAGCCCGATGCCCGCATTGAGGAGGTTATGGACGAGGTTCTGGAACTGCTGCTGGACCTGGACGCCACCGACGAGCAGTTCAACAGCCCCACGGTTTTCTGCTCCGGCCGCCAGGGCACCGCTGCCTACGGCCCCGATGAGGTGGGCAAGGATCTGACCCCTCTGTTCGAGACCATCATCAACTATATTCCCGCCCCCCAGGGTGACGAAACCGGCGATCTGCAGCTGCTGGTTTCCTCCATCGACTACAATGATTATGTGGGACGTATTGCCGTGGGCCGTGTGGAGCGGGGCACCATCAAGGTGAACCAGGAAGTCACCATCTGCGACTATCATGATCCTTCCCTGAAGCAGAAGGGCAAAGTGGTTGCCCTGTACGAGTTCGACGGTCTGGGCAAGAAGCCCATCCAGTCTGCCTCTGCTGGCGAGATCGTGGCCCTTTCCGGCATGGCTGATATCACCATCGGCCGTACCCTCTGCGCACCCGAAGCCGTGGAGCCGCTGCCCTTCGTAAAGATCAGCGATCCCACCATTGAAATGACCTTTGCCGTCAATGATTCTCCCTTCGCCGGTAAGGAAGGCAAGCATGTTACCTCCCGTAACCTCCGGGACCGTCTGGAGCGGGAGCTGCTGAAGGACGTTTCCCTCCATGTCACCGAGCAGGGAACTGATGCCTTCAACGTGGCAGGCCGGGGCGAAATGCACCTGTCCATCCTCATGGAGACCATGCGCCGGGAGGGCTATGAGTTCTCTGTTTCCACCCCCCGTGTTCTGACCAAGACCATTGACGGTAAGCTCTGCGAGCCCATCGAGCGGATGGTGGCCGACGTTCCCGAGGAGTGTATGGGCTCCGTCATCGAGAAGATGGGCCGCCGCAAGGGCGACCTGCTGGGAATGACCCCCATGGGCAGCCGTTATCGTCTGGAGTTCAAGGTGCCCTCCCGTGGCCTTTTCGGCTACCGCAGTGAGTTCCTCACCGATACCAAGGGCGAAGGCATTATGTCCTCTGTTCTGGATTCCTACGCACCCATGAAGGGCGAGATCGAGCGCCGTCTGGTGGGCAGCCTTATTGCCCATGAGTCCGGTGAAGCCGTTGCCTATGGTCTGGGCGCTGCCCAGGAGCGCGGTGCTCTGCTGATCGGTCCCGGCACCCCTGTCTATGCCGGTATGGTGGTGGGTATCTGCAGCCGTAACGAGGATATGACCGTCAATGTCTGCAAGCGCAAGCAGCTGACCAATATGCGTGCTTCCGGCTCCGATGAAGCCATCCGCCTGGTGCCCCCCAAGATCATGTCTCTGGAGCAGTGCCTGGAATTCCTGGCAGATGACGAACTGCTGGAATGCACCCCCAAGAGCCTGCGCATCCGCAAGCGGGAGCTGGACCATGGCATCCGCATGCGCAATCTGATGAAGAAGCGGGCCCAGGAAAACGGCTAAAGAAAAATCACAGGCTGCGCTGCGGCTGCAGCGCAGCCAACAGAATTTTTCTCCGGGAAAAGCGAAAAAAATGTTGACCAAACTGCCTTTTTCGGTTATAATGGCCTAGCATGACCATGTATGGTCACTTAATATGTGTTGCTGCGGCCTATTCAGGCTGTCGAGCATAATGAATCAAATCATCAGGAGGTGAAAGTGTAATGAAGCGTACCTACCAGCCCAGCCGCCGTCATCGTTCCAAGGTCCACGGTTTCCGTCAGAGAATGGCTACTTCCAACGGCCGCAAGGTTCTGGCCCGCCGTCGTGCCAAGGGCCGCAAGGTTCTGTCCGCCTAAGTGCAGATCCGTGGGTGAAATCACAAACGGAATAATCGCGCAATAAGCGAAACGGGAGCTACAGCGGGGTGAATGAGAAATTCGCCCCGCTCCCTTTTTATTGAGAGTTACTCTTGAAGCGGCTTTTCGCTGCAGCGGCGGATCTTTTGCTCCAATCCTGCAGTTTAGCCCCTTGAAATACACAAAGTATTCCTGCGGGTCTGAACTTTGGCCTGAATCAAAATCTCACGCCGTGCATCTGAAATCCCCCTTCTGCGAGCACCTCTTTTGAGAAGCTGTCTGATCAGACGGCTTTTTAAGGAAGGATACCTATGAAGTTTTCAAGTTCTTTGAAACTGAATCACATTTTCCAGCGGCTGTACCACACCAAGGGTGTGGCGGACGGACATCTGGTGCTGTATGCCCGGAAAAACCGTCTGAATGTCAACCGGGTGGGTGTCACTGTCAGCAAAAAGCTGGGCAAGGCCCACATCCGCAACCGTACCCGCCGCCGCATCCGGGAGGTTTACCGCCTGAATGAAGCGCAGTTCCGGCCCGGCTGGGACATTGTGGTGGTGGCCCGGTCCAAAGCGGTGGAGGCTCCCTTTGACAAGCTGACGGAAAGCTATCTCTCCCTGGCGAGAAAAGCCGGCCTTCTGCAGGAGGATGCCCGGTGAAAAAGCTCTTTCTTGCCCTGATCCGTTTCTATCAGAGCGCGGTTTCTCCTTATTTTCCGGCCCGTTGCCGGTTTCGACCCACATGTAGTGCCTATGCTTACGAAGCTGTCAGCAAATACGGGACTCTGAAGGGCGGATGGCTCGCCCTGCGGCGGTTTCTGCGCTGCCATCCCTTCTACAAGGGAAATTTCTATGACCCCGTTCCGTAACTCCCAAAAACTCTGAGGAGGAAAAATAATGTTTCTCGCATTTAAGTTATCTGATCTTATCACCGTGCCTTTCGGCTGGCTGCTGGGCGTTCTGTATGATCTGACCAGCAACTACGGTGTTGCCATGATCCTGTTTGCTCTGATCGTTCAGGCGGTGCTGACTCCCATCAACGCCAAGTCCAAGAAGAGCATGATGAAGATGTCCCGCCTGCAGCCCCGCATCCAGGACATCCAGAGACGCTATGCCCATGACCAGCAGAAGCAGAATGAAGCCATTCAGAAGCTGCAGCAGGAAGAGGGCGCATCCATGGGTATGGGCGGCTGTCTGTGGAGCTTTGTGCCCCTGCTGATCCTGTTCCCTCTGTTCACCGTCATCCGTGAGCCCATCACCTACATCCTGGGCGAATCCGCTGAGGTCACCCAGCAGATCATCAATACCGTTAAGGGCCTCAATGCGGATCTGTTCTCCAGCAACAATTACTATGACCAGGTTATCGCTGCCAGCGCCATCTCCCGCTATGCCACCGAGATCCAGGCAGCCATTCCCGGCATCAGTGCCGAGACCCTGGCCGGTATCAACTTTGATTTCTTTGGCATCAACCTGGGTGCCATTCCCCAGTTCAACATCTTCGCCTCTACCTGGGCATGGGACTGGGCACACATCGGCGCATTCCTGATCCCCATCGTTTCCGCTGCCTCTCAGGTGGCCCAGATGTGGGTCAGCCAGAAGACCAATGACTCCGTCATCACCAATGAGAAGGGCGTTCAGGATAAGGAAATTGCTGCCGCTTCCCAGACTGCCCAGACCAACAAGATGATGATGTGGATGATGCCCCTGATGTCTCTGTGGATCGGCTTCACCGTTTCCGCAGGCCTCAGCCTGTACTGGTTCATCGGCGGTGTTTACCGTATGATCACTGACCCCATCATGACCAAGCACTACCGCAAAATCTATGACGCCGAGGACGCAGAGCGTCTGAAGCGTGCCATGGAGCAGGATGCCATTGAGGCTGAGAAGGAGCGCATCCGCGCCGAGCGTCGCGCTGCCAACCCCGAAGGTATCACCACCAACACCAGCAAGAAGAAGCTGCAGAAGCAGCAGCGCGACCAGGCTCAGGCACTGAAGGAGGCCAATGCCAAGGAGTACGCTGCCAAGAAGGGCGTTGTAGAGGAAGAAGAGGAGACCGTCATGTCTGGTATCCCCAGCCGTCCTTACTGCAAGGGCCGCAACTACGATCCCAACCGTTACGCTTCCACGGAGGAATAAGCAACTATGGAAAAGACCATTATCACCAGCGGCAAGACCATTGACCTCGCGCTGGAAGCCGCTCTGACTCAGCTGGGTCTGGAGCGGGACGATATCACCTATCAGGTGCTGGCTCTGCCCAAGGCTGGCTTCCTGGGCTTCGGTGCCCAGCCTGCCAAGGTGCAGGTGACCTATGAGGTTCCCGATCCTGTGCCCGCTGCCGTACCTGAAAAGCCCAAGTCTGCTCTGGGCAGCGCTTCCCGGTCCAAGCCCAAGGCGGCTGCTCCCGTGAAGAAGTCCGAACCCAAACCCGAGGCTCCCAAGGCAGAAGCGCCCAAGGCCGAGGCTCCCAAGCAGGAAAAGAAGGCCGAGGCACCCAAGGCTGAAAAGCCCAGAGCCGAGAAGAAGCCCGAAGCGCCCAAGGCCCCCAAGCAGGAAAAGCCCAAGGCCCCCAAGGCTGAGAAGAAGCCCGAACCCAAGAAGGTCGAGGCTCCCAGAGAATACACCGCTCCCGAAGCTGGCTCCGTGGAGGAGAAGATCGAGACCTTTATCAAGGGCCTGCTGGAGCACATGGACTCCAAGGCAGTTCCCCACTGCTGGAAGGCCGATGCCAACACCTACAAGGTGGATCTGGTGGGCGAAGATCTGGGTTACCTGATCGGCCGCCGCGGCGATACGCTGGACGCCATTCAGCATCTGGCCAACTACACCATCAACCGGGAAGTGGACGGCCACATCCGTATCAATGTGGATGCCGAAAGCTATCGGGAAAAGCGGGAGGAGAGTCTGCGCCGCTATGCCCGCAAGAAGGCTCAGCAGGTGCTGAAGGCACGCCGCCGCACCACTCTGGAACCCATGAACGCCTATGAGCGTCATGTGATCCACGCTGCTCTGCAGGAGATGGACAATATCACCACCCATTCCACCGGCACCGAACCCAACCGCCGTGTGGTCATTGAGTATGTGAGATAATGCTGCTTGCCCCGGCCAAATGGCCGGGGCTTTTTTTCTCCCGGCCAGGATTGGATGGAAGACGGACAGGAAACAGAATGTTTACCAAATCTTTACCGGCTTACTGGTATAATGAAAACAACGTAAAACGGGAGGCTGCTATGGACAAAAAAACACAATGGCTCATGGATGGTCTGTTTATGGCCAGCACGCTGTTTGTCAGCTTTTTTCTGAATCTGGCACTGCAGGAGGTCTATCATTCCCGAACCCTGATCCCCATGATCTTCGTTCTGGGCGTGTTTCTGGTCTCCTGGAAGACTCAGGGCTATTTCTGGGGCATAGCATCCTCTATGATCAGCGTGCTGCTGGTGAACTATACCTTTACCTATCCTTACTGGGCCTTTGACCTGATCTCGCCGGAGTGTATTTTTTCTGCAGTGGTCATGCTGATCGTGTCGGTGATGACCGGCGCCCTGACTACCAAGCTGAAGGTACAGGAAAAGATCCGCGCAGAAATCGAACGGGAGCGGATGCGGGCCAATCTGCTGCGGGCAGTGTCCCACGATCTGCGCACGCCGCTGACCTCCATCTACGGGTCCACCAGCACCATTCTGGAAAACTATGATGCACTGACCAAGGAACAGAAGCTGAAGCTGACCCGGGAAGTCCAGGAGGATGCCCAGTGGCTGATCCGCATGGTGGAAAACCTGCTGTCCGTTACCCGGATCGATGACGGCAAGGTGCAGATCAGCAAAATCCCCACGGTGCTGGAAGAACTGATCGACGCCGTGATCCTGAAATTCCACAAGCATTATCCCGATCAGACAGTCACTGTCCGGATCCCGGATGACTTTATCAGTATTCCCATGGACGCCATGCTGATTGAGCAGGTCCTTTTGAACATTCTGGAAAACGCGGTGAACCACGCGGTGGGTATGACCGAGCTTGTACTGACGGTGGCGGACAGGGACAGCAGGGCCTGGTTCTCGGTCCGGGACAATGGCTGTGGTATTCCGGCAGACCGGATGAAGCTGCTGTTTACCGGGTATCTGGACAGAGCAGACCATCCTGCGGATGGCACACGGCATAATATGGGTATCGGACTGAGCGTGTGCTCAGCCATTGTAAAAGCCCATGGAAGTGAGATATACGCCCGTAATCTGCCCGATGGCGGAGTGGAATTTTCATTCAGCCTGGAAAAGGAGGAAACGAATGAGCAACAATAAATTCAAGATCCTGGTGATCGAGGATGAAAGCAATATCCGCAGTTTCGTGCAGACGATGCTGGAGACCAACGGCTATCAGGTGCTGACGGCCGTCACCTGCCGGCAGGGAATGATGATGTTCTCTTCCCATATTCCGGACATGGTGATTCTGGATCTGGGATTGCCCGACAGAGATGGCCTGGAGTTTATTCGTATGGCACGGGGGCTCAGTTCGGTACCGATTCTGGTGCTGTCCGCCCGTGCACTGGAGGAAGATAAGGTGGCGGCGCTGGATCTGGGGGCAAACGACTATGTTACCAAGCCCTTTGGCACGGCGGAACTCATGGCCCGTGTCCGGGCAGGTCTGCGGATCCGGATGATGGCCGGCGAACTGAAGGATGGCCTGACAGGCGAATTCCAGCTGGATGACTTGACCATCGATTACAGCCGCCGTGTCGTTACGGTGGCAGACAGGGAAGTGAAGCTGACCCAGACCGAGTTCAATATCCTGTCGCTGCTGTCCCAGCACAAGGGCAAGGTGCTGACCTATTCCACCATCATCCGCAGCATCTGGGGCAGTCAGGATGACGGCAGTGTGAAGAAACTGCAGGTCAACATGGCCAACATCCGCAAAAAGCTGGGCACCGTTCCCGGTGATAACCGCTATATCATCAATGAGCTTGGTGTGGGCTACCGGATGCTGGACGAATAGGAACAAAAGGACCCCTTTCGGGGTCCTTTTACCATTTCTTAAACGCAGGCATGCGGATTTTACCAAATATTAACCGAAGATTTCATATAATGGAAGGTATCAAAACCTGATTATGGAAAGGAAAAACTATGATACCTGCAATTATTCTCTTTGCTGCGACCTATGTGCTGATGCTGACCTTCAGCAAATACCGTCCTTACATCGCTTTGTCCTCCGGCGCCATTTTCGTCATCACCGGGATGCTGCCGCTGGGGGAGATCATTCCCGCTCTGGATTTCAACGTGCTGCTGATGATCGGCGGCACTATGGGTCTGGTGCAGCTGTTCATCGACAGCCGCATGCCTGAACGAATGGCGGACGGGATTATGGATAAGGTGCCTAATGTGCAGTGGGCCGCCGTCTGCCTGAGTCTGTTTGCAGGTGTCATTTCCGCATTTGTGGACAATGTGGCTACGGTTCTGATGGTTGCCCCTGTTGCCATCGAGATCTGCAGGAAGCTGAAGACCAATCCCGTTCCCTTTATCATCTCCATCGCAGTTTCCTCCAATCTGCAGGGCGCTGCCACGCTGGTGGGTGATACCACCGCCATCATGCTGGGTTCAGCTCTGGATATGAGCTTCCTGGACTTTATCTTCTATAACGGCAAGCCCGGTATGTTCTTCATGGTGGAGCTGGGTGCGCTGCTGTCCGCCTGCATCGTCTATTTCACCTTCCGCAAGGAAAAGGGCGCCATTCCCAAGTCCGGCAAGATGACCCAGGTCACGGATTATGTGCCCACATGGCTGCTGTTCGGCGCCATCGGACTGCTGATCGTGGCTTCCTTCCTGCCCTTCGAACTGCCCGCCGAGACAAACGGTCTGATCTGCACCGGTCTGCTGATCATCGGCCTGATTTACAATTACGCCAGAAGAAGAAACCTGGAAGCCATCGTTGGCCCGCTGAAGGCCATCGACTTCGAAACCCTGGGGCTGCTGGTGGGCTTGTTCCTGATGATCGGCGGAATTTCCAACATGGGCGTCATCGACGCCCTGGCACAGGGTCTCTCCAAGCTGGGTGCAGGCAGTCCCTTCCTGATGTACACCATCATCGTCTGGGCCTCTGTGCTGATCTCCGCCTTTATTGACAACATCCCCTATGTGGCTACCATGATCCCTGTCATTGCCGGTATCGCCACGGAAATGGGCATCGATTCCACAGCCCTGTACTTTGGCCTTTTGTCTGGCGCCACTCTGGGCGGCAACTGCACGCCCATCGGCGCGTCGGCCAATATTACCGGTATCGGCATCCTGCGCAAGGAGGGCTGTCATGTCTCCAATGGAGATTTCTTCAAGATCGGTATCCCCTTCACCCTGTCGGCCATCGTTCCTGCCTATATCCTGATCTGGATCCTGTTCGGCGTTTAGTACATCAAAAAAGAGGCACCTGTGGGTGCCTCTTTTTTTACCGATTATTTGGCTTCGTTCTGGGGAGGGGGAACAACTTTCTTTGCTTTGCGGCCCCGGCGGAGCTTCCTTGCGGCAAAGGCCAGAATGGTGAGGATGATGCCCCAGACCAGCAGATAGGGGGAGTTGACCAGGATCCAGACCACGGTATCCACGATGCCGTCCTTCAGACCCTTCACACTGGAGGAGAAGCCATCCCGGATCCGTTCCCAGACGGTCTTTTCAGCAACAGGGGTGTATTCCTGCACTTCGCTGATGAAGAGGTAGATGGTTGCGTAGTCCACCTGATTGTCATACAGCCGCAGCTGGGAGGAATAGCGTTCCAGCTCGTAGCGGACATCGGACAGCCGGGCTTCAATCTCCAGCAGGTCAGACATAGTCTCCGCCTGCGCCAGAAGCTCCAGCAGCCGGGCTTCTTCGGTCTTCAGGGCGGTGATCTTGCTCTCGGTGGCAACGTAATTCAGGGTGATATCGTCCCGGTTCAGATTGGTGGAGACCACATTGGCGATGCCCTTTACCTCCTCGGTGAAAGCATCCACATCGGCAGCGGGGATCCGGATGGTCAGGTTGGCGTTGCGGTGACGGCGGGAGGCATAGGAGGAGCCGTTGTAGATGTCCTGATCCTCCACATAGCCGCCCATGGCGGTGATCTTCTGATCCAGACCAGCCAGAAGGGCGTCCAGATCTTCGGTTTCGGCATCCATATGTACAGTGATGATCCACTTCCGGTTTTCCGGCAGGGCAGTGGAGCCGGTCTCTCCGGCACCGGTCAGGGTGTCAGAAGCACTGTTCATCATGGCGGCGGGGGCTTCGGCCTCCATTTTCTCTTCCATGGCGTAGTCCATGGCAACCTGGGATTTGCTGCTGCCGCCGCAGGCGGTGAAGAGGGTCAGCACCATCAGAACGGTCAGAAGCAGCGCAGTCAGTTTTTTCATTTTCATTACCTCCTTGCGGTTATTTGCTTTCATCAGTATACTCGCCAGAATTTGGCGAAGGTTTCACATTTGGTGAGCTGTTTTTATTATTTTATCAAATCAGGATCTCCGGGACAAGCCCCCGTCTTGTTAAATTTGCATGAATGAGGGTTGCAACGATGGCTGTTTTTCGGTATAATGAAAAGGTACGAACGGAGGTAGAAAGAAAATGGCAAAGCTTTACTTCAAATACGGCGCTATGGGCTCCAGCAAGACGGCACAGGCGCTGATCACCAAATACAATTATGAAGAAAATGATATGAAGGTCTGGCTCATCAAACCCAGTGCCGATACCCGGGACGGTGTGCAGATCCTGCGCAGCCGCATCGGTCTGGCGGCCACAGTGGAGGTCATGACCCCAGATATGGACATTCATGCCATCTACGGCAATACCCGCGTGGGAAAATGCGACGCAGTAATCGTGGATGAATGTCAGTTCCTGACGGAGGAGCAGATCGAACAGCTCCGGGCCATCGTCAACGACTACAATGTGCCGGTGATGTGCTTCGGTCTGCGCACCGATTTCCAGACCAGGCTGTTCCCCGGCAGCCGCCGGCTTATGGAGCTGGCTGACTGCATCGAGGAGATCAAGACCATGTGCGACTGCGGTTCCAAGGCAACTGTCAATGCCCGTATCAGCGACGGTTACATCGTCACCGAGGGCGCTCAGGTGGTGCTGGGCGGTAACGATTGCTACATTGCCATGTGCCACAGGTGCTACATCCGGGGCATCCGGGAACATAAGAAGATCAAACTCCATGGACAGAACTAATTCACAATCATCAATTTGTAATACAGCAAAAGGAGATAATATTATGCAGATTTCTGAAATTCTCGCCAAGTGCGACCACACCCTGCTGGCCCAGACCGCTACCTGGGCGGACATCAAGGCCATCTGCGACGACGGCATGAAGTTTGAGACGGCTTCCGTCTGCATCCCCGCTGCCTTTGTGAAGCAGGCCAAGGAATATGTAGGCGAAAAACTCGCCATCTGCACGGTCATCGGCTTCCCCAATGGCTATGCCACCACCGCTGCCAAGTGCTTCATGACCTCCGATGCTGTGGACAACGGTGCCGACGAAGTGGATATGGTCATCAATATCGGCTGGGCCAAGGAAGGCAAGTGGGAGGAAATCACCGCTGAGATCGCGGCCATCAAGGCTGCCTGCAAGGGCAAGCTGCTGAAGGTCATCATCGAGACCTGCCTGCTGACGGACGAGGAGAAGATCGCGCTTTGCAAGTGCGTTTCCGATTCCGGCGCCGATTACATCAAGACCTCCACCGGCTTCTCCAAGGCCGGCGCTACCTTTGAGGATGTGGCACTGTTTGCCAGACATGTTGCTCCCCATGTAAAGATCAAGGCCGCCGGCGGTATTTCCAGCCTGGAGGATGCCGAAAAGTTCATCGCTCTGGGCGCCAGCCGTCTGGGTACTTCCCGCATCGTCAAGATCGCCAAGGGCCTCGAAAATGATGGAAGCTACTAAGTAAGCACGATATCAGATACAGGATATTGGATATTGGATGCACTTATCTCATAACTTATCTTTCAAGGAGGATTTGCGTATGTCTAACTTTGCGACCACTCCCCATATCAATGTTGCCAACGAGATTGGCTTCGGCAAGACCGTTCTGATGCCCGGCGATCCCCTGCGGGCCAAATTCATTGCCGAGAACTTCCTGGAGAACCCCGTGCTGGTGAATGGCGTCCGCGGCGTCAACGGCTACACCGGCTACTACAAGGGCGTCAAGGTGTCCGTCATGGCTTCCGGCATGGGCATGCCCGCCATCGGCATCTACTCCCACGAACTGTTTAATTTCTTTGATGTGGAAAACATCATCCGTGTCGGCAGTGCCGGCTCTATTCAGGAGCACATCCATGTCTATGACATCGTCATCGGCCAGGGCGCATGCACCGATTCCAATTGGGCTAAGCAGTACCATCTGCCCGGCACCTTCGCACCCATTGCCGACTTCGACATGATCTGCGAAGCCGTCAAGGCCTGCAAGGAACACGGCGCCACCTATCATGTGGGCAATATCAATTCCTCCGATGTGTTCTACGGCGACCATGTGGGCGTCCCCGAAGGTCTGGACAGTGTCTACGGCCTGAAGAAGATGGGCGTCATGGCCCTGGAAATGGAGGCTGCTGCCCTGTACATGAACGCCGCCCGCTACGGCAAGCGGGGCCTGTGCATCTGCACCATCTCCGATCATGTGCTGACCGGTGTGGAGACTACCGCTGAGGAGCGGCAGAATTCCTTCACCACCATGATGAAGGTGGCCCTGGATGTGGCTGTGGCCATGGAGAACAAATAAAATGTCCGAAACCGGCAGAGGCTACAGTCTGCCCTATGCGGTGGACCGGGGCGTGCGGATCGGTACGATAATTGTAATGTCCATCTGTACAGTTGCCAGCGGGCTGCTGTTTGTCTGGATGATCCGGCCGCAGATCTGGTATGACTGGCTGATCTGCTTTTTGCCGGTGCTGCTGATGCTGGTGCTGTTTTCTTCCAATGTGCTGGAACTCTTTGCTGTGCTGCACATTGTGCCGGAGGGAATTGCGATTACCTTGTTTGGGAAAACGCTGCGTCGGTTCCCGGCAGAGCAGATCCGGTTCCTGACCGCCATCCCCGGCAATGCTGCCAATGACCGGGTGAACCGGATCGCCGTCTGCGACAAGACACTGGAAGAACTGACTCAGCTGGGTTATAAGACCACACCCAGATTCATGCGTATCGCAAAGCCCCGATGGCCGGGAGAGTTTGCGGAAAGCTACCTGTACCACCGCAGCATGACAGTTCCCGGTGAGATGAATTTTATGCGGAAGATCCTGTGGCTGGACTGGGCACCGGAACGGCTGCAGCTGCTGCGGCAGATGTACCCCGATGCCCAATGGCTGGACTGCACGCAAAAGCAGATTTTTGAAACGCAGCTTCGAAACGCAGAGGGAGAAAAACATGGGCAGTGAGGAAGTACGGATGCAGCGCCTGCGCTGGAAGTCCCCCTGGCTGCAGCTTGAGATCCCCTTTGTGGTTATGGGCCTGTGGTGTTTGCTCCATCAGCTCTGGAATGGGTTTCTGCTGCCTTCTACAATTGCTGGGGTCCTTTTGCTGTGTGTTGGTTTGCCGACCTGTGCAGCTTGTGTTCAGACAGTGCGGATCTGCGATGGACAGATACAATTGAAATTGGGGCCTGTGACACTGCGGCAATTTTCGGTGTCTTCCGTCAAAGCTCTTATCGGCGCAAGTGTTTCACTGGGAAAAGGCGGAAGCTGCCGGGAAGACCTGATCATACTGGCGCTTCAAAGCCCGGAAAAAGTGATTCCGGTTCCCCCAAAGTTCCTGTTTGCCTATTTTCCGCCGGATATGGGCCTATGGGTATCCTATAGCAGTGAGCGCAAAGACCAGCTTCAGAAGCTGTTTTCGGATGTGGAATATTATACGACCTGATGTTGATAATTGGCAGGGGAGGGGATGGCCCCTTCCCTGTATTTTTTGAGGTGATACTATGAAACGTATTTTTCTGATCGTGCTGGATTCCTTCGGCATCGGAGCCATGCCGGACAGCGAAGCCTTTGGCGATGTGGGAGTCAATACGCTGGCTTCCTGTGCCGCTTCTGACAAGCTGAACATTCCCAATATGATTGCGGCCGGTCTGGGTAACATTGACGGTGTGACCTGCCTGCCCAAAGCCGATGCCCCCACCGGGGCCTTTGCCCGGCTTCAGGAGGCCTCCATGGGAAAGGATACTACCATCGGCCACTGGGAGATCGCCGGTGTGGTTTCTCCCAATCCGCTGCCCACCTATCCCGATGGCTTCCCGCAGGAGGTGCTGGATGCCTTTGAGGCAGCCACCGGCCGGGGCTGCCTGTGCAACCTGCCCTATTCCGGCACCGATGTGATCCGGGACTACGGACAGCAGCAGCTGGATACCGGAAAATGGATTGTCTATACCTCCGCTGACTCTGTATTCCAGGTGGCGGCCCATGAGGAATTCATCGGACTCACGGAGCTGTATGATGCCTGCCACAAGGCAAGAAACATTCTTCGCGGAAAGCATGGCGTAGGCCGTGTCATTGCCCGTCCCTTCGTTGGCGACAGCGAAAACGGCTTCAAGCGTACTTCCAACCGCCATGACTATTCTCTGGAGCCTCCCAGAGAGACCATGCTGGATGCCATCAAGGCTGCGGGGCTGGATTCCATTGCTGTGGGCAAGATCCATGATATTTTTGCAGGTTACGGTGACACGGAGTACGTTTACAACAAATCCAACGCCAACGGCATGGAGCATGCTGCCAATTTTGCCGCAAAGGATTTCCACGGTTTGTGCTTCGTAAATCTGGTGGATTTTGATATGCTTTACGGCCACCGCCGGGACATTGACGGATACGCCAATGCCCTGTCCGAGTTCGATGCCTGGCTGGGCGGCTTCCTGAAGGAACTTGGAGACGAGGATCTGGTAATGATCACCGCCGATCATGGCTGTGACCCTGCCTATACGGCAACCACTGACCATACCAGAGAGTATGTGCCCCTGCTGATCCTGGGCAAGGGTGTCAAGCCTGTCAATCTGGGCACCCGGAAAAGCTTTGCCGATATCGCTGCCACTGTCACAGAGCTTCTGCGTGTGGACTATGACACTCCCGGTGAAAGCTTTGCCAAGGAGATACTGTAATCATTTGCCACGTCAAAGGAGGAAATACAATGGCCCCTGAAAAACTGATCGAGCTGGCAAAGGAAGCCATGCTTCGCGCCTATGTGCCCTATTCCGGCTATAAGGTGGGCGCAGCCCTGCTGTGCGCCGACGGCACGGTATATCAGGGCTGCAATATTGAAAACGCTGCCTACGGTCCCACCAACTGCGCCGAGCGTACCGCTTTTTTCAGAGCTGTCTATGACGGCCACCGGGACTTCGTCTCCATTGCGGTCTGCGGCGGCAAGGATGGTGTTATCACCGGCGCGTTCCCGCCCTGCGGCGTCTGCCGTCAGGTGATGCGGGAATTCTGCGGCGATGATTTTGTGATCTACATGGTGGGGGCAGGGAACAGCTACGAAGCCAGGACACTGGCGGAAATTCTGCCTTTCTCCTTCTCTCCCGCGGAGCACATGGGCATCTGAGTACAGGAAACTGCCGGAAAAGCTTTGTGATAAGTGACAAAGATTTGAAAATATGTTGATTTTTCCGGCAGAATATGCGACAATGAATTTGATGTGGAATACCACATATATAGAAACAATGGAGGAATGAAACTTATGAAGAAGATTCTGGCTCTGCTGCTGGCTCTGGTCATGGCTCTGTCCCTGGTTGCCTGCGGCGGCTCCGACGCTCCCGCAGCTGACGCTCCTGCTGCAGCATCCGAGTACAAGGTTGCAATGGTCACCGACTACGGCGACATCACCGACCAGTCCTTCAACCAGACCACCTGGGAAGCCTGCATCAAGTTCGGCGAGGACAACGGCATCGAGACCAAGTACTACAAGCCCACCACCAACGATACCGCCGGCCGTGTTGCTTCCGTGGAACTGGCCATCGCTGAGGGCTACAATGTCATCGTTATGCCCGGCTACGCTTTCGGCGGCACCATCGCTGAAGTTTCCGGCAACTACCCCGAAATCAAGTTCATCGCTCTGGACGTTGCAGCTGGTGACCTGCTGGAGACCGCTGTTGCTCTGAAGGGTGAGACCTACGACTACAACCCCGACAACTGGAACCTGACCGACTATGTCCACATGGACAATGTCTACTGCGCCATCTATCAGGAAGAGCTGTCCGGCTACATGGCTGGCTACGCTGCTGTCAAGCTGGGCTACACCAAGCTGGGCTTCCTGGGCGGCATGGCTGTTCCCGCTGTTATGCGTTTCGGCTACGGCTACGTGCAGGGCGTTGACGCTGCTGCCAAGGAGCTGGGCATCACTGTCGACATGAAGTACGCTTACGGCAACCAGTTCTTCGGCGATGCTGATATCACCGCTGTTATGGACACCTGGTATGCCGGCGGCACCGAGATCGTCTTCGCCTGTGGCGGCGGCATCTGGACTTCCGCAGCTGAGGCTGCCAAGAAGGTTAACGGCAAGCTGATCGGTGTCGACACCGACCAGTCCCCCATCATCGACGGCCAGTTCGGCGAGGGCATGACCATCACCTCCGCTATGAAGGGTCTGGCTCCCACCACCATCGACACTCTGACTGATGTCGTTATGAATGGCAAGTGGGCTGATTACGCCGGCAAGATCGTCTCCCTGGGTCTGGTTTCCGAGGATCCCGCTGCCAACTACGTGCAGCTGTCCGGCACCACCCAGTTCGGCGATGCCTTCACCGAGGATGATTACAAGGCTATGGTCAAGGGCATGTTCGACGGTTCCATCAAGGTTTCCAACGACATTTCCGCTGAGCCCGCTGTCTCTGCCGTCAATGTTGAATGGCTGGGCAACCTGAAGTAATCTGAATCACCCACATCTCTGAAGGAACGGGCTTTGCCCGTTCCTTCTTTTTTGTAAAAATTGCTCATTTTCCAAAAGGTTTTTGCGGATTATATTTGAAATCTGCACAGGCATCGTGTATAATAATAAGGCAGTTACGAAAGAAGGAGGTAATTGGATTGAATAACGTTCCTTATGCAATCGAAATGGTGAACATAACCAAGCGGTTCCCCGGCATCATTGCAAATGACAATGTTACGCTGCAGCTGAAAGCGGGCGAGATCCATGCACTGCTGGGCGAAAACGGCGCCGGCAAGTCTACCCTGATGAGCGTTCTGTTCGGCCTGTATCAGGCAGAAGAGGGCGTCATTAAGAAAAACGGTGAGATCGTTAAGATCAACAACCCCAACGATGCCAATGATCTGGGTATCGGCATGGTGCACCAGCACTTCAAGCTGGTGGAATGTTTCTCTGTTCTGGACAACATCATCCTGGGTGTGGAGGATACGAAGAACGGCATCCTGCAGAGGGATAAGGCCCGGGAAAAGGTGGTAGCCCTGTCCGAAAAGTATGGCCTCAGCGTCAATCCCGATGCACTGATCGAGGATATTTCTGTCGGCATGCAGCAGCGTACCGAGATCCTGAAGATGCTGTACCGCGACAATGAGATCCTGATCTTCGACGAACCCACCGCGGTTCTGACTCCCCAGGAGATCGAGGAACTGCTGCAGATCATGAAGAATCTGGCAGCTGAAGGCAAATCCATCCTGTTTATTACCCATAAGCTGAATGAGATCATGTCTGTGGCAGACCGCTGCAGCGTTCTGCGTAAGGGTAAATATATCGGTACCGTGGACATCAAGGACTGCACCAAGGACGACCTCTCCCGGATGATGGTTGGCCGCGATGTGGAATTTGCCGTGCAGAAGAAGCCCGCCCAGCCCACCGATGTGGTTCTGGATGTGAAGAATCTGTCCGTTGCCTCCAAGGTCAGCAAGAAAATGGCAGTCAATGACGTTACCTTCCAGGTACGCGCCGGTGAGATCGTCTGTATTGCCGGTATCGATGGCAACGGCCAGAGCGAGCTGGTCTTCGGCATCTCCGGTCTGGAAAATGTGGCCGGTGGCACCATCTCCCTGCTGGGCAACGACATTACCCATGCCCCCATCCGTAAGAGAAGCCTCATGGGCATGTCCCATATTCCCGAGGACCGTCACAAGCACGGTCTGGTTTTGGATTACACCCTGGAGGACAATATCGTTCTGCAGCGTTACTTCCAGCCGGAATTCACCAACAAGTTCGGCTTCCTGCGCCGCAAGAACATTCGTACCTATGCTGAGCGGCTCATTGAGCAGTATGACGTCCGCTCCGGTCAGGGTCCCATCACCATTTCCCGTGCCATGTCCGGCGGTAACCAGCAGAAGGCCATCATCGCCCGCGAGATCGACAAGGATCCCCAGCTGCTGATCGCCGTTCAGCCCACCCGTGGTCTGGACGTTGGCGCCATCGAATATATCCACAGACAGATCGTGGCCCAGCGGGATGCCGGTAAGGCTGTGCTGCTGGTGTCCCTGGAGTTGGACGAGGTCATGACCGTCTCCGACCGGATCCTGGTGATGTACGAAGGCGAGATCGTCGGCGAACTGGATCCCAAGGCCACCACTGTGGAAGAACTGGGCCTGTACATGGCAGGCGCCAAGAAGGAGGGATAAGCAGTGAAAAAAGAGAAAACTTCCCTGATCCGCTCCGATGGATTCCAGACGCTGCTGGCCTCTCTGGTCTGCATCCTGGGTGGTATTCTGGTGGGCTACATCGCGCTGCTGATCATCGAACCCAGCGGCGCTCTGGAAGCCATTCTGGCTGTTCTGAAGAGCTTCTTCCGTTATCCCGGCAAGCTGATGCTGAAGTACATGGGCCAGACTCTGGTTCGTACTGTGCCTCTGCTGATGTGCGCCCTGTCTGTTCTCTTTGCCTATAAGGTGGGCATGTTCAACATCGGCGTGGCCGGTCAGTATGTAGCCGGTGCCTGCGGCTGCCTGTATGCAGCCCTGGCCTGGAAGCTGCCCTGGCTGCCTTGCCTGCTGATCGGTATGGTGGCTGCTGCCGCTCTGGGCGCCATCTCCGGCTGGCTGAAGACCCAGTGCAATGTGAATGTGGTCATCTCCGGCATTATGCTGAACTGGATCACCCTGTACCTGACCAACCTGGTCCTGGGTACGGTCAAAAGCC
The DNA here is from genome assembly GCA_017409205.1 of Oscillospiraceae bacterium. GTDB lineage: Bacteria > Bacillota > Clostridia > Oscillospirales > Oscillospiraceae > Faecousia. The sequence goes on along the minus strand of JAFQTF010000022.1, from coordinate 9,931 downwards.
CCAACAGCCCCTATACTCTGGCGCTGCAGGGCAATAATCCCTCAGCTCTGCTGCCCAGCATGGGTCTGGGCGCTCTGTTCAACAATGAAAAGAGCGTCACCATTGCCATCCCCCTGGCGATCATCATGGCCATTGTGGTCTGGGTGGTTCTGAACAAGACCCGGTTTGGCTATGAGCTGAAGGCCACCGGCAACAACTACAATGCTGCCAAGTACGCCGGCATGAAGGAAAACCAGAACATCATCCTGACCATGGTCATTGCCGGCGCGCTGGCCGGTATGGGTGCTGGTCTGCTGTTCCTGACCGGTATTGAAGACTGGGAGACCACCATCTCCTCCGTGCCTGCCATGGGCTTCAACGGCATTGCCGTTGCCTTCCTGGGCGGCCTGAGCCCCCTGGGCAGCATTCTGTCTGCATTCTTCATCCAGTATATCACCACCGGCGGCGGCAACGTGGATCTGCAGGTCTATTGCTCCCAGATCTCCAGCCTGATCTCCAGCCTGATTATTTACCTGTGTGCCTTTGTGGCATTCTTCAAGTTCTTCATCCAGGGCCGGATCCGCAAGAGTGACGAAAAGAAGGCCGCATCCTTGAAAGCGGCAGAAAATAAGGAAGGAGGCGAAGAGAAATGACACTGCTTCTGCAATATACGCTGATCTTCGCTTCCGTTCTGATGCTGGTCGCACTGGGCGGCTGCTTTGCAGAGCGTTCCGGCGTCATCAACATCGGTCTGGAAGGTATCATGGTCATCGGCGCTCTGGGCGGCGCTCTGGTCATGAAGTTCCTGCCCATCTCCGCAGGCGCTCCCGTTATGGTCCTGCTGACCATTCTGGCATCTGCCCTGTTCGGCATGCTGTTCTCCCTGCTGCTGGCTGTTGCGGCCATTAACTTCAAGGCAGACCAGACCATCACCGGTACCGCCATGAATATGCTGGCCACTGCCGGTGCCACCGTGGCTGTCAAGGCTATGAATACTGCGGCCTCCGGCGGCAACGACGTGTCCTCCGACATCGCCTACACCGCTGCCAAGGATCTGTTTATCGTGCGTCTGGGCAGCTTCGAGTTCAACTGGTTCATGCTGGTGGCTGCCATCTGTCTGGTGGTTTCCTTTGTGGTGCTGTATAAGACCAGATTTGGTCTGCGGCTCCGGGCCTGCGGCGAGCATCCTCAGGCTGCGGACTCTGTGGGTATCAATGTCTATAAGATGCGTTATGCCGGCGTTCTGATCTCCGGTCTGCTGGGCGGCCTGGGCGGTATCGTTTATATCACCGCCGGCGTCAGCGTCTGGAAGTTTGAAAACGGTGTGGCAGGCTTCGGCTTCCTGGCTCTGGCCGTTATGATCTTCGGTGCATGGCATCCCCTGAAGATCGCTCTGGCAGCGCTGCTGTTCGGTTTCTTCCGGGCACTGGGCAATGTTTATTCCGGCTTCGACTTCATGATGGCCCTGAATATTCCCAGCGTGGTCTACAACATGCTGCCCTATATCATCTCCCTGGTGGTCCTGGCCTTCACCTCCAAGAAGTCCCGTGCTCCCAAGGCAGAGGGTATCCCCTACGATAAGGGTACCAGATAACATTTTTCCGGAGGATCCTGCAGGATCCTCCGGGTTTTTGTGAATCGGTTAGACTTGACTAACTACAAAAATCCTGATACACTTATTGTAACACCCGGCCAAATGCCGGATACAAACAGGAGGATTTTACTATGGCTAACAAGTACGCCGGTACTCAGACTGAGAAGAACCTGGAAGCTGCCTTCGCCGGCGAATCCATGGCAAGAAATAAGTACACCTATTACGCATCCAAGGCCAAGAAGGAAGGCTATGAGCAGATTGCTGCCCTGTTCCTGAAGACCGCCGACAACGAGAAGGAGCACGCCAAGATGTGGTTCAAGGAGCTGCACAACGGTATGCCCTCTACCGAAGTGAATCTGCTGGACGCTGCTGACGGCGAGAACTACGAGTGGACCGACATGTACGCCGGCTTCGCTGAGACTGCAGAGAAGGAAGGCTTCCCTGTGCTTGCCGCAAAGTTCCGTCTGGTTGCTGCCATTGAGAAGCACCATGAGGAGCGTTACCGCGCCCTGCTGCACAATGTGGAGACCAAGACCGTCTTTGAGAAGAGCGAAGTCAAGGTCTGGGAGTGCCGCAACTGCGGTCACATCATCGTTGGCACCGCTGCTCCCGATGTCTGCCCCACCTGCGATCATCCCAAGGCTTACTTTGAAGTCAACGCCAAGAACTACTAATCCATAGATCAAAAGGGCTGCGGATTTTCCGCAGCCCTCTTTTCTTTTTGAAAAAAATGGTATATAATAGCCCTTGGCAAGCCCCCTAATACGACGCACAAGGAGACTACCATGCGCATTCTTTACAACAGCCGCGAAACCGAATTCAAATCCCCCTTCGGCACTCTGGTGCCGGGGCAGACCTGTACCATTAACGTCCATGTTCCTGCTTCCGTTCAGGCAGAATTTCTGACCTGTGAACTGCTTTACGAAGATCATTCTCCCGCGCAGAGCGTAAAGCTTATGCTGGATGCTTCCAAGGGTGCATATCAGATTTTCAGGGGAGAATTCAAGCTTGATACATCCGCACTGTATTTCTACTATTTCCGGGTACACACCGCAAACAGCTGTTTCCGCCTGTTCCGGCAGGGCGATGACACCAATATGGAGGCCGGTGACCTGTGGCAGCTCAGCTGTGTGCCTGTAACGTTCCATACCCCCGACTGGGCCAAGGGCGCTCTGATCTATCAGGTGTTCCCCGACCGGTTCTATAAATCCGGCAGCTGCGATCTCACCGGCAAGCTGGAGCCCTACACTGTCCACAGCGACTGGGATGAGGACGTGGAGTGGCGTCCCACGCCTGAGGGCATTGTGCTGAACAATGATTTTTACGGCGGTAATTTCAAGGGCATCACCGAAAAACTGCCCTATATTGCCTCTCTGGGCGTGACCATCCTGTATCTGAACCCCATCGGCAAGGCCTTCTCCAACCACCGCTACGATACCGGCGACTATAAGGTGCCTGATCCCATGCTGGGTACCACCGAGGATTTCCGGATCCTTTGTGAGGAAGCCCATAAGCTGGGTATGAAGGTGATCCTGGACGGTGTATACTCCCACACCGGTTCCAACAGCCGCTATTTCAACCGGGAAAATGCTTTTGAAGGTGTGGGCGCGTTCCAGAGCAGGGAATCTCCCTTCTACAGCTGGTATACATTCTACGAATGGCCTTATAATTACCATTCCTGGTGGGATTTCAACACCTTGCCTACCATTCACAAGATGGATCCCGCGTTCATCAGGTTTATCATTTCCGATGAGGACAGTGTGGTGGCCCATTGGCTGAAGCTGGGCGCCGACGGTTTCCGTCTGGATGTGGCGGATGAACTGCCGGACGAATTCCTGAAGCTGCTCTATGACCGGGTGAAGGAGCTGAAGCCCGACGCGCTGGTGCTGGGCGAGGTCTGGGAGGATGCCTCCAATAAGAAGGCCTATAATCTCCGCCGCACCTATTTTACCAATGCGGAGCTGGACAGTGTCATGAACTATCCCTTCCGCACGGCCATCCTGAACTTCATGCGGGGCTGGGACAGCGGCCGGGGCCTGAAGGAAACGGTCATGTCCATCGTGGAAAACTATCCGCCGGAAGTGGTTGCCGCCAATATGAATCTGCTGGGCACCCATGATACCCCCCGGATCCTTACCGCACTGGTGGATGACTTTGACGGAAGCCGGGAGGAAAAGGCAAGGCGCCGCCTGTCCCGGAACAATATGGAAGTGGCCCGGGAGCGGCTGCTGATGGCCTCCTTCCTGCAGTATACCCTGCCCGGCAGCCCCAGCCTGTATTATGGTGATGAGGCGCTGATGGAGGGCTACAAGGATCCCTTCAATCGCCGCACCTATCCCTGGGGCCGGGAGGATTGGGAGATGCTGAATCACTTCAAGCGGCTGGGTAAGCTTCGCCGGGATCATGAAGCCCTGCGGCTTGGTGATATCCGGTTCTTTGAGGCGGAGGACAAGCATCTGGGCTTTGTCAGAACTTACGGCGGAAAGTCTGTAAAGATTTATGTCAACCGCAGCGGCGATCCCTGGGATATTCCTGCCGGCAGCGTGACATTTGGCTATAATATACAGACGCTGGCACCTGACTGGCTGACTCTGGCACCCCGTGGCTTCTGCCTGGTGGAAGAATAAGATAAACAAAGAACCCCCGGAAGGATTTCTCCTTCCGGGGGTTTGCAGTATGTTGCGAATCAAGTGCTGACGCCGCAGTGGCGCACAGAGCGCAACCGCCGAGACGGCTCTTAGCGCACAGCAGTACCCAAGGGGTGTGCCGATTAGTGACCGGCTATGTTGCGCATTAGCCAGCCGCCCTGCGGCTTTACTTGAAGTACTTTACGGCAGCCTTGAACATCTGAATGTCATAGTTGCCGGGAACATTGCGGTAGCAGCCATTGCTGTAGCGCTCGCTGTGGCCCATCTTGCCGATGACGCGGCCATCGGGAGAGGTAATGCCTTCGATGGCGTACAGGGAGCCGTTGGGGTTAAAGGCAGCATCCATGGTGGGGTTGCCCTCCAGATCCACATACTGGGTAGCGATCTGGCCGTTCTTTGCCAGCTCCTGGATCAGCGCATCGGGAGCCAGGAACTTGCCTTCGCCGTGGGAGATGGGGACATTGACAATGTCGCCAACGTTCATCAGGCTCAGCCAGGGGCTCTTGTTGGAGGCGATCCGGGTGCGGACGATGCGGCTCTGGTGGCGTGCGATGGTGTTGTAGGTCAGGGTGGGGCAGTTCTCATCGGTATCGATGATCTTGCCATAGGGAACCAGACCCAGCTTAATGAGTGCCTGGAAGCCGTTGCAGATGCCGCAGATCAGGCCGTCACGGTTGTCCAGCAGATTCATGACCTGCTCCTTGATGGCGGGGTTGCGGAAGAAAGCAGTGATGAACTTGGCGGAACCATCGGGTTCGTCGCCGCCGGAGAAGCCGCCGGGGATGAAGATCATCTGGCTGTCAGCGATCTTTGCAGCGATGCTTTCCACGCTGCGGGCGACATCATCAGCGGTCAGATTCCGGATAACGGCGATCTCGGCTTCAGCGCCGGCAGCCATAACGGCACGGGCGGAGTCATACTCGCAGTTGGTGCCGGGGAACACGGGGATCAGGACCTTGGGCTTGGCGACCTTTACGGCGGGAGCCTTGGCAACAGCACCGGTGGCGCAGAAGGCGGGGATGGTATTGCTGGTTTCCTTGGTCTTGGTGGGGTAGATATTTTCCAGAACAGCGGTGTTCAGGGCATACAGCTCTTCAATGGAGACAGCCTCGCCGCCGTAGGTGATGGTCTTGTCAGCGGTGGTGAAACCGACCAGCTGAGCGCCCTCGATCTCCTCGGTCAGCTCGGCAATGATCTGACCATAGGCAGCGCCGTACTGAGCTTCAAAGCTGTCGGCAGCCTTAAGGCCAATGTCGTTACCGAAGGACATCTTCATGACAGCTTCAGCAATGCCGCCGCCGTCCACGGCCCAGGCAGCCTTCACCAGACCCTTTTCGCACAGACCGTGGAACTGCTCCCAGGCGGCCTTCATGCCTTCAAAGTCAGACAGATTTCTGGTACCGAACAGGTAGACGGGATGACCGGCTTCCTTGAATTCGTTGGAGATCACTTCCTGAGCCTTCAGGGGAGCGATGGCGAAGGAAATGACGGTGGGGGGAACATCCTTGTCCAGGAAGGTGCCGGACATGGAGTCCTTGCCGCCAATGGCAGCGGCGTTCAGACCCAGCTGTGCCTCCAGCGCACCCAGCAGAGCCTGGAAGGGCTTGCCCCAGCGTGCGGGCTCGTTCTTCAGCTTCTCGAAGAACTCCTGCAGGGTCAGATAGACCTTCTTATAGTCACCGCCGGCGGCCACGACCTTGGCGATGGAGGAGACGATGCTGGCCTTGGCGCCGGTGTAGGGATCGGCGGACAGCAGATCGGGATCACAGCCCCAGGCAAACAGGCTGGCCTGATCGGTTTCCTGACCGGGCAGCACAGGCAGCTTGGCGGCCATGGCCTGGGTGGGAGTAGACTGGTTCTTGCCGCCGAAGGGCATCAGTACGGAGCCTGCGCCGATGGTGGCGTCGAACCGCTCCACCAGACCACGCTGGGAAGCGAACCTCAGAGAGGAGGCGATGGCGCGCAGATCCTGGGCTTCGCTGGCCTCAGCAGTCTTGCGGTTGGCAACGGCAACGCCGGTATGCTTCACAGCGCCGTTGGTATTCAGGAAGGCGCGGCTCAGGTTGGCGATTTCATGGCCCTTCCAGCGCATGACCATCCGGGCTTCCTCGGTGACAACGGCCACGCGGTAGGCTTCCAGATTTTCTTCCTGGGCAAAGGCAATGAAAGCGTCAGCATCCTTGGCTTCTACGCAGACAGCCATACGCTCCTGGGATTCGGAGATGGCCAGCTCAGTGCCGTCCAGACCATCATACTTCTTGCGGACAGCGTCCAGATCGATCTGCAGGCCATCAGCCAGCTCACCGATGGCAACACTGACGCCGCCTGCGCCGAAGTCGTTGCAGCGCTTGATGAGGCGGGTGACTTCCGGATTCCGGAACAGACGCTGGATCTTCCGCTCCTCGGGGGCGTTGCCCTTCTGGACTTCGGAAGCCATGGTGGTGAGGCTCTTCAGGTTGTGGCTCTTGGAAGAACCGGTGGCGCCGCCGATACCGTCACGGCCGGTGCGGCCGCCCAGCAGGATGATGACGTCGCCTGCCTCGGGACGTTCCCGGCGGACATTATAGGCGGGAGCAGCAGCCACAACAGCGCCGCATTCCAGACGCTTGGCGATGTAGCCCTCATGGTACAGTTCGGCAACATGACCGGTGGCCAGACCGATCTGGTTACCATAGGAGGAGTAGCCTGCGGCAGCTGTCTGACACAGCTTTCTCTGGGGCAGCTTGCCGGCCAGAGTTTCGCTCAGAGACTTCCGGGGATCGCCGGCACCGGTGACACGCATGGCCTGATGGACATAGGCACGGCCGGACAGGGGGTCACGGATGCAGCCGCCGATACAGGTGGCTGCGCCGCCGAAGGGCTCGATTTCGGTGGGATGGTTGTGGGTCTCGTTCTTGAACATCAGCAGCCAGTCCTGATCCTCGCCATTGACGGTGGCGGTGACATGGATGGAGCAGGCGTTGATCTCTTCGCTTTCGTCCAGTTCCGGCAGCAGGCCCCGCTTCTTCAGGGTCTTGGTGCCGATGGTGGCGATATCCATCAGGGTCTGGGGCCGCTTAGCGGCCTTTTCTTCGCCATAGACTTCCACACGGGCTGCCAGATAGGCTTCATAAGCCTTCTGGATCTCCTCGTCATGGATGCGGATATTGTCCAGGTGGGTGGAGAAGGTGGTGTGACGGCAGTGGTCGGACCAGTAGGTGTCCACAACGCGGATCTCGGTGATGGTGGGATCCCGCTTCTCTTCATCACGGAAGTAGTTCTGCAGGAACTTCAGATCGTCCAGATCCATGGCAAGACCCAGCTTGTCCAGCAGTTCGGTCAGGCCCTGCTCATCCAGAGCGATGAAACCATCGATGGTGGCAACGGTCTCGGGAATGGCGTATTCGATTGCCAGGGTTTCGGGCTTTTCCAGAGAAGCTTCCCGGCTTTCCACAGCATTGATGACATGCTTCTTGATGGCAGCAACGGCTTCGGCGGTCAGGTCGCCGGAGAGGACGTAAACCTTGGCGGTGCGGATGGTGGGACGGTTGCCCTGGGAAATGATCTGGATGCACTGAGCAGCGGAGTCAGCCCGCTGATCGTACTGACCGGGCAGGGGCTCCACAGCGAACACCACGTCACCGGTGGGGACCTCGTAGCTGACGTTGTCAACCTGAGGCTCGGAGAAAACGGTGTTCACAGCGTAGTTGAACAGGGATTCCTCGATGTTTTCGGCATCATAACGGTTCAGAACACGAACGGCAGTCAGGGCATCGATCTGCAGGAAGTCCTTGATCTCCCGCAGCAGTCCGTCAGCCTCATGGGTCTGACCAGGTTTCTTTTCAACGTATACACGATAAACCATGGGGTTTTTCCTCCTAGTTTCTGTATTTCGGTTGCCCCGGAGGGACATTTTTTACTTCAGAGCCTGCAGGGCCCGCTGGCCGATGTCGCTGCGGCGGTAGGCGCCTTCGAACCGGACACCATCGGAGATGCGGTATGCTTCACGGATGGCTTCTTCCAGAGAAGCGGCAATGGCGGTGGTTCCGGTGACACGGCCGCCGGAGGTGACCAGCTTGCCGTCCTGGAGCTTGCCGCCGGCCACGAAGGTATGCGCCTTGGCTTCGGCGGTCATGGTGATCTCGAAGCCCTTCTTGTAGGACTGGGGATAACCGGCGGAGGCCAGAATGACGCAGCAGGCATGGGCATTGGCAAACTTGACTTCGGTCTCTGCCAGAGTGCCGTTGGTGGTGGCCTGCATAATGGTCAGCAGATCGCTTTCCAGCAGGGGCAGAACCACCTGGGTCTCGGGATCGCCGAAGCGGCAGTTGTACTCAATGACCTTGGGGCCCTTGGGGGTCAGCATCAGGCCGAAGTACAGACAGCCCTGGAAGGTGCGGCCTTCAGCGTTCATGGCATTAATGGTGGGCAGGAAGATGGTGTTCATGCACTCTTCTGCGATGGCAGTGGTGTAGTAGGGGTTGGGGGCGATGGTGCCCATGCCGCCGGTGTTCAGGCCGGTGTCGTTGTCACCAATGCGCTTGTGGTCCATGGAGGAGACCATGGGCTTGACCACCTTGCCATCGGTGAAGGCCAGAACGGAGACCTCGGGGCCGGTGAGGAATTCCTCGATGACCACACGGCTGCCGGACTTGCCGAAAATACCGCCTTCCATCATGTCGATGACAGCCTGCTTGGCTTCCTGGCGGGTCTGGGCGATGATGACGCCCTTGCCCAGAGCCAGACCATCGGCTTTGACAACGGTGGGAATGGGAGCGGTTTCCAGATAGCGCAGAGCATCCTCCATATTCTCGAATACTTCGTATTCGGCGGTGGGGATGCCGTACTTTTTCATCAGATTCTTGGAGAAGACCTTGCTGCCTTCGATGATGGCAGCGTTGGCATTGGGGCCAAAGCAGGGGATACCCTTCTCATTCAGCGCATCCACGCAGCCCAGAACCAGGGGATCATCAGGGGCCACAACGGCGTAATCGATCTTGTTCTCTACAGCGAAAGCCACGATCTTTTCGATATCGGTGGCGCCGATGCCGGTGCAGACAGCTTCGTCAGCCATGCCGCCGTTGCCGGGGCAGGCGAAAATGGTCTCAACGGTGGGATTCTTTTTCAGATAGCGGATGATGGTGTGTTCACGGCCACCACCGCCGACAACTAAAAGATTCATAGTGTACTCCTATTTTTGAATTACTTAAAACGCACCGACAGGGGGCAGCCCGTTTTGGACTGTCCCCTGAGGTAAAATCTTAGTGGTGGAACAGGCGCATGCCGGTGAAGGCCATGACGATGCCGTTCTTGTCGCACTCCTCGATGACCAGATCATCGCGGATGGAGCCGCCGGGCTCAGCGATGTACTTGACACCGGAGGCAACGCCGCGCTTGACGGAGTCGGGGAAGGGGAAGAAGGCGTCGGAACCCAGGGCAACAGCATCACGGGAATCCAGCCATGCACGCTTTTCTTCGGCGGTCAGAGGCTCGGGGCGAACGGTGAAATAGTTCTGCCAGATGCCCTCTGCGCAGACATCCTCTTCGTTGCCGTTGATGTAGCCGTCGATGACATTGTCACGGCCGGGACGGCCCAGGTCGGGACGGAAGGGCAGGTTCAGGGTCTTGGGATGCTGACGCAGGAACCAGGTATCGGCCTTGCCGCCAGCCAGTCTGACACAGTGGACTCTGGATTGCTGACCGGCACCCACACCGATTGCCTGACCGTCGT
>JAFQTF010000021.1 GCA_017409205.1 Oscillospiraceae bacterium | reverse complement strand
GTGGGTTCCTTCTTCCGCCGCTACAACGACTACTGCACCGAGGGTCAGGATCTGCCCTACTACGTAGAGACCACCTTCAAGAACGACGCTCTGGGCGATCCTCTGGTCACCAAGGACGGTCTGGTGGATCTGGGCGTTATGACCGCTCAGCAGTACGACTCCCTGAAGGCTCAGACCCAGGCCATTACCAAGATCGTGGCTGATGATCTGGCTGCCAAGGGTCTGGAACTGTACGACATCAAGTTCGAGTTCGGCTACGATCCCGAAGGCAATGTCATGCTGATCGATGAAGTTGCTTCCGGCAACATGCGCGTCTACAAGGACGGCAAGTACATCGATCCCATGACTCTGAACGGCCTGTTCTTCGCCTAATTTTCTTCAATCAGGGGCGGCAATCCCTGCCGCCCCTGATTGGTCTGTTTATACTCCCAAATTCTTAAGGAGGAAATTGATTTATGGGTGGTTTCTTCGGGGCTGTTTCCCGCAAAAACTGCAAATATGATGTTTTCTTTGGAACGGACTACCATTCCCACCTGGGCACCAAGCGGGGCGGTATGGCCGTGTATGACGCAAGCAAGGGCTTCCAGCGTCAGATCCATAACATTGAAAACACCCCCTTCCGTACAAAATTTGAAGGTGACCTGTTGAAGATGGACGGCCAGGCCGGCCTGGGCTGTATCTCCGATACGGATCCCCAGCCTCTGCTGGTCCGCAGCCATCTGGGTATGTTCGCCATTTCCACCGTGGGCATCGTCACCAATGCGGAAAAGCTGGTGGTCGACACCTTCTCTGGTCCCGGCCATTACTTCATGGCCATGTCCTCCGGCAAGGTGAATACCAACGAACTGATCGCAGGTCTTATCAACCGCTGCAGCGATCTGGTTGAAGGAATCAAGTATGCCCAAAGCCTTGTGGAAGGCTCCATCACCATTCTGTTGCTGACAGAAGACGGCATCATCGCTGCCCGTGACCGGCTGGGCCGTCTGCCCATCACCGTGGGTCAGAAGGAGGATGCCTGCTGTGTCTCCATGGAATCCTTCGCCTGCCAGAAGCTGGGCTATCAGGTGAAGTATAATCTGGGCCCCGGTGAGATCGGCCGGATCACCGCCGACGGCTACGAACAGCTGGCCGCCCCCGGCGAAAAGATGAAGATCTGCGCCTTCCTGTGGACCTACTACGGCTACCCCAATTCCAACTACGAGGGCGTCAATGTCGAGGTCATGCGCTGCCGCAACGGCGAAATCATGGCCCGGGAGGAACTGGCCAACGGCACCTTCCCGGATGTGGACTACGTGGCCGGCGTGCCTGACTCCGGTCTGCCCCACGCCATCGGCTACTCCAACTTTACCCACAAGACCTTCGCCCGTCCCTTTGTCAAGTACACCCCCACCTGGGCCCGCAGTTTCACCCCCTCCAATCAGGAGATCCGGAACCTGGTGGCAGAAATGAAGCAGATCCCCGTGCCGGAGCTGATCGAGGGCAAAAAGCTGCTGCTGGTGGACGACTCCATCGTACGCGGCACCCAGCTCCACGAAACTGTTGACTTCCTGTACAGATCCGGCGCCAAGGAAGTGCACATGCGCTCCGCCTGCCCCCCCATCATGTACGGCTGTAAGTATCTGAATTTCTCCCGCAGCAATTCCGATATGGAACTGCTGACCCGCCGGACCATTCAGCGTCTGGAGGGAGAAATTGGTCAGCAACACATCGCCGAGTATGCCGATGCCAAGACTGAGCGCGGCCAGTGCATGCTGAAATCCATCTGCGAGGAAATGGGCTTCGATTCCCTGGGCTACCAGAGTCTGGATGGTCTGCTGGAGGCCATCGGTCTGGACCGGGACAAGGTCTGCACCTACTGCTGGACCGGCGAGGAATAAGCGGCCAGATGCCGCTGACAATACGAGCCTGATGCTGCGGCAATCATCGCCACATCCTCAGCGCTCTCCCGATTTGTTCATTGTAAAAACTGATCTGATAAAAAATACCTCTGAAAAGGAGTTTGCGTTAAAATGGATCACAAGAATTCCTATTCCGCCAGCTACGCTGCCGCCGGTGTTGACATCACTGCCGGCTACCGCGCCGTGGAGCTGATGAAGAAGCATGTTGCCCGTACCCGCAACGAAGGCTGCCTGGATGATGTGGGCGGCTTCGGCGGCTGTTTCGGTCTGCCCATTGCCGGTATGGAGGAGCCTGTTCTGGTCTCCGGCACCGACGGCTGCGGCACCAAGGTCAAGCTGGCCATTCTCATGGACAAGCACGACACCATCGGCATTGATGCCGTTGCCATGTGCGTCAATGATATCATCTGCGTGGGTGCAAAGCCCCTGTTCTTCCTGGACTACATCGCCTGCGGCAAGAATGTTCCCGAAAAGATCGCTGAGATCGTGGGCGGCGTGGCCGAAGGCTGCGTACAGTCCGGTGCTGCCCTGATTGGCGGCGAGACCGCCGAGCATCCCGGTATGATGCCTGTTGAGGATTACGACCTGGCCGGCTTTGCCGTAGGTATCGTGGACAAGAAGAAGATCCTGGACAATTCCAAGATGGCTGTCGGCGACGTTGTCATCGCCCTGCCTTCCACCGGTATCCATTCCAACGGCTTCAGCCTGTGCCGCAAGGTCTTTGACATCGACAACAACAATCCTGAGCTGTACATCCCCAGAGACGAACTGGGCGGCAAGACCATTGCCGAAGCACTGCTGGTTCCCACCAAGATCTACGTCAAGCCTGTTCTGGCTCTGCTGGAAAAGGTCAATGTCAAGGGCATCAGCCACATCACCGGCGGCGGCTTCTATGAGAACATTCCCCGTTCCATCCCCGACGGCCTGTGCGCCAAGATCGACAAGAGCGCCGTCAAGGTGCTGCCCATCTTCGACGTCATCGCCAAGTGGGGCAACATCCCCGAGCGCGACATGTACAACACCTACAACATGGGTGTCGGCATGAGCATCGTGGTGCCCGCAAACGAAGTCGATCTCTCTCTGTCCATCCTGAAGGACAACGGTATCGATGCCTACGTCATCGGCGAGATCATCGCAAGTGACAGCGAAAAGGTGATCCTGTAATGAAGAAAAGAATCGCTGTTCTGGTTTCCGGCGGCGGCACCAATCTGCAGGCCCTGCTGGAAGCTGAGGAAGCCGGAAAGATCCCCCATGGCGAGATCGCCATGGTCATCTCCAACAATCCCAATGCCTATGCCCTGGAGCGCGCAAAGAACTTCGGCGTTCCCGCCGCCTGCATCAACAAGAAGGAACTGGGCTCCCAGGCTGCTTTCGAGGCACAGCTGCAGGCTGTGCTGGAGCGCAACGGCACCGACCTGATCATTCTGGCAGGCTTTATGTGCATCCTGAGTGAGAACTTCACCAGCAAGTGGCCCAAGCGGATCATCAACGTCCACCCCGCCCTGATCCCCAGCTTCTGCGGCGAAGGCTTCTATGGTCTCCGGGTTCATCAGGCCGCCCTGGATTACGGCGTGAAGGTCACCGGCGCCACCGTTCACTTCGTCAACGAGATCCCCGACGGCGGCGAGATCATCGCCCAGAAAGCCGTCTATATCGAAGAGGGCGACACCCCCGAGATCCTGCAGCGCCGGGTCATGGAGCAGGCCGAATGGATCCTGCTGCCCGAAGCTGCCGAAAAAGTTTGTGCATCCATGTAAATTCGTTATTCCCCGTATAATAATAATTTGGAGGATAATCCGATGAATGTTTACGAAGTCAAGTCCATGGCTCAGCGCCTGGACGGCAATACCTATCCCGGCCGCGGCATCGTGCTGGGCGTCACCGCTGACGGCAAGAAGGCCGTTGCTGCCTACTTCATCATGGGCCGCTCTGTCAACTCCCGCAACCGTGTCTTCATCCAGGAGCCCGATGGCATCCGTACCGAAGCCCACGATCCCGCTCTGATGAAGGACCCCCACCTGATCATCTACCATCCCGTCCGGGAAGCCGGCCGTGGTCTGATCGTCACCAACGGTGACCAGACCGATACCATCTGGGAATACCTTGCCAAGGGCGAAAGCTGGGAAGCTGCCCTGCGGACCCGCCAGTTCGAGGACGACGGCCCCAACTGGACTCCCAGAATTTCCGGTATTCAGGCAAACGATGGCTCCTACAAGATGTCCATCCTGAAGGCTGCTGATCCCGAGGGCAATGCCTGCGCCCGTTTCTTCTGGGAATACCCCGCTACCGCCGGCCTGGGCCACTTCCTGCACACCTATGTCTGCGATGGCAACCCCGTGATCCCCACCTTCCAGGGTGAGCCTGAGCGTGTTTCCATCCCCGCTGACATTGATGCCTTCACCCAGGAGCTGTGGACCAACCTGGATGAAAACAACAAGATCTCCCTGTTCGTCCGCTACACTGACATCGCCACCGGTGAATTCGAGCAGCGGATCATCAACAAGCACTGCTAATAAAGGAGAAAACGAGAAATGAAGAACTTTGAGCTAAAGTATGGCTGCAACCCCAACCAGAAGCCCGCTTCTCTGTATATGCACGATGGCAGCGATCTGCCCATCACCATTCTCAACGGTCGCCCCGGCTACATCAATTTCATGGACGCCCTGAACTCCTGGCAGCTGGTCAAGGAGCTGAAGGAAGCCACCGGCATGGCTTGTGCCACCTCCTTCAAGCATGTCTCCCCCACTTCCGCCGCTGTTGGCAAGCCCCTGCCCATTGAGCTGAAGAAGGCCTGCTTCGTGGAAGACGTGGAAGGTCTGGATGAGAATCCCCTGGCCTGCGCTTATGTCCGCGCCCGCGGCGCTGACCGTCTGTGCTCCTTCGGTGACTGGGTGGCTCTGTCTGATGTCTGCGACGCCATGACTGCCAAGCTGATCCAGCCTGAGGTTTCCGACGGCGTCATCGCCCCCGGCTACACCGACGAGGCTCTGGAGATCCTGAAGTCCAAGCGCAAGGGTGGCTACAATGTTGTTGCCATCGACCCCAACTACGTTCCCGCTGAGCAGGAGCACAAGCAGATCTTCGGCATCACCTTCGAGCAGGGCCGCAACAACTTCAAGATCGGCGAGCATCTGCTGCAGAATATCGTCACCGCCAACAAGGAACTGCCCGAAAGCGCAAAGATCGACCTGATCGTTTCCCTGATCACCCTGAAGTACACCCAGAGTAACTCCGTCTGCTTCGCTTATGATGGTCAGGCCATCGGTGTCGGTGCCGGTCAGCAGTCCAGAGTCCACTGTGTCCGCCTCGCCGGCGGCAAGGCCGATACCTGGTTCCTGCGTCAGCATCCCAAGACCCT
>JAFQTF010000020.1 GCA_017409205.1 Oscillospiraceae bacterium | reverse complement strand
GGATGCCCGCTGCCTTGGCGTGGTTAATGCTCTCAACGGTCTGGGGCATAATGCCGTCGTCCGCCGCAACCACCAGAATTGCAATATCGGTGACCATTGCGCCGCGGGCACGCATGGAGGTAAAGGCCTCGTGACCCGGGGTGTCAAGGAAGGTGATGGGGCTGCCGTTTATCTCAACGGTGTAGGCGCCGATGTGCTGGGTGATGCCGCCGGCTTCGCCTGCGGTGACGGAGGTCTTGCGGATGGCGTCCAGAGTGGAGGTCTTGCCGTGGTCAACGTGACCCATGACCACCACGACGGGAGCGCGGGTCTCCAGCTCTTCGGCGGAGTCCACATGATCGTCGATGATCCGCTCCTCGATGGTGACGGTGACTTCCTTCTCTACCTTGCAGCCCATTTCGGTGGCGATGAATTCAGCGGTGTCGAAGTCGATGGTCTGGTTCATGGCGGCCATGACGCCGTTCTTCATCAGGCACTTGATGACCTCGGCAACGGTCTTCTTCATCCGGGAGGCCAGCTCGCCCACGGTGATCTCATCAGGGATCTTGACAACGGTGGGAGCCTTCCGGGCCACTTCCATCTGGAGGCGGCGCATCTTTTCCTGCTCCTCGTTGCGGGACTTGTTGCCCTTGAAGTTCTTCTGCTGCTGCTTCTGCTGCTGCTTGCCCTTGCCGCCGCCGATGCGCTGCTTGCCGCCCTGGAAGTTCTGGACCTTCTCGGAAACCAGATTATCCACATCGGCAAAACGGTTGGCGTTCACCTGCACAGCGGAGGTGTCCACGACACGGCGTTCCCGCTTGCGTTCGGGCTCCTTGGGCTTTTCAGGCTGGGGAGCGGGGGTGTTCTGGGGCTTTACGGTATTCTGCTGCTGATTCTGGGGACGGTTCTGACCCTGGGGACGGCCCTGCTGCTGGCCCTGGGGACGGTTCTGACCCTGGGGACGGCCCTGCTGCTGGCCCTGGGGACGGTTCTGACCCTGCTGAGCGGGGGCAGCGGCTCTGGGAGCTTCCGCCTTGGGAGCGGTGGCCTTCACGGCAAAGACCTGCTCGATGGAGCTGATCTGATTTTTCTGGGTCATGTAGTCAAACACAGCGTTCAGCTCGTTGTCATTCAGGACCTGGGTGTTGGACTTGGGCTTTTCATAAAACTTGGAGATGATCTCTGCGATCTCCTTGGGGGTCACGCCAAAGTCGGCAGCGACCTCCTTCAAACGATACTTCACAAAACTCATTCTATAAACGCACCTCCATATTGATATGGAGTTGACAGTTGAAAGTGTACAGTTGAAAGTTAAGGTATCGCCTTCGGCGATGATTCAATATAGTCGGCAAAGCAGACACCATAACTGTCAATTGTCAACTGTTGACTGTCAACTTGATTACTTACTTCTTCTTTCCCTTGCGCAGGTTACGCTGGTGGGCTTTGGCCTCAGCAGCCCGCTTTTTGGCCTTTTCTGCCTTGGCGTTCAGCACAGCCAGCTGGGCTTTGTATGTTTCCGGCTCGCCCAGAGCATTGACCATGGCCAGAGCAAGCTGCACATCGGTGACAGCAGCGATGGCGAGACTGGTTCTTCCCACCACGAAGCCCATTTCCTCCTTGGTGCAGCCCAGGCGGATGCACTGCTGGTCGGTGCCGGCGGCAAAGGATTTGGCTCTTCTCCAGGTGTGGTCGGAGGCATCGGCAGCCACAACGATCAGGTGTGCCTTCTGGGCCCGGGCAACTGCGCCCACAGGCTCCTCGCCCAGCTCCACCAGCCGGCCTTTTTTGGCGATGGCCAGATAATTCAGGACTTTAGTTTCCATCGGCGCCCTCCATTTCCTTCTGCAGCCGGTCGATGACCTCCTCGGGGATGGTCACTTCCAGACTGCGGTCAAGGGCTTTGGAGCGCAGGGCCTTTTTCAGACATTCGGGATTGGGGCAGATGTAGGCGCCGCGGCCGTTTTTCTTGCCGCCGAAATCCAGGCTGACGGTGCCGTCAGTACCCCGGACAACCCGGATCAGCTCCCGTTTTGCCTTGCGTTCCCGGCAGCCCATACACTGCCGCTGGGGGATCTTCTTTTGCATACTTAAATCCCTCCTTATTTTTAAGGAGTTGAAAGTGGAAAGTGCAGGGTGGAAAGTTAAGGTATCGCCTGTGGCGGTTATTTGGATAGTCGGCAAAGCCGATGCCAAAACTTTCAACGGTCAGCTTTCTACTGTCAACTTATTCAGCAGTGGTTTCTTCTGCAATTTCTGCAGGTTCGGCCTGGGAAGCGGGCTTGATATCGATCTTGTAGCCGGTGAGGCGGGCAGCCAGCCGGGCATTCTGACCTTCCTTGCCGATGGCAAGGCTCAGCTGGTCATCGGGAACGATGACACGGCAGGCCTTCTGGCCGGGGATCAGGGTGACGGAGATCACATCGGCGGGGCTCAGAGCAGCCCGGACATATTCGCAGGGATCCTCGCTCCAGACCACGATATCGATCTTTTCGCCGCCCAGCTCTTCCACGACTGCACCAACACGGCCGCCGCGGGGGCCGACACAGGCGCCCACGGGATCGATGCCCTCCATGGTGGCACGGACAGCCATCTTGGAGCGGGAACCGGCTTCACGGGCGATATTGCGGACTTCCACCTGGCCTTCTGCGATTTCGGGGGTTTCCAGCTCAAACAGGCGGCGGACCAGGTTGGGATGGGTGCGGGACACATGGACCAGGGGACCACGGTTTGCCTTATGAACCTCCAGAACATAGACGCGGATCAGATCGCCCTCGGAGTGCTTCTCGCCGGGGATCTGTTCGGAAGACCGCAGCACAGCATCGGAGGCTTCGTTGCCCTGACCGATACGGACAAACATGTCGCCGGTGACAGGGTCGATGCGCAGCACAGTGCCGGTCAGCAGCTCCTGAGCCTTGTTGGAGTAGGATTCGTAGACGACACCACGCTCGGCTTCGCGAATACCCTGAATGACCACCTGCTTGGCAGTCTGGGCTGCGATACGGCCGAACTTCTGGATGTCGATGGGAATGGCGACAGTGTCGCCCACATTCAGATTGGGGTTGGAACGGCGGGCAGCATCGATGTGGATCTCCAGAGCAATGTCCTCCAGTTCCTCAACGACGGTCTTGATCTGATGCATGCTCAGACCTTCCTCGGAGATGCTGACCACAACATTTTCGCCGGGGATGTCCCGGTGATCTTCCCGATCCTTGCGGTAGGCATTGGTCAGGGCCTGCTTCAGGCGCTCCACCATGTAGTCAACAGGAATGCCCTTGATCTTTTCCAGTTCCCGCAGGGAAGCAAAGATCTCGGCGCCGATGTTCACCTGAGGTGCTTCGGGCTTCTTCTTGGCATTTTTTCTGGGTGCCATTTTTCTTTCCTCCTATTAAAATTCCACGCGAAGCCGCACCAGAGCGACCTCGGATTTTTCAAAAGTAATGGTTTCCTTTCCGGCGGTGACGGTGATACGGCCGTCCTCATAGCCTTCCAGGACACAGGGGATCTCTTTCAGACCGTTCCGGGGACGGTACAGCTTCACGGTGATGGCGCTGCCCAGAAAACGCTGAAAATCAGAGGGGCGCTTCAGGGTCCGTTCCAGTCCGGCGGAGCAGACTTCAAAGTGATAGCTGGTAGGGATGGGGTCCTTTTCGTCCAGAATGGGGTCAATGGCCCGGGAGATGCGCTCGCAGTCATTGATATCCACGCCGCCCTCCTTGTCCAGATACAGCCGCAGGAAATATTCGCTGCCTTCCCGGACGTATTCCACATCCCAGAGCTCGCAGCCGTTTGCTTCCACAACAGGGGCAGCAAACTGTGCAACCAGTTCGGTTACTTTCATTTACAGATTCCTTTCTTATATTCAGTTGTAGTTGCAGCAGGCAGAGACTAACAAGAAAGAGAGGCGCTTGCGCCTCTCTTTGCCTATACTCTACCTATTACATTGGTATTATAGCATTGTAATATCCATTTTTCAAGGGGGTAATTTAAGAAAAACAGGCGTTTTTTGTGAATATTTTTGCCAATTTCGCCTGAAAGGGGCAGCGGCGCCGCCGGAGAGGACAGTTTGGGCATCACCGCAGGGCAGGTCTGTCAGGATGTGCCCCGCAGGGGGACGGGAAAGCCATACTTCATGTCCTCTGCCGGCTGGCTTATGACAGGGCGTACGCCGTCCATGACGTTAGCGCCGTGTCAAAACAGTGGCAGAAATGGGGAATGCCTGAATCTTCCCTTCGGCTTGAGAAAGGATGGCCGTGCCGGCAGTGTTTTTCCGGATGTGCAGATTCCAGAGTCCTTCCGGGAGGTCAACAGACAATTCTTGTGAGGAAGCATTGAAGATCACGAAAATACTGTTGTCAATCAGATAGGCTGCGGCCTGGGGGTTACTTACGGCAACGGGCTTCACAACAGCCTGAACTTCCTCCCGGGATTGCAGCCGCAGAACGGGATGGGCCTTCCGGAAGGCCAGCAGCCCCCTGTAGTATTCCACATTGTGCCGGTACTCCTGTTCGTTCAGACGATCCCATTTCAGTGCGTTGACCCAATCTGCTGCCCGGTAACTGTTGTCATCAAAACCACCCATGCCATCGGGCTTGGTGCGCAGCATTTCCTCACCGGCCTGGAAGAAGGGGGTTCCCTGAGACAGAATACTGAAGGCGGCCGCTAAGTTATTCATACGGATCCGGTCTTCCCGGCTTGCTTCGGGAGCGGTCATGGCAATGCGGTCGAAGAGGGTGTGGTTATCGTGGCAGGAAACGTAGTTGATGCACTGACAAGGCTGCGCAGCCCAGTCGGGCATGCCCATGAAGGAAGCATCCAGATCCGCGCGGGCTGTTTCTGCACCGGCCGCAAAGCCCCGGGCGGTATGCTCCTGAATACGGCCCCGCATCAGATCCCGCAGAGTGTCGGAGAAGAAAGCAAAACCGGGCATTTTGTGGGAATTGGGCTGGATGGCCAGTTCGATACCGGACTTGGTCAGCTCTGTGGGCATATCCCATCCCTCTCCGTAGAAGATCACATTGGGATGCTTTGCCCGGACAGTTGTTACGATCTCGTTGATGGTCTGCACATCGATCAGACCAACCAGATCGAACCGGAAACCGTCGATGTGGTATTCGTCGGCCCAGTAGTTGACGCTGTCCACAATGTACTTGCGGACCATGCTGCGCTCGGAAGCGGTATCGTTGCCGCAGATGGAGCCGCTGGACCAGACACCGTCAGCGTTGACCCGGCTGAAATATGCGGGGACGATCTGGTTGAAGCAGAAGGGCTGGTCGTGATAAACGTGGTTGTAGACCACGTCCATGATGACACTAAGCCCATTGTCGTGCAGGGTCTTCACCATCTGCTTCATTTCTGCCACGCGGACTTCGCCGTGATAAGGATCGGTGGCATAGGAGCCTTCGGGAACATTGAAATTCACCGGATCATATCCCCAGTTGTATTGCGGTTCGGTAAGGGTCTCGTCTGTGAAACCAAAATCATAGACAGGGAGCAGATGCACGTGGGTCATACCCAGCTGTTTGATGTGATCCAGACCGGTTGGGATGCCGCTGGTGTTGACGCTGCCGGTTTCTGCCAGTCCCAGGAATTTTCCCTTATGGGTGATGCCGGAGTGCTGGTCCATGCTCAGATCCCGGATGTGCAGCTCATAGATGGCAGCATCCGTGATTTGCCCGCCGGCATGGGGATCCCGGTCTTCCTCCCAGCCTGCGGGATTGGTGGAGGCCAGGTCGATGACCATGGCCCGCTGACCGTTGACACCGGTGGTTCTGGCGTAAGGGTCGCAGGCTTCCACTTCTTTTCCGTTTACTGTAACCAGATAGGTGTAATAAACTCCATGCAGATTACCGGGGATGCTGGCTGTCCAGGTGCCGCAAACATCCGGGGTCATTTTCTTCTGGGTCAGCAGATCCGTTTTTCCTGCGGTACCGCCGGCATAAAGATGGATGACCACTGCTTCTGCAGTAGGGGCCCAAAGCCGGAAAAAGGTACCTTCCTTTGTCCAGCTGGCACCCAGATCGGCTCCGTGATAGGTATACTTTGCTTCAAATTCGGGGGAAGAATAGTGCTTGTGCATGGCATGGTACTCCCTTTTATGAATAATATTAATTGTTCCACAGATAGCTTGGAAGGGACTGCCGCAGAAATAGTGGCAGTCCCTTTGCTGTTACAGATAAGGATATGAATTGCGGGAAGACGGTTTTTGGGGTTCCCGGGGCACTGGACCACAGGAAGATCGCATAACCAGCTCCGGATGAAGAAGATGGGTACTCAGGGGAACGCCGTTTAACTGGCAGGAGAGTGCATAGAAAGCACTCTTGCCCAACGCAGGGCGGTCCTGCCGGATGCCGGTCAGCGGCGGCGTTGTATAGCGGCACAGGGGAATGTCGTCGTGGCCTATGATACTGATGTCCTCGGGAACACGCAGTCCCAGCTCGTTGCAGTAGAACATGGCGCTGTGGGCCAGCATGTCATGACTGCAGATAATCGCGGTGCAGCCATTTTCCAGCAGCCGGGGAAGATGCTGGGAAAGACAGGCATTTACATGATAGCTGTAACCCATGACGCTGTCGTCTGCAGTCAGTCCCAGCTCGGTCATGACCTTTTTGAAAGCCTGATAGCGCTGAAGATAAACGTGCGCTTCCAGTGCATTGCCCAGATAACCGATTTTGCTGTGGCCCAGAGACCGCAGGTACTGAATGGCCAGTTCGATGCTTTCCACATTGTCCACGCCGATGTCTGTGACCTTGGGATTGCAGCTGATATGGTTGTCATACAGAATGGTGGGGGTTTTGCAGGTCTGGAATTCCTTCAGCCAGGGATCCAGCAGACACATGCCCAGAAACAGCGCGCCGATATAATTTTCCCGCATCATGTATTCATCGTAGCGGTAATCGAGCTGCATCTGCTGGGTCAGCGGGATGACTTCCACCACAAAACCGGCAGGTTCGGCAGCTTTGCGAAAGCCGATGATAATATCATAACCAAAATCATCAGGCTTCAGGTAATCCATGTTGATCACGAAAATGGCGATCCTGGGGGCAGCAGTATTGTAATTCATCCGGGAATAGCCCAGTTCTACGGCTTTTTCCACAACAGCCTGCTGCATCTTCCTGCTGATATCTTTGGCGCCGTTCAGAGCTTTTGACACGGTTGCCTTGGAGACACCAAGTTCCTGCGCGATATCGTCCAGAGTTGCCAAAGGATCACCTCCTGAAGTTTGACTTTAAAATTTAAGCGTATTATAGCATAGTCGTTTTGTAAATGCAAAACAAATTTGTAAAAAATGCACAATTTGTTTCGTAATTTTGCGAAATGAAAAAGGCAATGGAAGAAATGAATAAAAAATACATGCAATAATTGTCGTTAATGACGAAAGTTAATGGAGTTGAGAATGTTTGTTGACGAAAATGCAAATAGGAAATATACTGATAGGTACTAAACATTACGAAACAGGAGGCGGTAAGATGCAGTATTTTCTGGGAAAACAGGATATGCGAACGCTGCAGCAGGCGCAGGAACAGTCAGTTTTACTGACCAATGGTCTGGGAGGTTATGCCTCGGTTACAGCCGCATTTTCTGTACCACGATGTGATCAGGGAATCCTGATTGCAGCTGTAAAAGCTCCCAACGAACGGATCAGTATGGTACACAGACTGCGGGAACGTCTTTGCATTGGAAAAAACAAATTCTTCCTTTCCAGTCAGCCGTTTGCAAGAAAAGCCGGTTGTGAGGAGGGCTTTCGTTATTTAACAGCCTTTACGCTGGATCCGGTTCCCCGCTGGACATATTATTTGCAGGGAGTCACGGTAAAGCGCACCCTTTGTATCGGTCCTGGAAAGAACACATCCGCAGTTTTGTATGAAATCGAAAATTTGTCGGGCCAGGACTGCGTTCTGCGGGTGGATCCGTTTCTGAAGTTTGCTCCAAAAGAAATGGCGCTGAAGGAGAAAAAGGAATTTTTCTGTTCCCGCGGTTCCGTAACGGATGGCAGATATACCCTCTACATTTCTTCGGAAGGAACGATTCGAAAGACCTGCACCAGTTGGCAGAGGCTTGTTTATCCGGAGGATGCCAAGGATGGGCGTCCCGGTAACGGCCTGTGCGCAAACTGCTTCTGCATATCGATCCGTGTACCTGCCGGAGAGAAGGTCAGCAAAGGAATCGTGTTTTCTATGGAGCCGGATGTCATTTCCGCGGAACAGATACTGAGAGAATACGAGCAGCACCATCGGGAACTGGAAACCCGATGCGGTTTTACCGCCCCGGTGGCTCGTCAGCTGGCCATCAGCGCGGATGCGTTTATTGCCCACAGGGAATCCACGAAAGGAAAGACCATTCTGGCGGGCTATCCCTTATTCAGTGATTGGGGCAGGGATACGATGATTGCCCTGCCCGGCTGCTGCCTGTCAACAGGCAGATATGAAGAAGCAAAAAGTATTTTGCGGACATTCCTGGTCTATGAAAAAGACGGCCTTGTGCCCAACCTTTTCCCGGAAGGGGAGAGCAAGCCCATGTACAACACGGTTGATGCAGCTCTGCTGCTGATCGATTGTATTTGGCAGTATTTCCGCCGGACAGGAGACGGTACGTTCGTCCGGGAGGCATGGTCGACCATGGAGCATATCATAGCCTGCTACCGGAGGGGTACCCACCACAGCATCGGTATGGATGCGGACGGTCTGATCTTCGCCGGCGGCGGCTACGACCAGGTGACTTGGATGGACGTCTGCGTCAATGGTATCCTGCCCACACCCCGTCACGGCAAGCCCGTGGAGATCAATGCGTATTGGTATAACGCGCTGCGGATCATGGACATGCTGGCGATGGAACTGGGGCTGGACCGGGCGGATTACCGGACTTTGTCTGAACAGGTGAAAAGATCCTTCTGTGAAAAGTTCTATATGGAAGACAAAGGCTATCTGAAGGATGTCCTTTCCGGCACGGCAGCGGATGAACAGATCCGATGCAACCAGATCTGGGCCCTTTCCATGTCGTTCACCATGCTGGACCGGACGCAGGAGCGCAGGGTGCTGGATACGGTTTACCGCCACCTGTATACCCCCTGCGGTCTTCGGACGCTGTCGCCTGAGGATCCTGAATATCACGGCAGCTATGGCGGCACGCAGGTGGAACGGGATATGGCTTATCATCAGGGAACCGTCTGGGTGTTCCCTCTGGGAGCTTACTATCTGGCATGGCTGAAGGTTTATGGAAATACGCCGGAGGCAGCCGAGCGGGTCCGGGAACAGCTGCGGCCTCTGGAAGCCATGCTGCGTCAGGGCTGTCTGGGACAGCTGCCGGAGATTTATGACGGTGACCATCCCACGGAAGGCAAGGGCTGCTTCGCCCAGGCCTGGAGCGTGGGAGAGATGCTTCGGGTGTTTGAAGCGATTGAAAAAATTTGAGGTAACTTTATGAAGTATTTGGACAAGAGTAAGCGGGGCTGGTGGGAAAAAGCGGTCTTTTATGAGCTGTACCCCAAGAGCTTTCAGGACAGTAACGGGGATGGTGTCGGCGATATCCGCGGTATCATTCACAGACTGGACTATCTGCAGGAACTGGGTGTTGATGCCATCTGGCTTTGCCCGGTTTGCGCCTCTCCTCAGGTGGACAACGGCTACGACATTTCCGACTACTGCGCCATTGATCCCATGTTCGGTACGATGGCGGATATGGAAGAACTGATCGCCGAAGGCAGAAAGCGCGGGATCGGCATCATCATGGATCTGGTGCTGAATCATTGCTCCGACCAGCATTTCTGGTTCCGGGAAGCGCTTAAGGGAAAGGACAATCCTTACCATGATTTCTTTATCTGGCGGGACGGAGGACCGGACTGCCCCCCCAATCAGATGCGGGCCACCTTCGGCGGTCTGGCCTGGACCTGGGCGCCGGAAGTGGGACAGTGGTATTTTCATCAGTTTGCAGAAGAGCAGCCTGACCTGAACTGGGACAATCCGGCCATGCGGCAGGAACTGTACAGATCCATCCGCTTCTGGGTGGATAAGGGTGTGGCGGGTTTTCGCCTGGATGTGATCGATCAGATCGGCAAAGACGCGGATCTGGAGATCACCAACAATGGCCCCCGGCTTCATGAATACCTGCGGGAACTGTCTGCGGAAGCATTCCGGGAAGACTGGCTGGTATCCGTTGGCGAAGCCTGGGGTGCAGACATAGAGCGAGCCAAGCTGTACAGCAATCCGGATGGCAGCGAGTTGTCCATGGTGTTCCAGTTCCAGCATATCTGTCTGGA
Organism: Oscillospiraceae bacterium; assembly: GCA_017409205.1. Taxonomy (GTDB): domain Bacteria; phylum Bacillota; class Clostridia; order Oscillospirales; family Oscillospiraceae; genus Faecousia. Next base: position 5,245 of record JAFQTF010000020.1, on the reverse strand, counting down.
TCAGGAGCCCGGCAAAGATAAGTGGGATATGATTCCTCTGGAATTGCCGAAACTGAAGGCTTGCCTTGCTGACTGGCAGCGGCAGCTCCACGGAAAGGGCTGGAACAGCCTGTTCTTTAACAACCACGATCTGCCCCGAATTGTTTCCCGCTGGGGCAATGACCGGGAATACCGGGTGGAATCTGCCAAGATGCTGGCAACCATGCTCCACGGCATGGAGGGCACGCCCTATATCTACCAGGGTGAGGAGCTGGGTATGACCAATATCTGCTTGCCCATTGAAGCCCATGTGGATCTGGAGACACTGAATATGTACGGGGAACGGATTGCCCAGGGCTATGATCCCGGGGAAGTAATGGCCTCCATCCATGCCCGGAGTCGGGACAATGCCAGAACGCCCATCCAGTGGACGGCGGGAAAGAATACGGGCTTTACCACCGGCGATCCCTGGATGCCCATCAATCCCAATTACACCCGGATCAATGCAGAAGCCGCCCTGGCGGATCCGGATTCCGTGTTCCACTATTATCGGAAGCTGATCCAGCTGCGTAAAACATACGATGTGTTCCATAAAGGTTCTTTTACATTGCTGTGTCCCGAAGATGAGAAGATCTTTGCCTATACCAGAGACACGGAAGAAGAGCATATTCTGGTTATCTGTAACTTTACGGATGAGACACTCACCTTTGATGTTCCCGGTAATTTCTGGGGCAGTGAGATGCTGATAAACAATTATGTGGAGGACTCCCACAAGCTGCGCCCCTATGAGTCCGTGATCCTGTATTACCATGATTAAGGAGTTGGAATTATGAAACGATTCAGCGGTGTTCTGTTATCCGTCACCAGCCTGCCCTCCAAGTACGGCATCGGCTGCTTTGACAAGGCTGCCTATGATTTCGTGGACTGGCTGGAGAAAGCCGGTCAGAAATACTGGCAGATTTTGCCCCTTGGCAGCACCTCTCATTACGGTGCTTTCGATTCTCCTTATCAGGCTTATTCTGCCTTTGCGGGAAGTCCGTATTTCATCAGTCTGGATGCGCTGATCGCGGAAGGCGTCCTGACCCGGGAAGAGTGTGATGCGGTAGACTTTGGTGCGGATCCCCGAAAGGTGGATTACAAGGCCCTGTTTGAAAACCGTTTGTCACTGCTGCACAGAGCCTATGAACGCAGTAATATCAGCGCAAACGCCGCATTCAATGCCTTCTGTGGGGATAATTTCTGGTGGCTGGATGATTATGCCCTGTTTATGGCTGTCCGGGAATATTTTGGGGGTGCCGGTTGGACCCAGTGGCCGGAGGATATCCGCATGCACTACGGTCCTGCCCTGGATTACTACCGGGGAAAGCTGTATTTTGAGGTGGAATTCCAGAAATATCTCCAGTTCAAGTTCTATGAGCAGTGGAGTGCGCTGAAGAAGTATGCTAACGACAAGCATATTCAGATCGTGGGCGATATGCCCATCTATGTGTCTCCGGATGGCAGTGACGTCTGGGCACAGCCGGAAATGTTCCAGCTGGACGAGCAGAACCGCCCGGTGCAGATTGCAGGCTGTCCTCCTGACAGTTTTTCTGCGGATGGTCAGGTCTGGGGCAATCCTCTGTACCGCTGGGACTATCACAGGGCTACCGGCTACCACTGGTGGGTGACCCGGATGTGGTACAGCTACAAGCTCTATGATATGGTTCGCCTGGACCATTTCCGGGGCTTTGATGAATATTTTGCCATTCCTGCAGGTTCTGCCAGTGCCAAGGATGGTCACTGGGAAAAGGGCCCGGGAATGGAGCTGTTCAATACTCTGAAGAGAAAGCTGGGCAACCGGGCAGTCATTGCGGAGGATCTGGGCCTGATGACCGATGGCGTTCGCCAGCTGGTGCGCGACAGCGGCTATCCCAATATGAAGGTCATTCAGTTTGCTTTTGACGCTGCAGATATCGGCGGTGCCAACGAGTACCTGCCCCACAACTATGGGCATAACTGTGTGGTCTATACCGGCACCCATGATAACGAAACCATCGGCGGCTGGTTCACCGGACTGGATAAGGAAACCAGAGAGCATGTCCGCAAGTATGTCAGTGATATGGAGATCGCAAACAAGTGGATGTACAAAAAGCTGATCGATCTGGCCATGCGCTGCTGCGCTGATACCTGCATCATTCCGATGCAGGACTGGCTCGGTCTGGACAACTCTTCGCGGATGAATACCCCGGGCACCGTGGACAGCAACTGGTGCTGGCGGTTGACCGAAGGACAGCTGACAGAGGAATTGTGCAAAGAAGTGCGTAACGTTTCGAAACGATATGGAAGAGCGAACTGGGATGCACTGAAGGCTGTGGCAGAAAAGGAAGCCAACGATTTTGCTGTAAATGCCAAAAATAACTGACAATTTAGTTAAAATCAACAAAATACGCAGAAGAAATTTTACATATAAAAAGATTGACGACTACAACATGTCGATGCTATACTGTACATAATTCGTTCAAATTTGTTACGTAAAGTTTCGGATTCAAAAAGGGCATGCCCTTTTCTTCTCAGAATCTTCTGAGAAGAATGATAACCTGGCAACAACAGATTTTTCTGTGCTGCAATATTATTATCACTCTACATAGGAGGAGAACACACAATGAAGAAGATCATTGCACTGCTGCTGGTGCTGGCAATGGCTCTGTCTCTGGTCGCCTGCGGCGGCGGTGAGCAGGCCGAAGCAAATGCACCCGCTGCTCCCGAGGCTGCTGAAAATGCAGGTCCTCAGGCCATCACCCTGAAGGTCTGGGCTCCCCAGGTCGATCAGGAAACCGAAGAAAGCTGGCTGCCCGTCATGCTGGCTAAGTTCGAAGAAGCTCACCCCGAGTACACCATTACCTGGGACGTGGGCGTCTGCGGTGAAGGCGACGCTGCCGGCATCGTTAAGAACGACCCCTCTGCTGCTGCTGACGTTTACTTCTACGCAAACGACCAGATGGGCACCCTGATCGAGGCCGGCGCTCTGGCCAAGCTGGGCGGTTCCTACCTGGAGAACGTCAAGGCTAACTTCTCTCAGACTCACGTTGACCTGCTGACCTACACCGACGGCGGTGTTTACGGCTTCCCCACCTCTCCCAACACCTGGTTCATGTGGTACAACAAGTCCATCTTCTCCGAAGAGGACATCAAGAACCTGAACACCATGCTGGAGAAGGGCGTTGTTTCCTTCCCCATGGATAACTCCTGGTACACCGGCGCCTTCTTCTTCGGTGTTGGCGGTACCGTCTTTGGTCCCCAGGGCATCGACGCCGCTGCCGGCATCGACTTCTCCTCCGACCTGTGCACTGAGGCTGCCAAGTTCATGGTCGACATGGCTAAGAGCCCCAACTTCATCAACGACGTTGACGGCACCGGTATTGCCGGTATGCTGGACGGTTCCATCGGCGCTATGTTCTCCGGTGACTGGGATGAGCCCAACCTGGCTGACCTGGGTGAGAACCTGGGCTGCGCTGTTCTGCCCACCTTCACTCTGAACGGTACCGACTACCAGATGAAGTCCTTCGCTTCCAACAAGGCCATCGGTGTCAACCCCAACGCCAAGAGCCCCAAGGCTGCTATGCAGCTGGCTGAGTTCCTGGTCTCCGCTGAGTCCCTGATGCTGCGTTACGAGCTGTCCGGTTACACCCCCGCTGCCAACGGCGCTACCGTTGACTCCGCTACTGTTACCACTCTGAACGCTCAGATGGCTGCTGCCACCATTCCCCAGCCCACCATCGCCCAGATGTCCAACTTCTGGGATCCCGTCAAGAACTTCGGTCTGAACATCCTGAACGGCACCATCACTCACGACAATGCTGCCGAGATGATCGCAAAGACCATGGAACTGCTGAACAGCACCGGTCTGTAATTACATACATCCTCCGGTATTGATTGAGCACCCGGCGGCGGTCGGAGGTTTCCGGCCGCCGCTTTTTTCTAAAATTCTCGTCGAAATATGACGAAGGGAGACGGTAAAGTGGCAAATAAAGAAAAGACCAAGCTTATCGCCGCTTACAGCAAGATCGGTTCCACCTCTCTGCAGACTTCTCTGAAGAAGGGTGGCCCCCTGGTCTGGGCATCCTGCCTGGTTATGGGTCTTGGCAACTTCGCAGCCGGCCAGTATATCAAGGGCCTGCTGTTCCTGGCGATCGAGGTCGCATTCATTTACTACATGGTTACCAGCGGCTTGAACTGGCTGGCCATGCTGCCCTCTCTGGGCGACACCCCCACGCAGGAAGTCTGGAATGATGACCTGGGTGTTTACGAGTATGTACAGGGCGATAACTCCCAGCAGATCCTGCTGTTCGCTGTTGCCACCCTGGCAATCATTGCCTTCTTCGTGGTTGTCTGGCGGGCTTCCGTCCGCAGCGGCTACATGGGCCTGTGTGTCAAGCGCGAGGGCAAGAAGGCTCCTTCCATGAAGACGGACATCATTGCGCTGTTTGATGAAAACATCCACAAGCTGCTGATGGCTCCTCCCTTCATGATGCTGGCGATCTTCACCATGGTTCCTCTGGTTTACATGATGCTGATGGCCTTCACCAACTACTCCGCAGTGGACGACCACCTGATCCTCTTCGACTGGGTGGGTCTGAAGAACTTTGTTGCTCTGTTTGACTCCGGCAATGCCATTGGTAAGCAGTTCGGCGGCGTTCTGACATGGACTCTGGTCTGGGCCTTCTTCGCAACCTTCCTGAACTTCTTCCTGGGCACCTTCATGGCCATGATCATTCAGCGCCCCTCTACCCGCTTCAAGGGCATGTGGAGAACCATCCTGTCTCTGACCATTGCCGTTCCTCAGTTCGTTTCTCTGATGATCATCCGCAACATGTTCAAGGAGAACGGCGCTGTGAACACGCTGTTCCAGAGCCTGGGTGTCCTGGCACAGGGCGAGGCTTTCCCCTTCATGACCGATGCCACCTGGGCAAGAGTTCTGCTGATCGTTGTGAACCTGTGGGTTGGTATTCCCTACACCGTTATGCAGGTCACCGGTATTCTGCAGAACATCCCTGCCGAGCAGTATGAGGCTGCCCGCATCGACGGCGCCAATACCGCTCAGCAGTTCCGCTATGTTACCCTGCCTTACATGATCTTCGTGCTGACGCCTTACATCATCACCCAGTTCACCGGCAACATCAACAACTTCAACATCATCTACCTGCTCACCGGCGGCGGCCCCACCTACGTTGGCGATTCTGCCGGTCAGACCGACCTGCTGGTCACCTGGCTGTACAAGCTGTCCATC
>JAFQTF010000019.1 GCA_017409205.1 Oscillospiraceae bacterium | reverse complement strand
ATCTCCCAGATCCCCCGGTTCCCTCAGGGATTTACCGTGGAGGATGTGCTGCGGTCTGCCTATGCGGATCTGATGCGGGTGCGGCAGAAAATGGAACTGCTGGAATGTGAGATGGCCAGCGGCGTCACCGATGAACAGCTCCGGGAATATGACCGCCTCAGCAATGTGTTCCAGTCCGGCGGCGGCTATGAGATGGATGTGGAAGTGGACAAGATCTGCAACGGTCTGGGCATTTCCCCGGAGCAGCGGCTCCAGGAATTTGCCAGCCTGTCCGGCGGAGAAAAGACACGGATGAATCTGGCCCGGCTGCTGCTGGAAAAGACAGATATCCTGCTGCTGGACGAGCCCACCAACCATCTGGACTTAAACAGCGTGGAATGGCTGGAAGGGTATATCAATGCTTTCAAGGGTACTGTCCTTGCCATTTCCCATGACCGGTATTTCATCGATCAGGTGGCAGACCGGGTCATTGAGATCTCCGAGGGCCACGCAGAGTTCTATTCCGGCAACTATTCCTTCTACATGGATGAAAAGCAGGCCCGGTTTGACCTGCAGCTGAAGCAGTATGAGCAGGAGCAGGCCAAGCTGAAGCAGCTGGGTTATACCGTGGAACGGATGAAGGGCTGGGGCATCAACAACCGGACACTGTACCGCCGGGCCATGTCCATCCAGCACCGGATGGAGCGGATCAAAAAGACGGAAAAGCCCAAAACGGAAAAGAAAATGAAGGCCACCTTTGGGGAAAAGGATTTTTCCGGCGATGTGGTCTTTAAAATGAAAAATGTGTCCAAGGCCTTTGGAGACCGGACCCTGTTTTCTGACATTACCCTGAACGTGGAGGGCGGCGAGCGCATTGCCCTCTTAGGTGACAACGGCACCGGCAAAACCACCTTTATCAAGTGCCTCCTGGGTGACGAGGACTGCGGCGGAAAGATCCAGTTCGGCCCCACGGTGAAATCCGGGTATCTGCCCCAGATCATTCATTTCAAAAATCCGGAGCGTACCCTGTACGACACCATGCTCTATGAAAAGAACTGCACCCCTCAGGTCGCCCGTGACCGTCTGGGACAGTTTCTGTTCCAGGGCGAAGATGTGTTCAAGCAGGTGAAGAACCTCTCCGGCGGCGAGCAGAGCCGTCTGCGGCTGTGCATGCTGATGGATGAAAAGATCAACCTGCTGATTCTGGACGAGCCCACGAACCACCTGGACATTGCCTCCCGGGAATGGGTGGAGGCCGCCATCGAAGAATTTGAGGGTGTGCTGCTGTTTGTATCCCACGACCGTTATTTTATTGAGAAATTTGCGGAACGGATCTGGCTGCTGGAGGATGGCACCATCCGGGACTTCCGCTGCGGCTACAGCAAGTACCGCTCCATTCTGGAGCACGAAAAGGCTGCAAAGCCTGTCATCGTGGAAGCGCCCAAGCCCAAGAAGGAAAAGCCCAAGGGTGGCACCAAGGATACGGATAAGCTGATTCGCCGCCTGGAGCGGGAAATTGAAAAGCAGGAAAAAGTGGTGGCGGAATTCGACTCCAAAATTGAAGCTGCCTCCGCCGACTACCAGGAGCTGACCCGGCTGCTGGAAGAAAAAGAGGAAGCAGAAATGGTCCTCATGGATCTCATGGAACAGTGGGAAGCCGCACAGGAGTAAAATCATGAAGCTCATAGAAAAATGGAAAGCATTGCAGATTTGGCAGAAAGCGGCAATTATCCTCCGGGATATCCCGCTTTTTGCGGTGCTGCTTTCCGCACCTGCCCATATTATCTGGGATTTTGACAATTCCGTTCTGGTGCTGATCTGCCTTCCGCTTGCCTGCGTTTCCCAGGCGGTCCTCAGCTGGAGGGAAAACAGAAAACTGTCACTATTCTTTTTATTTGCAGCGCTGTTTGTGATCGTAATGTATTGGATCAGCGCTGCGGCCTGAGGAGGAGCGGTATGAATCATCTTGGAACACAAAGAATTGAGACGGAGCGTCTGATTCTTCGTCCCTTCGTCATGGAGGACGCAGAAGCCATGTACCGCAACTGGGCCAGCGACCCGGATGTGACAAAGTTTCTGACCTGGCCCACATACAAAAGCGTGGATACCGCTCATGAAATTCTGGATATCTGGACGAAGCAATACGCGGATAATACCTTCTACCAGTGGGCCATTGAACTGAAGGAATTGGGCGAACCCATCGGTTCCATCAGCGTGGTGGAATACAAGGAGCATGTGCAGTCTGCGGAGATCGGCTACTGTATCGGAAAGCAATGGTGGGGCAATGGAATCATGACAGAGGCGCTGAAAGCTGTGGTGGATTTCCTGTTCCGGGAAGTTGGTGCCCTTCGGATCGAAGCGGGCCATGACGTGGCGAATCCTGCCTCCGGTGCGGTCATGCGTAAATGTGGCATGACCCGGGAAGGAATCCTTCGCCGCTCCGGAAAAAATAACCAGGGTATCTGCGATATGTGTATCTGGTCTGTTCTGAAAGCGGAATACTGATGCAAATTTTTGACGGTTGACACCCGGTGTCAACCGTCTTATAATAGGGAAAGATAAATTCAAAGGAGCGAATTACAAATGAGTTCTTGTAATGGCAACTGCGCCAATTGTTCCAGCAAGACCTGCGGCGACCGCAAGCAGGAAAGTCTGCTGGAAAAGCTGAATCCCCATGCATCCGTTAAGAAGGTTATCGCCGTTGTCTCCGGCAAGGGCGGCGTTGGCAAGTCCACCGTCACCTCTCTGCTGGCTGTGGCTATGGCCCGGGAAGGCAAGCGTGTGGGTGTTCTGGATGCTGATATCACCGGCCCCTCTGTGCCCACTGCCTTTGGCGTCACCGACTGCCAGGGCGCCAATGAGGACGGTCTGTATCCCGGCCTGAGCCGCACCGGCATCCAGGTCATGTCCATCAATCTGCTGCTGGATAACCCTGCTGATCCCGTCGTCTGGCGCGGCCCTGTCATTGCCGGCGCTGTCAAGCAGTTCTGGACCGAGGTCATCTGGGAGGATGTGGATTATCTGTTCGTGGATATGCCTCCCGGAACCGGCGATGTGCCCCTGACTGTCTTCCAGAGCATCCCCGTGGATGGCATCGTCATCGTCACTTCTCCTCAGGATCTGGTGTCCATGATCGTTGGCAAGGCTGTGAAGATGGCCAATATTATGAACATCCCTGTACTTGGCATCGTGGAGAACTACAGCTACCTGCGCTGCCCCGACTGCGGCAAGAAGATCGAAGTCTTCGGCAAGAGCCATATCGAGGATGTGGCCAAGCAGTGGAATCTGCCTGTGCTGGCCAAGCTGCCCATCGATCCTGCCGTGGCAGAAGCCTTTGACAACGGCCTGGTGGAGACGCTGGATGCCAGCGCTCTGGGCAATGTGGTGGAAGCTGCCCTGAAAGCATAAATAATGATAAAAGACCGGCTGCAAAGCCGGTCTTTTTATTTTAAAGCACATGTCCGATCAGATACCACAGTACGAGACATACCGCAGCCACCGGCACATAGGCAGTCAGCGCGGAAGTGGAAATATGGATGAAAGAATAGCCGTACTGTCCCATCAGGAACAGGATGACGCACAGGATGGCTGTGGTGAATACGGCCTTGGTCACCTGTTTGCCCACAATGTTGGAAAAGAAGAAGGTGTAGACTGCTCCCACAAAGGGATTGGTGATGGTGAGGATCAGGCCCAGCACTGCATTCAGGAATCCCAGAACCAGCAGGGAAACCAGCAAAAGCAGCAAGACCATGGGGGCATATTCCACCAGAATTTCCGGTGCGTATGTATGGAAGGCCCAGTGGATCAGCAGGTACAGCACCATGGAAAGCGCGACTGTAAAAAAACGTAGACAGTACCACCCCGGGATGGATTTTCCCTGGGGGATCAGGGTGTCCAGCAGATTCACAAGGAAGGCCAGAATAATCAGACTCAGCAGCTCCCGGGCCAGAACGGTGGGATAGATGCCCACCACCGGCATCACAACCAGATAGTCATTGAAGAAGGTGACAAAGGGCAGGGGAGAGAGGAACTGTTCCAGGCTCCAGGGCTGAAAGGTATATACCATGATGGTCACGGCATACACGAACAGTATGGCCATCACGGAGGAGAGACTGTGGTTCAGGCTGGAGCGTCTGCCGAGGATGAAACGGCCCAGTACGCTCAGGATCAGAGAACCCAGAGAGAAGAAAAGCAGAAATTTCGCGATATGCACCAGATCAAAATCTGCAGGAACCAGGGAGGCTGCACCGCGGATCACATCCGTCAGCTCCTCCGGCAGATGACCGGCCACCGTCTCGATGGTAGAGGCAAAATCCATAGAGGGATCCTTTCAAAAGGGAAAATAGGAAAACCGCCGCCATTTCTGGCGGCGGTAACACTTTTCGGAAAGAGATAAATTACTTGATCTCTGCCTCTGCGCCAGCTTCCTTCAGCTCGGCGACCAGCTTCTCTGCGTCTTCCTTGGAGATAGCTTCCTTCAGGGTCTTGGGGCAGTTGTCGACCAGCTCCTTAGCGTCCTTCAGGCCCAGGCCGGTAGCAGCACGGACAACCTTGATGACGCCCAGCTTGGAAGCGCCAGCGGACTTCAGGATGACGTCGAACTCGGTCTTCTCTTCGACTTCCTCAGCAGCGGCAGCGGGAGCAGCAACAGCAGCGGCAGCGGCGGAAACGCCGAAAACTTCTTCCAGGGTGTGAACCAGCTCAGCCAGCTCAACAACAGTCAGTTCCTTAACCTGCTCAACCAGAGCAGT
>JAFQTF010000018.1 GCA_017409205.1 Oscillospiraceae bacterium | reverse complement strand
TCGGAGTCGGTGTATTCCATGCCGAACTTCTGGGCCAGCAGCATATCGATCTGGATGGTGACGATGGTATCTTCCTTGCCGAAGACATTCTTGTACTGGATATCCAGCTTGGGGCCATAGAAGGCAGCCTCATCGATGCCGATGGTGTATTCCACACCCAGCTTGTCCAGGATCTGGCCCATAATGCGCTGAGCTTCATCCCACTGCTCGGCAGTGCCTTCGTACTTGATGCCGGCACGGGCGGGATCCCACTGGCTGAACCGGAAGGTGCAGTTTTCCAGCATGCCCACGGTATCCAGGCAGTACTTGGCCAGCTCCAGGCAGCCCTTGAACTCTTCTTCCAGCTGATCAGGACGCAGCACCAGGTGGCCCTCGGAAATGGTGAACTGGCGGACACGGATCAGGCCGTGCATCTCGCCGGAGTCCTCGTTACGGAACAGGGTGGAAGTTTCACCCAAACGCATGGGCAAGTCGCGGTAGGAACGGGCACGGTTCAGATAGACCTGATACTGGAAGGGGCAGGTCATGGGACGAAGAGCAAAGCATTCCTTCTCCTCATCGTGGGGATCGCCCATGATGAACATGCCGTCCAGGTAGTGATCCCAGTGGCCGGAGATCCGGTACAGATCCCGCTTGGCCATCAGAGGGGTCTTGGTCAGCAGGTAGCCCCGCTTCTGTTCTTCGTCTTCTACCCAGCGCTGCAGGGTCTGGATGACCCGGGCACCCTTGGGCAGCAGAATGGGCAGGCCCTGACCGATCTCTTCTACAGTGGTGAAGAACTCCAGTTCCCGGCCCAGCTTGTTGTGGTCCCGCTTCAGAGCTTCTTCCTGGCGCTTCAGGTACTCGTCCAGTTCATCCTTGCTGGGGAAGCCGATGCCGTAGATGCGCTGCAGCATCTTGCGGTTGGAGTCGCCCCGCCAGTAAGCGCCGCAGGACTTGGTCAGCTTGAAGCCATTGTGGCGCAGGCGGCCGGTGTGATCCAGGTGGGGACCGGCGCACAGGTCGGTGAATTCACCCTGGGTGTAGAAGGAGATGACAGCATCCTCAGGCAGATCCTCGATCAGTTCCTTCTTATAGGGCTCGTTGTGCTCCTCTGCCCAGGCAATAGCCTCGGCACGGGGCAGTTCTTTCCGCTCCAGACGGATGCGCTCCTTGACGATCTTCTTCATCTCGGCCTCGATCTGCTTCAGATGGTCAGGAGTGAAAGCAAAGGGCGCATCAAAATCGTAGTACCAGCCCTCGTCGATGGCAGGGCCGATGGCCAGCTGGACCTCGGGCCACAGGCGCTTGACAGCCTGAGCCATGACGTGGGAGCTGGTGTGCCAGAACAGCTTGCGATATTCGGGGTTTTCAAAGGTGTACAGCATTTCTTCGGACATAATATTTCCTCCTTTTTGATGAGGGGAAAAGGGTATAAAAATACCCACCCCCTGAAGATCAGGGGTGGGATACAAGACGTTCTTATATTCCACGGTTCCACCCTGGTTACGGCCAAAGGCCGTCACTCATTGGCACGATAACGGGCGCACCCGTCCGGCCATTTCCGACCGGCAGCTCAGAAGTGGTATCACCCCCGGCAGGGGTACAGGCGCCTTGCACCAAACAGCGCCCTCTCTGGGAATCTTTCCGGGAATGCATGTCTTCGTCATAGCATTTTCAACAAAAAATTTATCATAATTTCTCCAAAATGTCAATACCTCTTTAGAAAGAAAACCGGCACGAAATAACGCTTCCGGTTTCCATAACAAGGGGCTCCTCTGTCGGTTGCACAGAAGACATAATTCGCCAGCTTATGTAAACACTTGTAACTTTTCTCCGCAATATCTCGTTTTTTTCTGTCGCATTAACCCCATATCCTGTTTTTGCCGTTTACATAATTTATTTTCGTTTTTATCAAAAAAGTTGTCGTTTTTGGTCGTTTATGTTGTTTGGCTTGACTTTTTGTATTAATTAAGTTATAATAACCCCACTTTCTTCCAACAGTCATCTGTTGTAACATTTTGTTTCCATCATCTTCAGGAGGTACCGTCATGTCCACAGAGACCCGATATCCCAAGAAAACATCTGCTTCCCTGCGACTGTTCTGTGTGCTTCTGACTGTACTGATCCTCTTCCTGCTTCTGACTCCCACTGCTTTTGCCAAAACCTATGTCATCACAGACGGCGAACGGGTGATCACCTATACCACCTTCGCCACAGATCCTGCCGTGGTTCTGGACGAGGCCGGCATGGAACTGGACGGAGGCGATACCTATACCACCCAGAGCGGTGACGTCATCGCCATCCGCCGGGGCATGGAAATCCTGCTGTCCTACCGGGGCGAAGCCACCCACGTCACTTCTTTCGGGGAAACCGTCGGCGAACTGCTGGCCCGGCTGGATCTGGATGTGAGCGGACAGGATATTCTGTCCCAGTCTTTGGACACACCGGTTTATGACGGTATGGAACTGCGGATCGATCACATCGTCACCCGGCAGGAAAGCTACACCGCCACCATCCCCCACGAAACCACCCTCTGCACAGACGCCTCCCTGCCCCAGGGGATTCAGGAGGTACTGATCGAAGGACGGGACGGCGAACTGCTGCACACAGCCAGTGTGACCTACCGTAACGGGAAGGAGATCCGCAGAGAAGTGCTGACCGAAACCCAGACCATCGCTCCCATCACCGAGATCATTGCCCAGGGTACCGGGGAGCCCCGGCCGGACGACTCCACCGATATGCCTATCATTGAAGACGGCTATATCCGCATGCCCTCCGGTGAGATCCTGACCTACTACAAAACCGACTATGTTACCGCCACCGGTTATACCCACACCGATGCAGGCTGTGACATGATCACCGCCACCGGCACCACCGTACACCATGGCACCGTTGCTGTGGATCCCCGCTTTATTCCCTATGGCACCCGGATGCTCATTGTCTCCCATGATGGGGAACGCTACTACGGCATCGCCACCGCCGAGGACTGCGGCGGCGCCATCAAGCGGGACAAAATGGATCTCTACTTCCCCACCTATGAAGAATGTATCGAATTCGGCAGAAGAAGATGCACCATTTATTTTTTGGGGTAAGCATCCGGATATCCGCGTTTTGTGCTGCGGCCACCGCCGAACGGTCATTCATCATATCGGCAATAAATCGATAGAGCCAATAAATAAATACACTATTATTACAAAAAATGATATTTACGAACCGGCATTTATCCGTTATAATAGACAAATAATATGGCTATTTCAGGAGGATATCCCATGCTGGTAGATATGCATCTGCATGAATGCACTCATTCCCTCGACAGCTTCATCAACTTAAAACAGATCGTGGAGACGGCCCGGTTCAAGGGTCTGGATGCCGTCTGCATCACAGACCATGACAGCATGGGGCTGAAGGACTTTGCTGCGGAATATTCCAGAGAAGTGGGATTCCCCATCTTTGTGGGTATTGAATTTTTCTCCCTCTGGGGCGACATTACCGCCTGGGGTATTGACACCTATCCCGACCATCGGATCGATGCGCAGGAATTCATCGATCAGGTAAACAAGGCCGGCGGCTTCTGCGTTTCCTGCCATCCCTTCCGGAACAACAACCGGGGTCTGGAGGACAATCTGCGCCGGGTAAAGGGCCTGCACGGTGTGGAAGTGCTCAATGGCAGCACCTCCATGGAAGCCAACCGCACCGCCCTGCGCTACTGCCGGGAACTTGGACTTCAGGCCATCGGCGCCAGCGATGCCCATGTGGAAAAACAGATCGGCAAGTATGTCACCTGGCTGCCGGAGATCGTCACCACCACCGAAGATTTTATTGCCCAGCTGCACACATGCCGCACCCGTCCTGCCATCTGGAATGGCAGCAGTTATGACGTGGTAGACGAATTTTAACCATCACAGCAAACAAAGCCAGCGGCTATGCCGCTGGCTTTCTTACAGCAAAACGGGATGCTCATGCTGAGCATCCCGTTTTGCTATATCAGGAGGGGGAAATGGGGAATTACAATTCTTTTTTTCGGGACAGTTCCCGGATATGGCGAATGAATGCAGTCGCAGATTTGGGAAGATAGGGACCTTCCTGGAATACCAGATAAAAGCTGCGCTGACGGGCATATTCGCCCAGAGGGAACACCAGCAATTTACCCCGCATGGCTTCTGCCTTCACCATCCGGTGAGACACAAGAGAAATGCCGAGCCCCTGGACCACATAATTCTGCAGAGCATGGGCATCATTGACCCGGGCCACGATCTGCAGATCTTTCTCACTGAGCCCCAGACTCTGCAGCAACTGCTCCGCCTCGTACTGGGTACCGGACTGCTCCGTGCGCATGATGAAGGGTTCCTTCAGCAACTCCTTCAAATCTGCATTTTCGCTGTACTTTTCCCGGAAATAGGCGTTGTTGGGGGCCGCAATTACCAGCTCATCGGTGGCAATGGTCTCAAACACGCAGTTTCCTTCGATTTTTCTGCCCACCAGGCCCACATCCAGCGTACCGTTTTCCACCTGCTGGATGATATCCAGGGAATCGGAATGGGTCACAAAGGCATTGACCTCCGGAACTTCCCTGCGGTATCCCGCCAGTACCCGGGGCAGAATGCACTGACCCGGCACAGAAGAAGTGCCGATATGCAGTTCCCGAACACCGGTATTGGAAAGCTCCGTGATCGCTTTCTGCTGCAGGCGCAGCAAGGCAACTGCATATTCATAAAGCTGCTGTCCATTTGCCGTGACCTCAAATTTTTTGGTAGTACGGCGGATCAGCTGGGTATTCAGTTCCCGCTCCAGAGAATGGATATAGGAACTGATGGTAGGCTGGGACAAATAGAGCGCTTCTGCCGCAGCGGAAAAACTCTGATGATCGACCGTGGCGATAAATGCCTCAAGTTGCCGAAAATCCATAACTTTTACCGTCCTTTTTTCTCTCCATAGTCGGGGTTATTATATCAAATACATCAAATATTGCAATAAAATTATTGGATATATAAATAAATCGTATAGGTCCGGCATATTTATCAGGTTTCTTTTGTTGTTTATCGACTCTTTTCGATGATTGACAGGGTCTGGCTTCCCATGTAAAATAAAGGAAATCATATACAGGGGGTGACTGTCCGTGGAAACCATCCGCGTATGGACAAAACAGCATATTTCCGTGTGGGAAACTCTGCAGCGCGACGGCGTGTACCACGCCCGGGCAGAGGGCATTTTCCGCAATGAGGACGCCCATCTGATGATGGATTCTTACCGCTGGCTGGCCGCCAATCTGCCCAATGCCTCCCGGAAACCGGCAGGCGCAGAATATCCCATCTGGCTGTCCTTCTCCCGGGCAGGCACCATGCTGCCCACCCCGGACACCGTTCTGCTGGAGCTGGAAGTGGATGCCGATCTGGTGACCAATGTGAATATCGCCAAATGGGGCACCATTCTGAACTGCAGCTACATCCCCGCCGATGCGCAAGACAAAAAGCGGCACAGCCAGCTGCTGCGGGACTGGGGCACCAGTGACGAAAAGGCCTGTATGACGCAGTTTTATCCTCAGATCAAGCGGGAAATCCAAGCCAGCTGGGCAAGGCTCTTCGACGACTCCATCCAGCTGGGAAGCCCGGAGTCCTACGGAACTATATGGGAGGTCCGAAAAGAATGGGTACGATCAGCAGAAATACTATGATCCTCTACGCCTCTCAGGCAGAACCGGTCTGGCAGGCCATTCAGCGCCATGGCACCGCCTTTTCCAAGCCGGAATATATCCGCAAAAAGTACGGTGACAGCGCACCGGTGTTCCTGACCGCCTATCAGTGGTTCGTACAGCAGTTGCCCCGGTATGTGTCAAAGCCGGAGGGAGCGGAATTCCCCTATTGGGCCTTCGCTGACCAGTATCTGATGGAGACCGGCCGTTCTTCCCATGTGCTGACACTGGAGGTCCCGGTGGAAGAGGCGGTATACTTCGATATGGCAGACTGGAACAAGGTAGTACAGCTGAAATACATCGGCGAAACCGAAGCGGAGGAACGGGCCTTCCAGCAGGAACTGAAAGCACGGGGCATTCTCCCCGCCGATGTGATGCTGACAAATTTCTATCCCGATCTGAAGCAGATGACCTATGACAGCTGGCAGCGGATCTTTCGCCACCACGAAGCATTGAAGCAAGGGGAGCCGGCCCCCATCCACAGTCTGCAGGCAGGCCTGTGGTGTATCCGGAAGGAATGGGTGTTGATGGATAATCACATACCGGTCAGATAAACAAAAAGAGGAGGCGGTTGCCTCCTCTTTGTTATTTTGTCATTTTTTCCTGCTTTACCTTGTGGTCGATGACATGGCGGGAAGCCAGTTCCCGATGAATATCCTCCAAAGAGATCCCTGCCTCGATCATCAGTACCATCACATGGTAGGCAAGGTCAGCAATCTCATAGATTGTCTCCTTTTTATCCTTTCCATGGGCAGCGATGATGACCTCGGTGGATTCCTCGCCCACCTTCTTGAGGATCTTGTCCAGTCCCTTATCAAAGAGATAGGTGGTATAGGAGCCCTCCTTCCGTTCTGTCTTCCGGCCTTCAATCAGCTTCATCAATCCTTCGTAGGAAAATTCCCGACGATTCCCGCTCTGGAACACGGGATATTCAAAGCAGCTTGCCGTACCCAGATGGCAGGCAGGTCCCTCCGGCTCCACCATGACCACCAGTGCATCCGAGTCGCAGTCCGCAGTGATGGATACGATGTGCTGGTAATTCCCGCTGGTCTCCCCCTTCAGCCACAGCTCCTGCCGGGAGCGGCTCCAGAAGCAGGTCAGTTCCCTTTCCATGGAGATCTTCAAGCTTTCCCGGGTCATGTAGGCCAGGGTCAATACACGTTTGGTGACGGCATCCACCACAATAGCAGGGATCAGACCCTTTTCGTCAAATTTCAGTGTTTCAATGTCGATCATATTTCCAACCTCACAGTCTGGTGGGGATATTGTTTTTTGCCATTTCCATCTTCAGATCCCGGATTTTCACTTCCCCAAAATGGAAAATGGAGGCCGCAAGACCTGCATCCACCTTTGGGAGGGTTTGGAACAGGGTGATAAAATCATCGATTTTTCCCGCACCGCCGGAGGCGATCACCGGCACACTGACCGCACTGCACACCGCATCCAGCATCGGAATGTCGAAGCCGCCCTTGACGCCGTCGGTATCGATGGAATTCACCACGATCTCACCGGCGCCCATGGCAACGCACTTTTTGATCCAGGAGATGGCCTCCATGCCGGTATCCTCCCGGCCGCCTTTGGCAAAGACCCGGAACCCGCCGTCCACCCGCTTGATGTCCGCCGACAGCACCACACACTGGTCGCCGTAGCGCTTGGCTGCCTGCCGGATCAGTTCCGGGTTCCGAATGGCACCGGAATTGACGCTGACCTTGTCGGCACCGCATTTCAGCACCCGGTCAAAATCCTCCACCGTGTTGATGCCGCCGCCCACTGTCAGGGGAATGAACACATTTTTTGCGGTTTCACAGAGGATCTCCGTGAACAGCTTCCGGCCGTCAGAAGAAGCGGTGATGTCATAGAACACCAGTTCGTCCGCACCGCAGTCGCTGTAAAATTTGGCAAGGGTCACGGGAGAGGACACATCCTGCAATCCCGCGAAGTTCACACCCTTCACCACTCTGCCATTTTTCACATCCAGGCAGGGAATGATTCGTTTTGTTATCATCCGGCCACCTCAATCGCTTCTTTCAGGTTCACCGCTCCGGTATAGTAGGCCTTGCCGATGATGGCGCCGTGGATCTCCATAGCCGCCAGCTTTCTGACATCTTCCAGCGAGGATACACCTCCGGAGGCAATGATATTCATATTGCATTTCTCCGACAATTCCCGGTACAGGCTGTGGTTGGCACCCTGCATGGCGCCATCCCGGGAGATATCGGTGCAGATCAGGGTCTTTACCCCCACCTTCTGCATCTTTTCGCAGAAGTCCATGGCTCTCTCCCCGGATTTTTCTGTCCAGCCCTTAATGGCAGCAAATCCGTCCCGGATGTCAATGCCCACGGCAATTCTTTCTCCATAAACCGTCACGGCCTCCCGAAGAAATACTTCGTCCGTCACAGCTGCCGTACCCAGGATCACCCGGTCGATACCGGCATCCAGATACCGCTGCACCACTTCCATGCTCCGAACGCCGCCGCCGATCTCGCAGAACAGGCCGGTGGCTTTTTTGATGGCGCAGACCGTTTCCAGATTGGGTGTGGCGCCGGACTTCGCGCCCTCCAGATCCACCAGATGGATATGGGTCGCCCCCTGGGCCTTAAAATCCAGGGCAACCGATACAGGATTTTCATTATAAACCGTCATTTGCGCATAGTCGCCTTTAAACAGGCGGACCGCTTTTCCGTCATAAAGATCAATTGCAGGATAGATTACCATAGGCGCCTCCTTACAGTTCCGCAAAGGCTTTCAGGATGGAAAGCCCCACATTACCGCTCTTTTCCGGATGGAACTGGCATCCGTAGACATTGCCCCGCGCCACGGCGGCAGTCAGTTCTGCGCCGTATTCTGCAGTCGCTGTCACAGAATCATCACAGTCGGCCGCATAAAAGGAATGGACAAAGTAGACGCAGTCCCCTTCCTTCAGATACCGGAAAACAGGGCATTCCCCTCTGAAATGCAGGGCATTCCAGCCGATGTGGGGAATTTTGTAGTCCTGTGGGATCACGTCCCGGATGGGACGGACATTGCCGGGGATCAGGCCCAGGCCTTCATGGACACCGTATTCATAGCTTTTTTCAAACAGCAGCTGCATACCAAGGCAAATGCCCAGCAACGGCTTTCCTGCCTCTGCCAGCTCCTGAATCAATGCAGCCAGCCCGGAGTCCCGCAGCTTTTTTGCCGCATCCTCAAAGGCCCCCACGCCGGGAAGCAATATCTTATCGGCGCTGCGCAGGACAGCCGCATCGGAAGTGACCACGCTTTCCACGCCAATGGCATCCAGAGAGCTTTTCAGGGAAAACAGATTTCCCACGCCGTAATCAACAATGGCGATCATTTACAACACACCCTTTGTGGAAGGAATTTCGTCGGCAAAGGCCGCTTCAATGGCAACCGCGGAGCGCAGGCTCCGGCCTGCAGACTTGAAAGCGCCTTCAATGATATGGTGGGAATTGGTGCCGGCCAGCTGCCGGATATGCAGCGTACATTCTGCGTTGCGGATAAATCCCAGCCAGAATTCCTCCACCAGCTCCGTGTCAAAGGTTCCCACCTTCTGGGTGGGGATCTGCAGGTCATAGCCCAGATAACCCCGGCCGGACAGATCCACAGCGGTGAGGATCAGCGCCTCATCCATGGGAAGGATCTGGCTCCCGTAGCGGGTGATGCCCTTCTTGTCCCCCAGCGCCATTTTGAAGGCCTGACCCAGGGCAATGCCCACATCCTCCACGGTGTGGTGGTCATCCACCCAGGTGTCTCCTGTGCAGGACACAGTCAAATCAAACCGTCCATGCTTTGCAAACAGGATCAGCATGTGATCCAGAAATCCGCAGCCGGTAGCAATGCTGCTCTTACCGGTGCCATCCAGATCCAGCGTCAGGGTGATGTTCGTTTCCGCTGTATTGCGTCTGATCTCAGCAGTTCTCATGGGGCCACCTCCAGAATCTCATTCAGTGCGGCAACCAGCGCCTTCATCTGCTCCCGGCTGCCAATGGTGATACGGTTGTAGTCTGTCAGTTTTGGCGTATCAAAGTGGCGCACCAGGATCCCCTTCTCCCGCAGGGCCAGATACAGATCCCTGCCGGGAACTTCCGGGTGTTTCACAAAGACGAAATTGGTCATGGAGGGGATCACCAGGAAACCAAGCGCGCTCAGCTTTTCCCCGGTCCACTCCCGGGTCTCCACGATCCTGCGGCAGTTGACCTGAAAATACCCATCCGCCTCCAGCGCACCCACACCGGCAGCCATAGTCATGCGGTTGATGTTGTATGGATTGGTGGAATACCTGATGGTGTTCAGGTCCCGGATCAGCGCCGCATTGCCTGCCCCGAATCCCAGCCGGGCGCCAGCCATAGACCTGGACTTGGAAAAGGTCTGAACCACCAGCAGATTGTCGTATTTGGGGATCAGCGCCATGGCGGATTCCCCGCCAAAGTCGATGTAAGCTTCGTCAATGACCACCACACTGTCGGGGTTTCCCGCTACGATCCGCTCGATGTCTGAAAGGGGCAGGCAGATGCCGGTGGGGGCATTGGGATTTGCCAGAAAAATGGTTTGGTTCAATCCGATGTAGTCCTCCACACAGACAGAAAAATCCTCCTGCAGAGGGATCTCCGTATAAGGCACCCCATTCAGCCGGGCGAATACCGGATAGAAACCATAGGTAATATCCGGGAACACCGCCGGATGGGCTGCATCGCAGAAGGCCATGAAGGCAAAGTTCAGCACCTCATCGGAGCCATTGGTAAAAAGGATCTGGTCCTCTCTGACCCCCAGTTTTTCCGCTGCCATGGCCATCAGATCCCGGCACTGGGGATCGGAATACAGATTCAGCTTCTCCGCTTCCTTTTTGGCATACTGCTGGGCCAACGGGGCAGGCGGATAGGGTGACTCATTGGTATTGAGTTTGATGAAGGTCTGACCCCGGGGTTGTTCTCCGGGCGTATAGGGCGTCAGGGCATCATATTTTCCGCTGAAAAATCTGCTCATATTATTCCTCCCCGGTGCGGATCACGGCACTGCGGGCATGGGCCGTCAGGCCCTCCTGTCTTGCGAAATAAGCCACATCCTCCGCCACTGCTTCCAGTGCGGAGCGGGTATAGTAGGTAAACTGGGTCTTTTTGATGAAATCATCCACTCCCAGAGGACTGGAAAATCTGGCGGTACCGGAGGTGGGCAGGGTATGGTTGGGGCCTGCGAAATAGTCTCCCAGCGCCTCCGGACAATTGCGGCCCATGAAAATGGAGCCTGCATGCCGGATGGCATCCAGATAATCGAAGGGATTGTCCACGCACAGTTCCAGATGCTCCGGCGCGATCTCGTTGGCAATGTCGATGGCCTGCATCAGATCATCCGCCACGATGATCTTACCGTTATGATCGATGGACGCCCTGGCGATTTCCGCCCGCTCCAGCTGGGGGATCTGGATTTCCAGCTGCTCCCGGACTGCCTCTGCCAGTTCTGCAGAATCTGTCACCAGCACCGCGCTGGCCAGCTTGTCGTGCTCCGCCTGGCTGAGAAGGTCCGCCGCCAGATGTCTGGGGTCGGAGGCTCCGTCTGCCACGATGAGAATCTCACTGGGGCCGGCGATCATGTCGATGGAAACCTGGCCGAATACCTGCTTCTTTGCCTCTGCCACAAAGGCATTGCCGGGACCCACGATCTTGTCCACTTTCGGCACCGTTTCCGTACCATAGGCCAGGGCTGCCACCGCCTGGGCGCCGCCCACCTTGAAGATCTTGTCCACGCCGGCAATCTTTGCCGCCGCAAGGATCACAGGATTCACCTTGCCCTCTTTATTGGGCGGAGTCACCATGACCACCTCCCGGACACCTGCGATCTTGGCGGGGATGGAATCCATCAGCACAGTGGAGGGGTAGGCCGCCGTGCCGCCGGGGACATACAATCCTGCCCGGTCCACGGGAATAATCTTCTGGCCGATGACCACGCCACGGTTTTCGCTGATGACGAAACTGCTGCGCACCTGTTTTTCATGGAAGGCCCGAATGTTCTCCGCCGCTTTCCGGAGGATCTCCAGAAATCTGGGTTCCACGGAAGCAACTGCCTCGCTGATCTCCTCCGGCGTTACCTGCAGCGCTGTAAGCTTTGCCCTGTCGAATTTTTCACTGTATTCATACAGGGCAGTATCACCCCTCTGCCGGACATTGGCGATGATCTCCGCCACCACGGATTCCACGTTCACCGTGTTTTCCCTCCGGGCAAAGATCTCAGACACCGGCACTTCGCCGTATTTCAGAATTTTAATCATGGTCTATTCCTCCAGCCCTGCGGCCAGCTGCCGCACCAGGGTATCGATTCGGCTTCCCTTAAACTGGTAGGCCGCCTTGTTGGCCACCAGCCGGGCGCTGATGGGCACCACAGTTTCCAGAACAGAAAGATCGTTCTCTTTCAGGGTGGTGCCGGTTTCCACAATGTCCACGATCACATCGGAAAGGCCCAATATGGGAGCGATCTCGATGGATCCGTTAAGATGAATGATGTCAATATCCCTGCCCTTGCTCAGGTAATACCGGGATGCTATGTTGCAAAACTTGGTCGCCACGCGAAGGGTCTTTTCCGGGGCATCCCGAAAATCATTTTTTGCCGCCACTGCCATCCGGCAATTTCCGGTGTGCAGATCCAGCAGTTCATAGACCTCCGGCCCGTATTCCAGCAGAATATCCTTGCCTGCCACGCCGATATCCGCTGCACCCCGCTCCACATAAATGGCAACATCCGATGGCTTCACCCAGAAATAGCGGACGCCCTTTTCCGGATTTTCAAAGATCAGCTTCCGGCCGCCCTCATGAATGGCAGGACAGTCAAAACCTGCCCGGGAAAACATGGCATATACCTTTTCTCCCAGACGGCCCTTGGGCAGCGCAATGTTCAGCATGGCACATTCCTGAGCCGGGGCCTGGGCTTCCAGCCGCTCCAGCCGGTCCACATAGACCGCAAAGCCGATGGCACCGCTTCGGCGGCCCATCTTCCGCATCAGATTGTCATATCTGCCGCCGGAGAGAACGCTGCCGGGGATCCCCCGGATGTAGCCCTTGAACAGAAGGCCGTTGTAATAATGCAGATTATCCACGCCGGAGAAGTCAAACCGGAGGATATCCTCTGCGTCTGTGCCCCGAAGGGCTTCCGCGACCCGGAGCAGCTGATGGACCGCCTCGGCTCCGGATGTATCCGCCAGAACTTCCCGGAGTTTTTCCGGAAGCAGCGGAGTCCCTCCGGATTCCAGCAGCTGCAGCAACAGCTCGATATACGCTTCCGGCGCACCGCAGTTCCGGCAGAACGCAGTCAGTTCATGATGGTTCTTGTCACCAATGAGTCCCATCAGGGTATCCCGTCCGGATCTTGGGATCCCCATGGCGTCCATCATGCCGGTCAGCAGTCCGAGATGGGACACAGCCAGCACGCAGTCCGGGTGAATGATTTTCAGGCTCTCTGCCGCCAGGAGCAGCACTTCCGCCATACAGCCATCATCAATACTGCCAATGCACTCCAGACCCACCTGCATCAGCTCCTGAAAGCTGCCGCTGCCCCGGGCAGGGCGGTAGACCGTTTCATTGTAGTAAAGCTTCTGAAGCGTCCCGGGATCATCCCGGCTGCTTTTGACGATGGAAAGGGTCACATCCGGCTTCAGGGCCATCAGACGGCCGTTTCCATCGGTAAAGGTGATGACGCTGTCGGAAATCAGAAAATCCTTGTTATCTGCATACAGGTCATATTCCTCAAACTTGTTCATTTTGAAACGGCTATACCCGTGACGGCTGTACAGGGATCGCAGCCGGAAGGTCACCTTCTCAGGAAAGCTCAGATCCAGATCTTCTTCCTTCATACCCTTTCCTCCGATTCCAGCTTGTCGATAACCGTCCGGTAACCGCCTGCTCCATAATTCAGGCACTTGCTGACCCGGCCGATGGTGGCTGTGCTGACTTCCACCTGCTCCATGATCCGCTTGTAGCTGTAGCCTTTGGACAGCAGCACGGCGGTATCCAGCCGCTGGGCCATATCCTGCAGTTCCTTGACGGTGCACAGATCCGTAAAGTAAGCCCTGCATTCTTCTCTGGAATTCAGTTGCAGAATGGTGTCAAACAATCTGTCCATAGATTCGGTTTTCAGATACATCCGGATACCTCCTTTTTTCTTCGCTTTATTAGTTTATCACTTTAGCGCAATAAAGTCAAGTGACAAATCTGCACTTTCGGACTTCGCCGGCACGCCCCTGTCCGAAAAACCGGCAGCCATCTGTTTGGCAATGATCGAATATTCTGCAAAATGCGACCGTACCCCCTCCATTTTTCAGGCGAAGATCATCTGCGGATATGGTACAGTACAGCAAACAACCCGGAAAGGAGGTTCAGTCCCTGTGACAACGCGTACATACAAACAAACTTTGCTGATGATCGCTGGCTTTTCCGTTGCTGCAGCCCACGCAACCATTTAATATCCATTCAGGAGGTGAGACAATGAACATAGCAACCATAACTGTTTCCGGCATCCGCGCATCGGTTTCGGAATGCTGCGCCATTCCGGCCGGTACCGCCGGGGCCACCGTTACATTTATATTTACAGACCCTCTGTGGGATACGCTGTCAAAGACCGCAGTTTTCCGGGGCTGCGTCACCAGAGATGTTCTGATGGAGGGCAGTACTGTCACCATTCCCCAGGAAGTGCTGGCAGAAAAGGGCGCCTGTCTGGAGATCGGCGTCTGCGGCACCCATGCCGAAGGTGGTCTGGCAATTCCCACATTGTGGGCCTTTGTCGGGTTTACTCTGGACTCCGCAGATCCCTCCGGTGATCCTGCTGCGGATCCGACCCTGCCCATCTGGGCGCAGCTGCAGGAACAGATCCAGAATCTCTCCGACGGAACCGCCGGAGGATACTATCTTCCCGAAGTCACCCAGCCCCAGGCAGATGCCGTCCGGTTCAATTTCTCCCCCAGCAGAGAAACCATGCCTGCGGTGGAGCCGGTACAGATCGCCCTCCCCGGCAATGAAACACAGGATTACACGCAGCTGAGCGGCAAGCCCAGTATCAACGGTGTGGAACTCAGCGGCGACAAGTCTCTGGAAGAACTGGGCATCGGTCAGCCCACTGATGAGCAGATCGGCTCCGCCGTTTCCGGTTATCTGGAAGCGCATCCCGAAGCTACCACCACCGTGCAGGACGGCAGCATCACCGAAGCCAAGCTTGCCGATGATATCAGACGGCACATCCATGTCAATTCTGCCTTCGCCGGAAAAACCGCGGTTTTCTATGGCGACAGTCTGACAGAGGCCAACTCCCATTACACAAAAGGCTATCACCAGTGGCTCGCTGAAATTCTGGGGCTGGGTACCTGCAGCAATTACGGCATGAGTGGCTATACGACAGCCGATATTTACAACAAGGTCAACTCCGTTTCCGATGCTTCGGATATCGTTTTCGTCATGTGCGGCATCAACGACCAGACATTTTCCGTTCCTCTGGGAACGCCGGAGGATACCACCGCAGAAACCACCTATGGTGCGCTGAATCTGCTGTGCAGTCTGCTGAAGCATAAGTATCCCACATCCCTTGTGGTATTCATTACCCCTCACCAGCAAACAAAGTATATCCACAGCGAAGGCATTACCAGCTGTGACATTGCCCGGGCCATCAAGGCAGTTTGTGAAAAGCACGCCATTGCGGTGTACGACAATTACACCCTGAGCGGCATCCACAGCAGCAATCTGTCTTTCTTCACCACGGACAACTGCCACTGGAACGACCTGGGTCATGAACTGACCGGAAGAAACCTTGCCGGATTTCTTCTGTCAACCTTCTCCTATATCCATGGCAGCAGCCCCGGTCAGGAAGAACAGGATCCCACGGTGGCCGTTACCGGAATCTCTCTGAATGCCGCCTCCGGCATGCTGACAGTGGGAAACAGCCTGATTCTGACAGCCACCATTGTTCCGGAAAATGCCACCAATAAAACCGTCCTCTGGACATCCTCCTCACCGGACATTGCCTCGGTTTCCGGCGGCACCGTAACGGCCCTTTCTCAGGGTACTGCCGAAATCACCGCAACAACGGAGGACGGCGGATTCCAAGCATCCTTCCAGCTGACCGTCAACCCGGCCGTAGAGGAGATCGTAACCCTTCAGCACATTACCGCCGACTTCAGTCAGGGCAATGCCATCATTTATACCACCGATGTGCTGGATACGCTGCGTCAGTATCTGACAGTGACTGCACACTATTCTGACGGCAGCAGCGAAGCTGTGACTTCCTATGTGCTCACCGGCGCGCTGGAAGCGGGTGACAATCCCATCACCGTTACCTACAGCGGGAAAACCGCCACATTTACTGTCTCTGCTGCAGAGCCTCCCTACGTTGTCGCAGACAAAACGGTGGAGATCACCGGCGTTAAGTTTGCCAGCCAGTGGCACGTTTCTCTTTATGTGACCAAAGAAGACTTGCCTGCCCTCAGCGGCGATGTCACCTTCGGTTTTGAAATGACACCCCTGACGGATTTCGTTGTCGCAAAGGCAGATGTCGCCGGAGGCACCGGCGGTATACAGACCGTAGATGTTCCCCACGATCTGCTGGCCGGATTCACAACGATCGGGCTCAGTCAGCATCCTGTTCTCGAAGAAACGGCAGATGGTTCCTGCCATGTCTTCATGACAAAAAACATCAACGCGACCGCAGACCGGGCGTACTGGTGCTTCCCCATTGACATGAAACTGGTAGCGGGAAACAAGTTCCTGCTGTCCAATTACTATGTGGAAACCGACGGTGTGAGGCTGCCCATTGTATTTGTCGGCGGCGCCTTTGCTGAGGAAACCTGCATCATCACCTGATATGCCGCCGTTTCTCCCTTTTCCCGCAGTTGCGTCAACCATAAAAATAATCCGAACCTGCTAATGCGGTTCGGGTCATTTGGGGGTACACCGGAAGGGACTCGTTGTCCATTTGCCCAAAGGGCAAATGGTAAGGACGCAGCGCCGTCCAGCCGGCGCTGCCCAACAGCCCACCGGACTGTTGGATCAAATCATTCGGGTCCCCGGTGAAGCAAAAAAGCAGATACCCAAATGGGTATCTGCTTTCTTTGGTACACCGGAAGGGACTCGAAACACTAAGGAGTCGCTCCGTCAAGCCGTCGCGAGCGGCGCTCACCCGCGCCGCAATTTATGGTTCTCGTCCATAAAGATATAAAAATAATCCGAACCCACAAATGTGGTTCGGATTATTCTTCTTTGGTACACCGGAAGGGACTCGAACCCCCAACCCTCGGAACCGGAATC
Source organism: Oscillospiraceae bacterium (assembly GCA_017409205.1). Classification (GTDB taxonomy): domain Bacteria; phylum Bacillota; class Clostridia; order Oscillospirales; family Oscillospiraceae; genus Faecousia. Next base: position 21,424 of record JAFQTF010000018.1, on the reverse strand, counting down.
CGATGCTCTATCCATTGAGCCACCGGTGCATTTGCCTTAACAGCCTGAATATTATAGCAGGCTTTTCCCGCTTTGTAAAGGGGGTTTTCGGAAATAATTTCTTTTCTCCTCCCGTCTTTTCCGCAAAACCAGTTGTTTTCTCTCTTTTCCTGTGCTATAATGCGGAAAAAGAACAAATTACTTTCCGAAATACAAAGGAGGACATGTTATGTCTGCACCCCAGAAATTCCGTTCTGCACTCAACGGTTTCAACCGGGACGATGTGGTTCATTATCTGGAATATCTCAACAGCAAGCACTCTGCCGAAGTCAACCAGCTGACTTCCGAAGCAGATTTCCTGCGTTCCAAGCTGGACGCTCTGCAGTCTGACCCCGAGCTGACAGAAACCATTGCCGTTCTGGAGCAGGAGCGGGATGATCTGCGCGCACAGCTGGAAGCGCTTCAGGCACGTTATGATGCACTGGAGCAGGCCCAGTCCGCTGCCCCCGAAGTGCCCGCTGCCCCTGTGCCCGTCCCCACCTACAGTGCCGCTGAAGAACTGGAGATTTACCGCCGCGCTGAGCGCACAGAGCGCATGGCCCGGGAGCGTGCCGATCTGATCTACAAGCAGGCAAACAGCGTCCTCAGCGAGGCTACTGTCCGCGTCAATGATGTGGCCGCTCAGATCAACCCTATGGCTGATCAGGCTATGGCACAGCTGCAGGCTCTGCTGGATACCATTTCCAGCAGCAAGCAGTCTCTGCAGGATGCCGCCGTCATTATCAGCACACTGCGTCCCGACAACTCCTGATATCCCTCAGAGCGCACCGGCTTTTGGGTGCGCTCTGTCTTTTGCGAGGAATTTATGCTGATTACAAAACCTTCTTATTTTGACCGTTTCCGCTGCATTGCCGGCCTGTGCCCCGACAGCTGCTGCAAGGAATGGGATGTTCAGGTGGATCCGCAAGCCGCTTCCTTCTATCGTTCCCTGTCCGGCCCGCTGGGTGACCGGCTTCGGGAAGTCCTCCGGGATGAAGACGGCGAAACAGTGATGACCATCATTGACGGGCGCTGTCCCATGTGGCGGGATGACGGTCTGTGTCGGATCCAGGCCGAGCTTGGCGAAGGGGCTCTGTGCAAAACCTGCCGGGACTTCCCCCGGCTGACCCATGACTATGGAGATTTCGTGGAATATGGGCTGGAACTGAGCTGCCCGGAGGCTGCCCGGATCCTTCTGACCTCTCCCTGGGCGCCTGATCTTAGCGAGACGGTCCCCGGCGGTGAGGAACCCGTGTATGACCAGGAGGCCATGGCTGTGCTGAAACGGACCCGTCAGGTCGCGCTTTCTCTGCTTGCCACCCCCCGTCCCGCCGGAGAAACCCTTGCCCTGCTGCTGCTTTACGGCTATCAGGCTCAGGAAGAACTGAATTGCGGGGAAGCTTTACCCTTTGATCCCGACGCTGCACTGCAGACCATTCAGGACCACGCAAAGCCCGGCAACCCGGCTGCCATTGCCGAATTGTACACCGGTCTGGAAATTCTGACCTGTCAATGGCAGGCTCGGCTTCAGCAGCTTTCCATCCCGGTCTTTCCTGAAAACACCGGCAATCTGATCCGGTATTTTGTGAATCGATACTGGCTGCAGGCCGTTTCTGACTATGATCTGGCCTGCCGTGTGAAGTTCATCGTCCTTTCCTGTCTGGTGATCTGCTCTCTGGGCGGCGACTTCATCGAATCCGCCCAACTGTACTCCAAAGAAATTGAAAACAGCTGCGAGAATGTGGAGGCGCTCCTGGATGCCGTCTATTCCAGTCCTGCTCTGACAGACGACAAACTGCTGGGGCTGCTGACAGGGCTAAGCAATTCTTAAATAGACGTTCATATTTCCTCTATTTACTTTTCCCGCGAACAATGGTATAATGCAACAACAGAATGGAAAGGAGGCGGTTGTTTGCGTCAATTCTTCGACGAATTGAAAGATTTCTTCAAAAAAGGCGATATGGTTCTTCTGGTGCTCTGCCTGGTCACATCAGGTCTGGGTGTTGTCATCATTTCCAGTGCAACTTCCGCAGATAAATTCGGCAGCAACCTGCGCTATATTCTGGTTCAGCTGCTGGCCATCGTGCTGGGTGTCCTGATATATGCAATATTCTCCTCCATCGATATGGAATTTCTTCAGGAAAACCGCAATCTGATGGTCGCGCTCAATGTATTCCTGCTGCTTCTGCTGATTCCCTTCGGAACGGACAACAACACCGGTAACCGAAGCTGGCTGGACTTCCCTTTCCTGCCATTCTTCATACAGCCGGCGGAAATCTGTAAAATCACTTACATCATCATCATGGCCTCGGTCATGTCATCCCATCAGAACAATATCTCCACCATCCCATCGGTCATGCACATGGTGTTCCATCTGGGCCTGCTGGTCGGTCTGAACATGATCCTGTCTTCGGACATGGGCGTTTCCCTGATCTTCGTGTTCATCTTCATTGGTATGACCTTTGCCGGCGGCGTCAGCCTCTGGTGGTTTGCTCTGGCCATCGGCGGCATCGCCGCAGCCCTGCCCATTCTGTGGCAGTTCCTGGGCGAGTATCAGCGGGAGCGCATCCTGATTCTGATCGATCCCAATTTCGATGCACAGGGCATCGGTGCCCGCTATCACTCCAAGATCAATCTGCAGTCTCTGACCGGCGGCGGTCTGACCGGCCAGGGTCTGTTCAACGGCAACCGTACCCAGGGAGGCAATCTGTTCGCTCAGCACACCGACTACATCTTCTCATCCATCGGCGAGGAGATGGGTTTCTTCGGCTGCGTGGGTATCATGCTGCTGGAACTGGCTATCATTGCCCGCTGCATCTATGTGGGCGCCAAGTGCCCCGACTATATGCGCCGTCTGGTCTGCTTCGGTGCAGCCTCTGCACTGATGTTCCAGATCCTCATCAATGTGGGCATGTGCATCGGTGTTATGCCCGTTATCGGCCTGACCCTGCCCCTGATCAGCTACGGTCCCTCTTCTCTGGTCTCCATTTTCGGCATGCTGGGACTGGTATCCGGCGCCCATGCCCGACCGCAAAGCCTCAGTCACGAGCGATATGTTCAGCCATTCCGGGTTTATCGCTGACAAATCAACACGCTGCCTTCAGGCAGCGTGTTTTTCTTTGAAATTTTGGTATTTTGGTGTTGACTTTCCGAAAAAAATGTGTATAATATAATCTGTTCCGAATGGAGGCTTAGCTCAGCTGGTTAGAGCGCATGCTTCACACGCATGAGGTCGAGGGTTCGAGTCCCCCAGTCTCCACCAAGAGGATTTGTGTAACGGTAGCACACCGGACTCTGACTCCGTTTGCGGGGGTTCGAATCCCTCATCCTCTGCCAAAAAGAAAACCACACCATCTGGTGTGGTTTTTCTTTTTACTGGGGTAAGGATTCAAACCCATCTGAAACAAAATTATCCCATCAGGAACATTTTTGCAAGCAAATCCCTCAGACTTTACCTATTAACAGCCAACAGCCGCCGGAATTCCGGCGGCTGTCTCTTTTCTCCTATATTCAGGAATACAGCTTCAGCACACCCTGTGCCTTGACAATCTTTCCGTTTTCCAGGAAAGACTTCTCCAGGAAACTTCAGCAGCCAAACTCTTCAGACAGAGTAAACCAGGCCGCCACGGCATTGTGCATGTCAGTGCCCGCTGCGATCTTTTCATCCAGACGGAAATCCTGGACAGTTTCTGTCATGGTCTGCTGGCCCTCTATATGAAGAGTATCCTCGCGGATAACAAAGTTATCCGTTGTAATATCCCCATAGACCTGGTAGCGCACCTGATCTGCAAACAGATCAAAGGACACATCGGCCTCTGCCAGTACCTGTACATATTCCGGCTTCAGGAACACACCCTGTCCGAATTCCCGGTTATAGATCTCACCGGTGGATGTGAGGATCAGACGCTGCGCTTCCCGGAGTTCAAAATAGTCCTGCCAGTTGTCCAGTGTGATCTCCACTTCCAGAAGAGATGGTGCCATCGTTTCAGGAACCGTCTCTGCCACCGGAGCTGTTTGTGCAGGTTCTGCAGCACAGGCAGCAAAAGACATCAGAATCACAAAGGCAAGCAGGAATGTCAGCAGTTTTTTCATATTCATTCCTCCCCGTTTTTATTTTATACTATCATAAATTACACAGCAATTCAAGGAATCTGACACGTGACTTTTTTTCGTTTTTATGCTATAATAATAAATTATTGTTTTAATATGGTGATTTTATGCAGTACAGCAACATGGTCCCCGGCATTTTTCTTTCCCGTCCCAACCGCTTTATCGCCCATGTGGAGATCGATGGCCAGCCGGAGATCGTACATGTCAAAAATACGGGTCGCTGCCGGGAGCTGCTGCCGCCAGGCGCTCAGGTCTGGTGTCAGAGATGCCACAATCCCAGCCGCAAAACAAAATATGATCTGATCACCGTCCGAAAGGGAAACCGGCTCATCAACATGGATTCCCAGGCACCCAACAATGCCGTCAGGGAATGGCTGTTGTCCGGCGGCCTTGGCCCTGTGGAAAATCTCCGGGCGGAGACCTCCCACGGAGATTCCCGGTTCGACTTTTCCTTTACATTGGATGGAAGGCCCTGCTTTCTGGAGGTCAAGGGCGTAACGCTGGAAAACGATGGTGTCTGTGCATTCCCCGATGCCCCCACAGAGCGGGGTACAAGGCATCTGCGGGGATTACAGAAGTGTGTAGCAGAAGGCTGCGGCGGCTATGTTCTCTTTGTCATTCAGATGTCCGATGTGAAATATCTCCACCCCAATGACACTACCGATCCTAATTTTGGCTGTGCCCTCCGGGAAGCGGCTGCTGCCGGCGTGACGGTTCTGGCAATGGACTGCGCTGTGACGGAGGATTCCATGGTCATCCGCAAACCGGTACTGGTGAATCTGAAATAAGCAAAAGCTGCCATCCGAAGAAATGGCAGCTTTTCTTTACAGGTTTTCCAACAGCGTTTCCAGCTGGCTCAGGGCCTCGATCTCATAATCCGGTTTGATGTCACTGCAGTCCTTATGGTCAGGGTTTACCCATACGGTCTTGAGTCCCGCGTTGATGCCGCCCCGAATATCGGAGGAAAGGCTGTCACCCACGATCATGGCCTTCTCCCGGTCAAAACCGGGAATGGAGGCAAAGCAGGCATCAAAATAGGCCTTGGAGGGTTTGTTGTGGCCGATCTCCTGAGAAACGAACACTGTTTCAAAGAAGCGGTACAGATTGGCGCTGGTCATGCGGCCCTTCTGAACGGAGGCTGTGCCGTTGCTGGCAAGGAACAGCCGGTATTTTTTGCTTAAACGCTCCACTGCCTCCTCGGCACCGGGCAGGAACCAATGCCCCTGAGACAGATTCTTCTCGTAGGTGCGGGCCACTTTTTCGGCATCAACTTCCACGCCCAGCTCCTCAAACAGCACCCTGAACCGGTTGGTCAGGATCTCCGCGCGGGTCATGGTACCCTTTTCCAGCTGCTCCCAGTGCCATTTATTGATCTCGTGGTAACGGTGGCGCACCGCATCCGCAGGCTCCACACCGAAATCCGCAATGGTTCTGCCAATGGCAATATACTCTGCCTTCCTAAAATCCAGAATGGTATCATCCAGATCCAGAAACAGAAATTCGATCATTCTCTATTCCTCCATTTTTTCCGCGCCTATGCCATGCCGTCTGCCTGCTGCATCAGATGGTCGTAAATCTCCACCAGCGGCTCCACATTGTCCCTGTTCCGCAGCCATTGGATGCAGGCCTGCCGGTCTCCAAAAAACACAAAGTTGGAGATCTCACGACAGGTGCCGTCCACGATCATGGATGCACGGATCCCGCAGCCATGATCTGCGCTGTACTGGACATACAGCCTGCCTTTATGTTCCGTACCGGGATAGCGCATGGCCAGTGAAAAGGGGGCAAACATCCCCTTTTCCGGCAGTCTTTGCTCTGCCAGTTCCGCTTCCTTCTCCATCACGGCAGAAACAAGAAATCTTCTCATTCCCGGATATTCCGACTCCATGTCAAGCACCTCTGCGCTTTACGATCTCATTGGCGATCCGGGCAAATTCCGGGATACTGAGGGTCTCGCCCCGGACGTTGGCATCGAAGCCTGCCGCCTCGATGACCTCCGATGCACCAGTCTTACCCAGTTCCGGGAAACCGGAGGCAAGGCCATTGGAAAGCTTCTTACGCCGCATGGCAAAGCTGGCCCGGACCGTACGGAAGAAAATATCCTCATCCAGAATGTCCCACGGTTTCTCCTGCCGGGTCCGCAAAGTGATGACCGCTGAGGTCACCTTGGGCTGGGGCATAAAGCAGTGGGCAGGCACATCAAACAGCAGTTCCGGCTCGGCATAATACTGGCAGAACACGGTAAACGCGCTGTAATCAGCGCTGCCGGGTTTGGCCGCGATCCGCTGAGCCACTTCCTTCTGCACCATGACGGTAACCGCCTCGAAGCACTCCGCTTCCAGCAGGGCAGAAAGGATGGGCGAGGTGATGTAATAGGGCAGATTGGCACAGGCCATGGGACGCAATCCGGCAAATTTTTCCTGCACCAGCGCCGGCACATCCAGCTTCAGCACATCGTTCCAGATGATCTCCAGATTGTCAAATTCTCCCACGGTGATGTCCAGAATGGGCTTTAGCCGGTCATCCAGCTCCACAGCGCAGACCTTGCCCGCCCGCAGACACAGCTGCTGGGTCAGAGGGCCGATGCCGGGGCCGATCTCCAGCACACCCACATCTTCCCGCACACCGGATTCCACAGCGATGGATTCCGGCACCCAGGGGGCGATGAGGAAGTTCTGGCCCTTGGCTTTGGAAAAATGGAAGCCGTGCTCTGCAAGCAGTGGCTTCATCACATTGATATCACAAACATTTACCATAAAAAAGTCCGCCTTTCTTTTGCTTATCATAGCAGAAGAAAGGCGGTTTTTCAATGGGTTACTTTGCTTTCAGGGCTTTCCGCTCATCCTTGGTATGGCAGAACCGCTCCAGCTCGGGGATCAGAATGACACAGATCAGCGCCGCGGTGAAGCCGCCGTTATACAGGCAGAAGCCGCCATGGAGGTTGGGCACAGACGTCACCAGCAGATAGTGCATGACGGAAGCCAGGAAACCATAATGCCAGCCATACTTGTCTGCGATGGGACTGAGGCCATTGGCATAGCACAGGCCCACCACGATGGCCTGGGAATGGATGGTCATGGCAAACTCGCCGCCGGCAACCTGGGACAGCCAGCCGAACACCACGGAGGATGCCAGATAACCCAGCATAATGGGCCAGACGTTGCCGGGATGGGAACCGGAATTGCAGGTGGACAGCATGCAGAAAACAACGCCAAAGGTGACGCCGTTGAAGGGGGCGCCGATCAGGTTGTAGTAGCCCAGGATGAACAGGCCGAACACGCCCACATTCATCAGGAATACATGGGTTCCATAATAGGATGAAAAATCCTTGATGGTGTTGGGGGCCGTCAGCAGCCGCCAGTAGGCTTTGGGGGTACAGCCCAGCGCCAGCGCCCCAAGGATACAGCAGCTGAACAGCAGAATACAGAAGGTATTGCAGATCATGGGGGAGACAACGCTCAGGGTATCGCCGGGATTAGGCAGGTCAATGCCCATCGTCTTGAACAGTGTGGCGTTCAGGAAGAAAGCCAGCATACCCATGGGGAAAGCTGCACTGTACAGGTCAAAGCCCTTATGCACCTTGGGGGAATTGGCCATGCCTGCAGGCATCAGAAAGCCAATAAGAGCACCGATCAGCAGCGATAATGCAATGCCCGGCAGATTGAAGCCCACCACCTCTGCATTGGGATAGCGGATCATCAGATCCGTGATCAGCGGGGCAAGGCCGGTGGAGAACAGCATGGCGTTCACCAGACCGCTGAGCTTCTCCTTCTTCACCAGTGCATAGAGGAACACACCGGCAATGCTGGGCCAGATGTTCATAATGTTGATGCCCCAGGCGCCGAAGCCGGTTGTGAGGATAAACGCCAGGGTGGACACATTGTTGGCCTCTGCCCCGAACACCACAAACAGCGTCAGACAAATGGCCGCCACCATGCCCATATTCAGGAATGTGGCCGCATAGCCACCCACACCGAAATAGCTGGTGGAGACCTTGCAAGGCTGGACAAGGATCTGCTTCAGGCCCGACAGCATATTGGCCCGGTCCGGCATGCAGACTGCCGCCATCAGGAAAAATACGGCAAAAAACGCGAAAAACAGTTTCAGGAAATCACTTTCCGGCAGAGCGCGGATTTTTTTCATTCTGTCTCTCTCCTTTTGTCAGGCCTGCTGGGCAGCCTGGATCACGTGCTTCATCAGCACGGTATTGGTGACGGCACCTACGCCGCCGGGAACGGGGGTGATGGCCCCCACAATGGGTTCCACCTGAGAAAAAGCACAATCTCCCACCATGCCGCCTCTGCCTCCGGAGGTGATCTTGTCGGGATCATAGTTCATGGACACATCCAGAACCACCTGTCCCGGCCGCACCATACCGGCAGTGATCAGATCCTTCACGCCGGCAGCACAGATCAGAATATCCGCATAGGGTATATAGGCCATGGGATCTTCCGTACGGGTATGGATCACAGTGATGGTGGCATGACGGTGCATCAGCATCAGGGCAGCAGGCCGTCCGATAACCAGGCTCCGGCCCATGACCACTACCTTTTTGCCAACGGTTTCAATGCCGTAGTGATCCAGTATTTCCATGCAGGCTGCGGCGGTGCAGGGTGGAAATCCCAGAGCCTGACCGGTATAGACACCGGCGGCGCTGAGATCAGTCATTCCGTCCACATCTTTTTGGGGATCCAGACGGTTGCAGATCTCGCTTTCCCGGCTGCGCAGATGCTCCGGCAGGGGCCGGAACAGCAGGACGCCGTGAAGAGCGGCATCTGCATTCAGTTCATCCATGGTTTCCAGCAGTCGCTCCGCAGCCGTATCTTCCGGCAGATGGACCTGCCTCACCTGAACGCCCAACTGCTGCGCCCGCTTCATGGCACCCTTTTCATAGCTCAGATCTCCGGCATTTTCACCTACCCGGACAACAGCCAGCGTGGGGGTGATACCCTGCTCTTCCAGCTGCTGCACCCGGGCTTTCAGTTCCTCCGACAAAGCATCGGCAACCTCTTTGCCAAGCAGTAATTTTGCCATATTATCCTCCCTGCTGACCAAAGCTGCGGCAGACATCCAGATAGATCCGGTCTGCCAGAACGCCGTAATCAGTAAGCATTACGTTCACTTTTTCATCGATGGCCCGGGCTGCAGACCGGTTTTTCAGATTTTTGGTATTGATAAACACCGTCAGGGATGCGGCCTGCAGGGCTGCCTTGCAGCATACCGCGCCGCTGCCTGCATCGGACACCGCCAGCCGGGTCCCCTTCTCCGCCACAAAGGCAATCTGATCCAGAGCCTGACAACACAGCTCCATGATCTTCAGCGGCACCTGACAGGCTTCCAGCGTAGCCTCATCCATAAAACGGTCGTAGCCAGGAGCATCCTTGGGCAGTTTATACGCCGCAGCCAGAGGCAGAAAGCCGTGCTCATCCGCCTCCACCTGATCCAGCAGTTCCTTCTCCAGCAGCATGAACTTTGTATTCAGCGCCAGGATCTCCTGCTGCACATCGGCATATTTTTTCTTTCCAACCGTGAGATTGGAGGCCATGTGGCCAAGCGCGGTGCCTATGGCACCCACCAGTGCTGCCGCACCGCCGCCGCCGGGAGAGGGGGTAGCTGACGCCAGCATCTCCACAAAAAAACGGCAGGATTCCAATGTCATGTCCATAGGGCTCCTCCTTCAATCCAGAGTAAAAAGCGCAGGCAGCCCAGGCTGCCTGCACCCTTGTGAATTAGAACAAACCAGAAACTTTGCCAGTCTCCACATCAACATCGACGCGGCGGTAAGCGGGGTCAGCTGCGGTACCGGGCATCATGGAGATGGTGCCTGCCATGGGGCACAGGAACTTGGCGCCGCCGTACTCCAGGATATCCCGGACAGCCAGACGCCAGCCGGTGGGAACACCCTTCTTGGTGGGGTCGTCGCTGAGGGACAGGTGGGTCTTGACCATCATGGTGCAGTAGTCAGCGTACTTGGGATCGGTCTCGAAACGCTTTGCCTTCTCAACAGCCAGAGGTGCCCAGTCAACGCCGTCAGCGCCGTAGACCTCCTTGGCAATCAGCTCAACGCGCTGACGCAAGGGCATTTCCAGATCGTACAGGAACTTGATGTCCACGGGATCCTCACAGGCCTCCACAACCACGCGGGCCAGCTCGGCAGCACCTTCGCCGCCGTAACGCCAGTGGTTGGATTCAGCACAGCGGACGCCACGCTCGGCGCACATCTTCTTCAGCAGAGCGACCTCGGCATCCGTGTCGGTGTAGAACCGGTTGATGCAGACAACGGGGTTGATGCCGGACTTCTTGATGGTGTTGACATGGTGGAACAGGTTGCAAGTACCCTTCTCCAGCAGTTCCAGATTTTCCTCGGTGTATTCCTTGGGCAGGGGGGCACCGGGGGTGACCTTGGGACCGCCGCCGTGCATCTTCAGCGCGCGGACAGTGGCGACCAGAACAGAAACGTTGGGGGTCAGACCAGACAGGCGGGTCTTGACGTTCCAGAACTTCTCAAAGCCGATGTCGGCAGCAAAGCCGGACTCGGTAACATGGTAATCAAACAGCTTCAGAGCCAGACGGTCAGCAATGACGGAGGACTGGCCGATGGCGATGTTTGCAAAGGGGCCTGCATGGATCAGAACAGGCTGATGTTCCACGCTGTAGCACATGGTGGGGTTGATGGTGTTGCGCATCCATGCGGTCATGGCGCCGGCAACATCCAGATCCTCGGTGGTAACAGGCTCGCCGGACTTGGAGTAAGCCACAACGATCTTGCCGATACGCTCGCGCAGATCCTTCAGATCCTTGGCAACAGCCAGGATTGCCATCAGCTCAGAGCCGACAGCAATGCCGAACTTGGATTCCATCATGAAGCCGTCCAGACGGCCGCCGATACCGATGATGATGTTACGCAGGCCCTGGGCACAGAAGTCCATGACCCAGCCCATTTCCACACGCTTGGGGTCGATATCCAGACGGCGCAGGCCCTTCTTGGCCAGCCATTCGTCGGTATTGTTGCGCTCATGCTGCATACGGGCATTCAGAGCCACCATAGCCAGGTTGTGGGCGTTGACGATGTCATTGATATCGCCGGTCAGGCCCAGGGAGAACTCGGTCATGGGCATCAGCAGAGCGTTGCCGCCGCCGGCTGCAGTACCCTTGACATTCATGGTGGGGCCGCCGGAGGGCTGACGCAGAGCGCCGCCGACATTCTTGCCGATGTAGCCCAGGCCTTCGATCAGACCCAGGGAAACAGTGGATTTGCCTTCGCCGAAGGGAGTGGGGGTGATAGCAGTGACTTCGATGAACTTGCCATCGGGCTTGTCCTTCAGTCGGTTCATGACCTTGATGAAGTCAATCTTGGGAGTCTTGCCGTAGGGAATGATCTCCTCGGGCAGCAGGCCCAGCTTTTCACGGAAGTAGTCCACGGAGGGCAGCGTCTTTTCTGCTTCCTCAGCGATCTGCCAGTCCTTGTAAACGGTGGGGTCCAGCTTGACGAGGCCCTTTTCGTCCACATACTTGCCATCCACAAATTCGATTGCCATAGTATCTTTTTCCTCCTAAGGAGCATCCCGGGTTTCATTTTGCGCTGCCGGGATGATTGTTTTCACGGTTCCGCGCGTCAGCACGTGTGCGGACACCGGAGGAAGGCCCCGTGGCCCTCCAGTTTTTAATTCTAGCATCATTGGTCAAATATGTCAATAACAAAGGAAAAAACAGGAGAATTCTCCTGTTTTTTCACACTTTTTATATCGATTATTAGCTATCTATTGTGCAAGATTATTCCGCTTCGGTGACCTCTGCGGCATCCCGGATCAGGCGCATGACCTTGCCCATCAGAACGCTTCTGGTGACAGCGGCAGTGAACTCCTCATCGATGTGGGGCTTCAGCATTTCCAGCGTCATGTTGTTCTGGCGGCAGATAACCTCCAGAGAGGCATCCATCTCTTCATCGGTGACCACCAGGTTTTCCAGTTCCACCACCTTCTCGATGGTTGCCTGGATCCGCAGGGACATAACCGCGTTTTCGCGGGCATCCTTGCGCAGCTGCTCCTCGGAAGTCTGTGCAAACTGGCAGTACATCTCCAGATTCAGGCCTTTCTCGGCCAGCTGTGCCTTCAGCGTCTCAATGTGGGCATCCAGTTCCTTCTCGATCTGCTCCTCGGTGGCATCAAATTCCAGCGTCTTGGCAGCGGCACGCAGCAGATTGTCCTGCAGCTCCATCTCGCTCTGGTTGTCGGAATAGTCCTGCAGTGCTTTGGCGTACTGCTCCCGCATTTCGGCGAAGGTAGCGCAGCCTGCCATTTCCATGGCAAAGGTATCGTCCAGCTGATACTCGGTCTTTTCCCGGATCTGGTGGATCTTGCAGCGGAACTCTGCTGCCTTGCCGGCCAGATCAGGGGCATGGTACTCGGAAGGGAACATGACCTTCACACAGACTTCGTCACCGGGCACATGGCCGATGAGCTGCTCCTCAAAGCCGGGGATAAAGGTGTGGCTGCCCAGCACCAGAGTCTGCTTCTCAGCGGTACCGCCGGGGAACTGAACGCCGTCACAGAAACCTGCGTAGTCCAGAACCACCTCGTCACCTTCCTGAGAGGCGCGGCCATCCACCACGATGATCCGGGGATTCTGCTGTGCCAGCATCTTCAGCCGGTGGTCGACCTCCAGATCGGTGACGATATGCTTTTCGTACTGGCCCTTCAGGCCTCGATATTGAAAGCTCATGATATACTTACTCCTCTGTTTTCTATAATAATTCTTCAAAATGATAGCACTGTTTCCCCGGAATGTCAACCGATGTCAAAGGTCAGGCTGACGGCTTCGGTCTGAGCGGTGGAGATGGTCAGCCGGGCAGTGCCGGTTTTTCCGGTGGTGCGGATATATGTGCCGCACATACCGCCTTCAGCTGTGGCTGCATGGGGGCCAACGATCTCGGCATCGCCTTCGATCTTGAACAGCACCGGCAGCTGGGCATAAGGTGCCACGTTGCCGAATTCATCCAGGATCCGGATCCGGACAGCAGCCATATCATAGGTATCGCCTTCTGTCAGCTCCGTATGACTGGGAATGGCTTCCAGCCGCAGCCGTGCGCTGGGGCAGCAGGTAACGGAACGGGTCACAATGCCGTCCTTTTCCGCGTCAAAACGCCAGACGGTGGCCTCGCCGCCCCAGTTGCCCACATACTTGCCGTAGAGGGCCACGGCATCGGAATATTTCATGCCGTATTTCACCATGGCATAGCCCATCTTCGCAATGTCCGCCGGGGTCAGGTTGGCAAGTCCCCGCTTCTGGATCGACAGCAGGCAGCTGCGCAGCAATTCTGCCTTGGGTTTCTCATAGCCCTCCTGAGTCTCCAGCAGGCAGCCGATGGTATCATCTGCCAGCATGGGCCCATGGGGCAGGCCCTTCCACTTGCCGGGCTTCAGTTTGGTGACAAAGCTTCCGTTTTTGTACAGGGAAACGCTGTCAGCATTGGTAAACACATGGATATCCCCGATCTGACCGCCGGGATAGTCGCCGATGTCCATAGAGGAACCCACCGCCAGCACCGGATGACCGTCGCTCTGGCTGGCATAGGCATAGGCTGCCAGCTTGGGATTCCGGAACGCATCCATGACGCCATGATGGCAGACCCGGTCGCCGGAGCCGAAATCCTTGTGGGTGGGATAGTCGAACATACACCAGCCGAAACAGCCGGCATGACCGCCGTCGGCCATGGCATCGTTCAGCACCCGCATGTGCCGCAGCGCATGCTCCTGCCGCTTGCTCCAGGGATCATAGACCTTGGTGGGGAACATGTGGCCGTTGTGCTCAGAGATCAGAAGGGCCTTTTTGTCGTCAGGCGTCACTGACCGTTTGGGCTTGCAGCCGGGATTGTCGCCGGTATGGGAGAAATCATTGTAGCTGTACACATCCTCAAGGAGGCTGCTCTTTTCCATATAGCGGACACCGGAGGTTGCCCGGCCGGGATCCAGCTCCCAGGCAGCTTCATTGGTTCGCTGATAAAAGTCATCGTCATCCTGGCTTTCGTTGATACGGACGCCCCATAGGATAATGCTGGGATGATTGCGGTACTGCAGCACCATTTCCCGGGTATTCTGTACCGCCTGATCCTTCCAGTGCTCATCGCCGATGTGCTGCCAGCCGGGGATCTCCGTGAACACCAGAAGGCCCAGCCGGTCACATTCCTCGATAAAATGACGGCTCTGAGGATAATGGGAGGTACGGACAGCATTGCAGCCCAGCTCTTCCTTCAGGATCCGGGCATCCTCCCGCTGGAGACTCTCCGGCGCAGCATAGCCCATATAGGGGTAGCACTGATGCCGGTTCAGACCCCGGAGGAAGGTTTTGCTGCCGTTTAAGTAGAAGCCATCCGCCCGGAACTCTGCGGTCCGGAAGCCGATGCGGTATTCCTTCATATCCATGACCTTGCCGATCTTCAGCAGACTGACACGACAGGTATAGAGGATGGGATGTTCCGTATCCCAGGGTTTCACCATGGGACAGTCGATGGAAATGGTACCGCCGGTTTTGAATGCCTTCTTCACCAGCAGATGCTCCCCTTTCAGCAGTTCCACCAACAGGATGCAGCCATCGCAGTTGCACAGGGTAGGACGGATCTTCAGGGTGGTGAGATTGGGCGTAGTGATATAAAGATCTTCAATGTGGCTCTTTTCCCGAACATCCAGCCAGACCTCCCGGTAAAGGCCGCCGTAGGTCAGGTAATCAATAACAAAACCGAAGGGCGGTACCTGGGGATTTTCCCGGGTGTCCAGCTTCACTGCCAGCAGATTTTCCCCGCCCAGCAGGACGCTGTCGGTGACCTCCACACGGAAGCCGGTATAGCCGGTCCGGTGCTGGGTCAGTTCCTTACCGTTTAAATAAACAGTGGCAATATGGGCCGCACCATCAAACTGCAAAAACAGCCGCTTTCCCTCCAGCTCCTGACCCAGTTCCAGCTTCCGCCGGTAGCCGCAGATCATCTGATAGGATGTATGATCTGCGTAGTGCAGGGGGATCTCCTTAACGGTATGGGGCAACCGGACAGGTGTTCCCCTGCCCTCTCCCCGGCCAAATCCATCAAACCACTGGGGAGCAAATTCCCAGTGATTGCAAAGACTATGCATAACCATGCCTCCTTGTGGCATTTTTTGTTATTATAGCGTATTTCTGAAAGATATACAAGAGATTCTGAAAGAAGTCCCTCAGAGAAAACCACCTTTTGCCTCTGTTCATATAAAAAATGCCCCGGACACAAGTCCGGGGCGTGGATTGGAATCTTTAGCTGATCCGCACTGCGGCCATGACCAGGCGGCCGTTGTCCAGTGTGTACTCACAGGTAGACAGGCAGATCACCTTGTCGCCATACTGGGGCGTGATACCGGTATCATAGAAGGACAGTTCCTTGGCGGTAGCAATAAATTCATCGAAATCCGCCTTGTTCTCTGCTTCGATCATGTTGTGATATGTAAAGCCTTCGCCCAGATTCGCAGAAGTCTTGAACACCGCGAAGATCTTGTACACATGATACTCGTACAGCGTATCAAAGAAGATCAGGGGATTGTTTTCCCAGGTTGCCTTATTCGTATAGTCATTCAGCACAGCAAACATGCTGCCATCGCGCATGTTATGGCCGTAGAGCGTGATATTGTCGCTGGGTTCATAGATATCACATTCTTCCCGGGCATAGATGGCGCCCCAGGCGCTGGGAGTGCCGTAGAAGTCGTGATCCAGATAGTAATTGGGTCTGTCGGGGGTCTGAACAACAGGGTTGTCCAGCTTTGTTCCGTCAATCCGGATCCAGCCCACCAGGTCAGAATTCTGGGCGTAGATCTCACCGTACTCCGCCAGCATACCGTTTTCATCCCGAATCTCCGCCTCACTGAAGGTTCCCTCAGGATCGGTTTCCTCGGGTTCTGTGCCGTCTGTTGCTTCCTGCGTTGTTTCTTTTGCGTTGTCTCTCAATGCGGCCAGAGCTGCATTCTGCTCTGCCTGCTCTCTGGATTCCACAATGTAGCTGCCCACCAGGAACGCGCTGACTGCAAAAATCAGCACCAGGAGGACAATGGTCAGGATATACACAAATTTTTTCATAACTTCCCTCCTCCGGTTCATTATACCCCCGGGCAGAAACACTGTCAAGTTAACAGACTGTGTCCAATTCTTAAGCTTTTCTTACCATGCGTTGTATCCCATGCCCAGAAGGTCCCGCATATCGAAGTAATTCTGAAGCTTCCGCCAGCCGTTTCCGGTGGGGAGGCCGTGTTCACTCTCGATATGGGTATCCGGCAGAGCCGCCTGGATCTCCTCATGCTCTGCACGGCTGACACCCAGACGGTTGATCCAGAGATTTTTCAGCCAGGGCATATCCTTGAACACCATAGGATCTCCGTTGGTCATGGCAACGTTCAGATCCTGCAATGCCGTACAGCCCAGCAGAGGGGTAAAGTCAGAGACTTTGGTCATAAACAGTTCCAGGTAGATCAGTTCCTTGCAGGTGGACAGCGGCTCTATGTACATCAGAGGGCCATCGGCTACAATAAGGTATTTCAGATGGGGCATACCGGTCACCCAGTCCAGTTTCCGGATGGGCATGTGGCCAACGTCCACACAGAGCATATCCTCGCAATAGATCAGCTGATGCAGCTGGTAATCCGCCACCTTCACATCGTGCTTCACCGGCATGAAATAGGTATCATCGGTACGCACCTTAAGACCATAGATCTTCATGGTCCAGACCACCTTGTACTGATCCCGCATTTCTTCCCGAAAAGCCGCCATGGTTTCATTGTCAAAACCGCAGAAGCTCATATCCACCTTTTCCAGATTGGGGAAATAAGCCAGTTCTGCAGCCACCTGCTCCAGTGTCAGGTCCGTTCTTCCCGAAAGGTCGATCTCTGTTATATCCGAACTGTAGGTTTCTCCCAGCGCATCCTTCTCCCAGAAGAAGGAGATATCAGGATACATTTCCATCAGTTCCCGCAGTGTTTCCGGCGCTGCCTGGGGCTGTTCCAGATAAACCGAATACACCTGGGGCAGCCACTGCAGGTTCTCCATCAGCTCAGACACATCCGTCAGGCCGGCAGGAATGGACAGGGATGTGGTATCTTCGGGATATGCCTCCCCCTGGATCGTTACAGTATAGTGCACCTCGCAGTCCGGGTGGCGCTTCTGCAGTGCCTGCAGCTGCGCATAATCCCGGCAGCCGGCTGCCTCCACAGTCTTCAGCTGCGGCAGCAGATTCAGAAGCAGCATTTCCTCTTCCGTCAGGGAGGTAATGGTCAGTGTCTGGGTGTCATCGGGATAAAAGCTGCCCTGAAACGGCAGATCGTACCGGATCTCACAGTCCGGGAGCTGCCTGCGCAGGGATTCATAATGCTCCAGCGATACCCCGGTACCCCGCAGATCCAGAAAAACGGCATCCTTTTCATAAACTGCATCCTCCACAAAAATGTGGTTGCTCAGATGCCATATCTTATATCCCACGTATACGCCGCATGCCGCTGACACCAGGATCAGCAGCACAAGAATCGGAATTACGATTTTTTTCATGGTGATCTTCCTTCGCCGTTACCAGGCATTATAGGGCAGTCCCATAATGTCACGCATGTCAAAATAGTTCTGCAGCTGCCGCCAGCCGCCGCCATTGTGGGCAGCGCCCGTGGTCATAATGGTGGTATTGGGCAGCGCCTCCTGCAGTTCCCGGTGCTCTGCGGGGGTAACACCTGCAGAATTGAGCCACAGGTTGTCCAGCCAGGTCATCTCCTTCAGGGGATCCAGATCTGCAAAGGTTTCAGATAGATTCAGATCCTGCAGGGCCGTGCAGCCCAGCAGCGGGGAATAGTCCGGGATATATTTATTGTCAAACAGCTCCACATAGATCAGGTTTTTGCAGGTGCTGATGGGGCTGATATCCTTCAGCCAGTTGTCTGCCAGGATCAGATACTTCAGATTGGGCATGCCCTTTACCCATTCGATATATTTCACATAGGAATGTCCGATATCCACCACAACGGCATCTTCGCAATACTGAAGATCGTAGCTCTGCTCATCAATGAAGCAGGTCTTCAGGGCGGAGGAATGGATCACTGTGGAGTCGGTGCGGATAGGCTTCTTGGTTACATAAACTGTCCAGACCACCTTGTATTCCGGGCGCATCTCTTCCCGGAAGGCAGCCATGGTCTCATTATGCAGGGCACAGGCAGGAACGATCACCTTTTCCGCATTGGGGAAATAAGCCATGGCTTCCTTCAGCTGGACTGTGATCTGTTCTGTCTCCCATGCCTCCTTGGGCTCGGCCCAGGTATTTTTCTTGGTGATCAGGGTGGTATCCGTCAGATCATATTCCGTTGCTGCACTGTTGAAGGTCTTGCCCAGCATGGTCTTGTCCCAGGTGATGGTGATATCGGGATACGCCTCCATCAGCTGACGCAGCTTCTCCGGGCTGGCATTGGGCTCCACCAGATGGACAGATTCCATATGGGTCACATACGCCAGCTGTTCCAGCAGCACATCCACATCAGGGTTCCGGAAGGTGGCTGAAACGGTAGTTTCATCAAAGACCTGCCCCAGCAGCTCAACCCGGTAGGAAATATCCAGATCCGGGAACGCATTTCCCAGCACGCCGATCCGACTATGGTCGGTGCAGCCGGAGGCATCCACGCTTCTCAGCTCCGGCAGATAGGCCATCAGACCGATCTCCTCATCCGTAAGCGTATCGCAGGTGACCACTGCAGCATCATTGGGATACTCCATGCCGCCAATGGCAACCGTATATGTCAGTGCAATATGGGGATACAGCTCCTGCAGTCTGCGCAGCTGCTCATAATCCCGGCAGCCGGAGGCATCGATTTCCTTCAGCTCCGAAAAATATGCCAGCCGTTCCAGATCCCGGTCGGACAGGCTCCGGACAGAAATGCCGGTAACATCCTCAGGATAAGCCGTATCCTGGAAGGGAACATTCCAGTGGATCTCACTGTCAGGCAGTTCCGTGCGTATCTCATGATACTCCGATACCGTCAGCTTCTGATCCCGCAGATTCAGCGTCTCGGCTCCCTTCCGGTAGGCCCTTCCGCCCACAAAGAAATGGGTGCCAAGATACCAGACCATACCGCCAAGCAGTCCGGCCGTTATCAGGACCAACACCAGCAGCACTGCGATCAGCGTACTGCTGCGTCTTTTTGCATATCTGGGTCTCGTCTTTTGGTAGCTCATATCTGTATCCTCACATTTCGCGGCTATCCCACCATGTACTCCATGCCGATGAAATCCCGCATATCATAATAATGCTGTCCTTCCCGCCAGCCTCTTCCGGTGGAGGAGGTGGAAAGAAATTCCTTGTATGTATCCGGCAGCTTATCTGCCAGATAGGTTCGTCCTGCCCAGCTGCCGGTCCACCACAACCGCTTCAGCCAGGTCATTTCCGCCAGGGGTTCCGGATCTCCCTTGGTATAGCACAGGTTCAGATCCTCCAGCGCCCTGCAGGTAAGCAGCGGCGAATAATCCGTTACCCGGCTGAGAAAAATCTCCAGAAATACCAGATTTTCGTGATTTTCCAGCGGAGTCAGGTCAGAGATGCCGGTTTCCGCCAGCACCAGATATTTCAGGTTCGGCATATATCTGACCCAGTCGCAATTGGTGACCATCATATTGTGTCCAATGTCCACGCAGACCATATCCGTGCAATACCGCAGGTCATAGATCGTCTCATTGCGCAGGCACAGCCCCCAGCGGTTGGGTGTAAAATGCACCGCATCCGTGCGGAACAGCATGCCCGCCAGATTGACGCTCCAGACAAACCGGATATCCTCGTATCGCCGGTTCAGAGCATCCATGGTCTCGCTGTCAAGGCCACATTCGCACATGACCACTTTTTCCAGATCGTAAAAGCAGGGCAGCAGCGCTTCCAGTTCCCGGGTACCGGTCATCGGTGTATTGGAAATATCGATCTCCCGGACATCGGTGGAAAAGGTGTGCCCTGCAAAGGTCAGATCAAACCGGAACCGAACTTCCGGATACTCCCTGACCAGTGCAACCAGCTCCGTCTGGGAAAGACCGCTGCTTTCCAGATGCACCTGCTCCAGCTTCGGGAAATAGGGCAGAAGCTTCCGCAATTCCTCCACACTGTCCAGCCTGACAGCTGTCAGATCCAGTTCTGTAATATCTGTTTCCAGAGTCATCCCCAGGGCGTCCATCTTCCACAGGAAAAAAACATGGGGATACCGGTCCTGCAGCTGCTGCAATGCCTGCCGCTGCGGCACGCTGCCGGTCAGCAGGATGCTTTCCAGCCTGTCAAACAGCGCCAGTTTTTCCATCAGCTCCCCGGCATCTGCGTTTTCCAGGATCATGGAGACCACATCACTGTCCCACCATTCTCCGGCAATCTCCACACGGTAACGAACCGTCAGCTCCGGATACCGCTCCCGCAGAGTCTGAATCCGGGCATAGTCGTCCCAGCTGCCCACATCCAGCAGTTCCAGCGCAGGCAAATATTTCAGATTCTCCGCATCGGCGTCTGTCAGCTGTTCTACGCGAAGCGCTTGCGTATCCTGGCTGTAATAGGTCCCCTGAATCGGAACGTCCCACAGCACACGGCAGCCCGGAATCTCCTGCCGGAACCATTCATACTGCTCCGGCGTCATGCCGGTCTGTCTGGCATCCAGGCAGCGGAGATCTGTAAACCGCAGAAAGGCCTCCGGATGCCTCATTTTGCGTCCGGAAATATCCAGATTTTGGGTATGCCGCGAAAACAGGGAGCCGCCCCAGAACACATAGTCCTGCTCCAGCACCCGAAAGCCTGACCACAGCAGGCCTGCTGCCGCCAGTACGGTCACTACAACATAAAGACACCTGACCAGCTTTTTTTGCAACAGCGGGCACCTCCCCTTTTATTTTTTACGCATATTATTATGATAAATCTTCTGCCATAAGTCAAGGGGCATTTCCCGTCATCTTTCGGCAGAAAACTTTTCTCTTGCTTTTTTTCGGGATATATACTATACTAAATGGGCACCTGCCGGTGTGATGAAATGGTAGACGTAGCGGACTCAAAATCCGCCGCTGGCGACAGCGTACCGGTTCGAGTCCGGTCACCGGCACCACGAATTTTTATAAATGCTGGCGTGCTGATGATAAAAATTCGGAGATAAAAAAATCCCCCTCCCAATGGGGCGGTGACTTAAGAAAACATTGAAGCAAAAGACGGTGTAGCTTGACGGCTATGCCGTCTTTTGCTGTTTTTCAGTTGTATTGTGGGCTTCTTCGATAGCCCGTGTAAAGTCAAATGCACCGATGAAGTTAT